>JAOATF010000239.1 GCA_030158285.1 Hyphomonadaceae bacterium
TTGGAGGCCTCGCCCGGAATCGAACCGGGGTGCAAGGATTTGCAGTCCTCTGCGTCACCACTCCGCCACGAGGCCTCACCAAGACCACCGCTGGCGGAGCGATGGTTGGGCGCGTTGCGCCGGGTGGTGCGTATGCTAAGAGCCCCGGGCGCACAAGACCCCGGCGTTTCCCGGCGATTCTGCGCAAGAAACATGGGGCTTCCGCGTGGACTTTACAGCTGCCCGTACGGCTTTGATCGACAGCCAGGTCCGTCCGAACGACGTGACCGACCGCCGCCTGATCGGCGCGATGGCGTCTGTTCCGCGCGAGATTTTCGTTCCGGCCAGCCGCCGGGCCGCCGCCTATGCGGACGTTGCGGTCGAGACCGGCGCGGGCCGCTGGCTAATGACGGCGCGCGACTTTTCCAAGCTGGTGAATATTGCCGGCGTTCGGCCCGAGGACCGGGTGCTCGATATCGCCCCGGGCACGGGATATTCCGCGGCCGTGCTGGCGAAGATGGCGGCTTCGGTCGTCGCGCTCGAGCAGGATGAAACTGCCGTCCGTACCCTGAATGACGGGCTTGTCGCCGCTGGCGTTACCGGCGTCGAAACGGTCGCCGGATCGCTGAAGGCTGGCGCCCCGGGCAAGGGGCCGTTCGACGTCATCTTCGTGAACGGCGCCGTCGAGGACGTGCCGGCCGCCTGGCTGTCGCAGCTGGCTGAAGGCGGCCGTCTGGCCGTTGCGGTCATCGAGGGCGGCGTCTGCCGGGCCCGCATCTATACGGCGTCCGGCGGCAAGACCGCCTGGCGCACGCCGTTCGACGCTCCGGTCCCGGCCTTGCCCGGTTTTGAAAAGGCGCCTGAGTTTCGCTTCTGAGGCGAAACGTCGGTCTTAGAGCGAAATCAACCATTTCCCTGTCACCGTCGCCGCGATTTAACGGGGTCGGGCACGTTACTTGCGACGTGGCCCGGTTGCTCGCGGCCGGCTGAAGGCCGCTACCTTGAGGTATCGCCATGAGATTCCTGGCCGCCGCCCTTCTGCTTTGCACCGTCTCGGCGCCCGCCTTTGCACAGGCCAGCCGCGAGACGCTGGCTGACGCCGTCGACTCCGCCATCGCCAACAATCCGGAGCTGATGGCCGAGCGCGCCACGCGCCAATTTGCCAATGAGAACCTCAAACAGGCGCAAGCCCAGATGGGGCCGCAGCTGAACCTCTCAGGTTCGCTCGGTATCGAATACACGTCGATCGGCCGCCAGGTAAATACCACGACCGGCAGCTTCCCCTATGATGGCGAACAGCAACGCGCGCGGGTGGGCCTCGAAGCCCGCCAGTCGATCTGGTCCGGCGGATCGCTGTCGGCGCAACGCGACCAGGCCCGTTCGGGCGTAGATGCGGCGCGCGCAGCGCTGATCGGCGCCGAGCAGGATCTCGTGCTGCAGGTCGTGACTGTGTTCATGGATGTCCGCCGCGCCGAGCGCGAAGTGGAAATCCGCGAGAGCAATGTCAACGCTCTGGGCCAGCAGGTGAAAGCGGCGCGTGACCGCTTCGAAGTGGGTGAAGTGACCCGCACCGACGTCGCGCAGGCCGAAGCCCGCCGCGCTGCGTCCGAAGCCCAGCTGGCCGTCGCGACGTCGCGCCGCGCCAAGTCGCGCGCTGATTTCGAGCGCATTGTTGGCCGTCCGGCGATCCAGCTCGCTGAACCGCCGGCAATCGCGCAACTGCCTGCGACGCTTGAGGAAGCAATTGTTGTGGCGCGCGCCAACAACCCGTCGATCCTGGCCGCGCGTGCGCGTGAAACCCAGGGCGAGCAGGGTGTTGATGTGGCGCGTGGACGCCTGGCGCCGTCGTTCGACCTGGTCGGCAGCGCCGGCTTCGTGACGACGCAGCAGGACAATACGTTCAACGATTCCAACGTCGGGCTGTCAGCTGAATTCCGTTTCCCGCTGTTTGACAGCGGCCTCCTGCAGTCGCGTACGCGCGGCGCGCAGCTGGAGGCCGATCGCGGGCGCTATGAGCGCATGGCGGTCGAGCGGCAGGTGACGGCGCAGGTGACGACCGCCTGGCACCAGGTGGTGGCGACGCGTGGCGAGATCGCCGCTTCGGTGAGTCGTGTTGCCGCAGCCGAGGTCGCGCTGGAAGGCGCCCAGCAGGAGCTGGCCGTCGGCGAGCGCATCACGCTGGACGTGCTGGACCAGGAGCGCGAGCTTCTGGAAGCCCAGCTGGGGCAGGTGGACGCGGAACGGGCCGCCTATCTGGCCGCGCACGACCTGCTGGCCGCCATGGGCGAACTGAAGCCCCAGCTGATCGCCAAGCAGTAGGCGGTAAACGTCCGCGTTAACGAATTCGACACCATAGGTCTGTCTATTCCTTAATCGTCTGGGGTCGGTGAATCGCGCATTCGCGGCCCTCATGAATTGATGAGGACGGCAATGTCTGCGGAAACAGCTCAACGCGAGCCGACAATGGAGGAAATCCTCGCCTCCATCCGCCGGATCATTTCGGAAGAAGACCGCCCCGCCGAATCAGGCGGCGACGTGCTGGATCTCCAGCCGCCCCCGGCTCCTGTCGCCGAAACCCGCGCCGCGCCGCGTTTTGCGCCCGAGCCCGAGCCGACCCCGGTGTTCAAGCCGTCGGCCAATTTCGATTTCGACACGCCGGAAGAGCTTCCCTCGCGCGCCATCGATGAAGATCTGATGATCGTCGAGCATGAGGTCGAGGCTGAATTCGAGCCCGCGCCGGAGCCCGAACCCGAGCCCGTCTTCACGCCGAAAGCGGCAGCCCCGGCCCCGAAGGCCGAGTGGCGCCCGATGGAGACCGAAACGCTGACCAGCGAGCCCGTCGCCAGCCAGGCGGCCGGCGCCCTCTCGAAACTCATGGGCTCGATGCTCGTCTCCTCCGGCGCGACGCTGGATGACGTGGTGCGCGAGCTCCTGAAACCGATGCTGAAGCAATGGCTCGACGCCAACCTTCCGCAGATCGTCGAAGCCGAAGTTGCGAAGGAGATCGACCGCATCCGTCGCATGGCCCGCTAGGGTCTGCCGGAACAAGCCGCCCGGGCGGCATCACACAGGCTTCGGACTGATCCAGCGAGCTAAAACGCAGAGGGCGCACCGCGAGGTGCGCCTTTTGTGTTTTGGGCATGAAGGTGCTGTCCTCGCGGTGGGGGGCGCGGGGGTGGGTGGTTGATGTGTGCCCGCGGTTAGAGCGGGCGGGGTGTAGTCCCGCTCATTCCGGCGCCCTTCGACTCGGCGCTGCGCGCCGGCTCAGGGTGAGGCGCCGGAATCCAGGAACGGTTTGCCTGCGTGCGCAGGCTTGAAGCTGCAAGGTGGAACAAGACGCAGGGTTCGCCCTGGATTCCGACGTTCGTCGGAATGAGCGGGGAGAGAGTTGTGCGCTTGGGTAGCGCGCGGTGCGCGCTGGCCGGATCCCGGCCTTCTCCCTGCGCTCTTCTCCCGACGCCCTTCGGGCTTTGGGAGACGGGTCGAGCTTCGGCAGACAGGTCGCCGGGAACGCGTGCCAAGAGGCGCGCTTCCAGTGGTGCAACATCAACGGGGTCATTCTCGGGCTTGTCCCGAGAATCCTGGTTGATGGTTTCGAGGGGACTGACTGCCTGTCCCTTCGGGTTCTCCAACAGGGATTCTCGGGACAGGCCCGAGAATGACACCGTTGGGGTGGTGAGGTTTTCCTCAGTGTGAATGTCGGGCTTCGTCTGGGGCAGAGCTTCGGCCGCGGGCGCCATGTGCCAATCATGGGGCCGGCGGTTGAAGCGCATCCCGAACGTCGCGCGGACGCCTTGCACGAGACACACGAACGCGCACGTCACCGCGTCCAGCAAAAGCTGGAGGAGCGGCGGGTTGCCTAAGCCAGATGCGAGAGGTCGTGCTCGTGTCATGCGGGCAGTATCACCTCACATGGAGGGGTGTGGGACGCACGTTTCCAAAAAACACGGTTCTGGGATCGCAAGACCCTGATGTTGTTCGGTTTCGTCTGAAAAAGTGAAACGCCAATTCCCGGGAATTGCGGGGGGAGGCTGCCGCTTCGCGGCGGTCCAGAGTGGCTTGGTGACAACCCCGGCCCGGCGCGTTATCCGGACCCCATGATTGACGATCGTTACGACCACAAGGCCGCTGAGCCGCGCATCTATGACCGCTGGGAAAAGTCGGGGGCTTTCAAGCCGTCCGGCGACGGCGAGCCGTATGCGATCGTGATCCCGCCGCCGAACGTGACGGGCGTGCTGCACATGGGGCATGCGCTCAACAACACGCTTCAGGACATTCTCATCCGCTATCACCGGATGAAGGGGTATCGCACACTCTGGCAGCCGGGGACGGACCATGCGGGCATCGCCACGCAGATGGTGGTCGAACGGCAGCTGGCGCAGGAAGGCAATGCCGGGCGGCGCGAGCTGGGCCGCGAGAAGTTCCTCGAGCGGGTGTGGACGTGGAAGGAGCAATCCGGCGGCACGATCCTCAACCAGCTGAAGCGCCTTGGCGCGAGCTGTGACTGGAGCCGCGAGCGGTTCACGATGGGGGATCAGCACGATCCCAACAATCCGATGGTGCAGGCAGTCACCAAGGCTTTCGTCGACCTTCACAAGGATAAACTGATCTATCGCGACAAGCGCCTCGTGAACTGGGATCCGCAATTCCAGACGGCGATCTCGGATCTCGAAGTCGAGACGCGGGAAGTGAAGGGGCATTTCTGGCACTTCAAGTATCCGCTCGCGGATGGCTCGACCTATCGCTGGGTCGAGAAGGATGCGGACGGCAATGTCGTGCTCGATGAGATGCGCGACTATATCGTGGTGGCGACGACGCGGCCGGAAACGATGCTGGGCGATACGGCTGTTGCGGTGAACCCGAATGACGAGCGCTACAAGGCTCTCATTGGCAAGCAGGTGAAGCTGCCGCTGGTCGGCCGTCTGATCCCGATCGTGGGCGATGACTATGCCGATCCGGAGCAGGGCTCGGGCGCGGTGAAGATCACGCCGGCGCATGACTTCAACGACTACATGGTCGGCAAGCGCAACGGGCTGGAGATGATCAACATCTTCACCGACACGGCGTTCATCAACGGGAACGCGCCGGAGAAGTATCGCGGGCTGGAACGCTTTGCAGCGCGCAAGCAGGTTGTCGCCGACATCGAGGCGGAAGGCTGCCTGCTGAAGATCGAAGACAAGACGATCATGCAGCCGTTCGGCGACCGCTCGGGCGTGGTGATCGAGCCGTACCTGACGGATCAGTGGTATGTGGACGCCGTAACGTTGGCCAAGCCGGCGATCGAAGCGGTGGAGACGGGCAAGACGAAATTCGTTCCGGGCAACTGGGACAAGACGTATTACGAATGGATGCGCAACATCGAGCCGTGGTGCGTGAGCCGCCAGCTCTGGTGGGGGCATCGGATTCCGGCATGGTACGGGCCGCGTGTCACTTCAGATCCCGAGTTGCTGGCTGGCACGGGGCCAAAATACTTTGTCGGTTTAGATGAAGCCGACGTGGTCGCGAAAGCCAAGGAGTACTACGGCGGACGCGATGTCCTGATAGCTCACGATGAAAATCAGTCGAAATGGGTTGAGCTGCTGCAACGTTTTGAAGGTGCTCAGCATGTTCGGCGTGATCCGGCTGTTTTGGCCAAGCTGAAGTTAGTCCAGGCATTCTCTGAGCAAGACGATGCCGCGGCTGTGCTTTATCGAGATCCCGACGTCCTCGACACCTGGTTCTCGTCCGCGCTGTGGCCGTTCTCCACGCTCGGGTGGCCGGGCAATGACGATCCCGCGCTGAAGGAGTTCTATCCGGGCGCGGTGCTGGTGACGGCGTTCGATATCATCTTCTTCTGGGTGGCCCGCATGATGATGCAGGGCATCCACTTCATGGGTGAGGTGCCGTTCAAGGACGTCTATATCCACGCGCTGGTCCGCGACGAGAAGGGCCAGAAGATGTCGAAGTCCAAGGGCA
>JAOATF010000240.1 GCA_030158285.1 Hyphomonadaceae bacterium
TACGCCTCGACCGGTTAAGCCGGCCCGGCATCGCCCGCGCGGGATCCCGCGCTAGAGCGGGATCATTTCGCATTGAAGCGATATCCTGAGTTGGCGACGTAGTTTGCGCACTCCTCGGGTGAGAAGGTCTTGAGCAGCTGGCCGATGCGGTCCCAGGCGCGCTCGCTCGTGCGTTCCTGGGCCTTCCGGAGCAGGTGTTTGAGCTTTGAGAAGACCTGCTCGATCGGGTTGAGGTCGGGGCTGTAGGGCGGCAGGAACCACACCCGGGCCCCGGCCTTGCGCACCAGCTGGCGGATGGCCCGGCCTTTGTGGCTGCCTAGATTGTCCATCACGACGATGTCGCCAGGCCGCAAGGTCGGGACGAGGACGTCGGCGATGTAGGTCCTGAAGATCTCGCCGTTGATCGGTCCCTCGAACACGAAGGGGGCGGTGATGGCGTGGCGGCGCAGGCCGGCGAGGAAGGTCGATGTCTTCCACTGGCGGTGGGGCGCATAGCCGTTGAGGCGTTTGCCCCTGGCGCTCCAGCCTCGCAGAGGCGCCATGTTGGTCTTCACCCAGGTCTCGTCGATGAAGACCAGGCGATCAGGATCGATCCACGTCTGGAGCGACCGCCAGCGCCTGCGCCGCCTTACGACATCAGGGCGCAGCCGCTCATCGGCGATGGCGGTTTTTTTTAAAACTCAGGCCGTCGGCATGGACGAAGTTCCAGATCGCCCCGTAACTCACCTTGGTCCCGAGCTCGGCCAGCTCGATCTGGATCGCCCGCAGCGTTGCATGCGGCTCAGCGTGGAGACGCGCCCGGATATAGTCCCGTTCCTTGTCTTTCAGCACGTAAGGCAGGCGCCCGCCCGTCTTGCCCGGCGCGCAACTTCCGGTCGCCCGCTTGCGCTGCGACCACTTCACCACCGAGGAGACAGCAACCTGAAGCGCTGCGGCCACCTCGCGGCATGTCTGACCATCTTCGAGACGGGCCATCGCCCGCTCACGCAGATCCATCGACAGGGCTCGTGTCATGTCTGCCGGCCTCCTGTCCGGCCGACACAAACGGAATCACAAGCCGCCTGAAGCGGGAATCCCCCAGATTCAGCTGGAGCTGCGTTTGCTCTAGACGTCAATGATCTCGATGGCGTCATAGCCGAAACGCGCAAACGCTGGCGTCATCGCCGCCTTGTTGGCCGCCCCGCCCGTGACATAGGCGATCGCCTCGCCAGCAGGCCGCGGAGATTTCGGCGCCACGCGCATGGCCTGCCGCGCCACAGCCTCGCCCGTGTCGATC
>JAOATF010000241.1 GCA_030158285.1 Hyphomonadaceae bacterium
GGCGGCCTGACTGACCCGCGCGTCACATACTGGGAACCTGCAAAATGGGCCGCGCGCCTGCGCCATGAGGCGCCGGAAGGCGGACCGTATTTCTTGAAGATCAACATGGACGCCGGCCATGGCGGCGTCTCCGGCCGCTTCGCCAGCCTCAGGGAAACCGCGCTGGAGTTCGCCTTCGCGCTGGCCTGTACCGGCAGGGCTGACGGTTCCATCTGGCGTCGAGGCAAGTGATCTTGCTTGGCAAGTGAGCCATATCCCGACATACCGGTTGTTCAGTTGTGTTTGATACCGGTCATCCCGGGATCACCTGAACGGCAATGACGCCAGTCGCCTTCCCTTGGGGTGAATAAGGACGAGATGGACGGACGAGACGACGACCCGAACGACGGCGGTCATAAGCCATCGCCGCGCAGCAAGCCACGCGTCGACAAGGAAGCCCGCAAGGCAGATTACCTTCGCGCCGCAGCCCGCGCTTTTCTCGCCAAGGGCGCCGCCGCATCGATGCAGGACGTGGCGGATTCCGCCGGCGCGCCGAAGCCGGTCTTCTACCGGATCTTCCCCTCGCGCGCCGAACTGATCGAGTCCTTCTTCGACCATGTGTACGACACCATGGTGAAGACCCAGCAGGGAAAATGGGACGGCTATGGCTGGGCGCTACGCGTTCTCTATCTCGATGCGAAGACCGATCCCGAGATTTTCATCGTCGCGCTGAAGACCTTCCGTGCCGATCCCGCGCTCGATCCGCTGCGCCAGCGCCTGCATGATCTCGTGCATCGCCAGGCCGCCGGCTTCTTCCATCCCAGCGAAGGCGCTCCGCCCGGCCCTGCCGATCGCACCGACAAGGCCTCGCGCACGATGACAAACCTGATGTTCGACACGCTGGTCGCGTGGCTCGAGGATCGCGATGGCCTCTCCGATGAGAAGCGTTTCGTCTGGTACGGCCGCATCATCCGCGAATGGCGCGCCGCCACCCGCGAGGCCTACGAGCTCGATCCGCCAGAGCGGACACCCAAGAAGTCCTGATCGCCTCCAGCTTAGGCACGCGTTCAGCCCCGGTTCCGTTTCTCTCTGCCAGGCTCTTGCCAGTGGCGGCGGGATCGTATGATGCCTATCGGTAACAGAATTGGCGCGATGGCCTCCGCAACCGTGCGGGGCATCAGGGCGGAGCAGTTGCCATGAACCGCAGGTTTTTCCTCACGGGCGTCGCCGGTATCGGCCTCGCGGCCTGCGCCAGCGCCCCGGCTCTCCAACTCGGCGCCGCCCCCGGCCCGGACGCCCTCGATCTCGAAAGCGCCGCCGCCGAGGCGTGGATCTACGGCGTCATGCTGATCGAGAACGCCAACGCGCGCTCCACGACAGAGGCGCCCACCAACACGCTTCTGCACGCCTACGAACTCACCAACGTGAACACACAGTTCGTCACCACGCCGAACAACGACACGCTCTACTCCCGCGCCTGGATCGATCTCGACGGTGGCCCGGTGACACTGGAGATCCCCGCCTCCGGCAAGCGCTACGTGTCCTACGCCTTCATGGACATGTACGGCACGAACTTCGCCATCCTCGGCACGCGCACGACAGGCGGCGATGCCCGCCGCATTACTCTGGTCGGGCCGGACGACGCCACGAACGATCCCCTCGCCATCCGTTCGCCGACGCGCTGGGTCTGGCTGCTGGTCCGCACGCTGATCGATGGCGAGGCCGATCGCGCGGCCGCCAACGCCCTGCAGAACAAGATGAAGCTCGTCGTGCCTGTGCGTCCGAAGGCGCCGAAATACGCCACGCGCGATGCGCCGTGGAGCGACTACTTCGCCTCCGTGCAAGCCCTGCTGATCGAGAACCCGCCGCCGGTGGAAGACCTCGCCTTCTTCGATCGCGTCGCCCGTCTTGGCCTCGGTCCGCTGGGCGGCTTCGACGCCGCGAAATTCTCTGCCGACGACGCCGCAAAGATCCAGTCCGGCATCGCGAAGGGCAAGGCCGCCGTCATTGGACGCCGCTCCGGCAGCGCGCGCAATGGCTGGATGTATCCGCGGTCCAACCTCGGCGCATTCGGGCAGGACTATCTCTTCCGCGCGCAAGTGGCGGTCGGCGGCCTCGCCGCCCTCACCCCCGCTGAAGCTACCTATCTCCGCCCGGTCTACAGCGATGGCGGCTTCCTATGGCCCAGCGACAAGCCGTGGAAACTGCGCTTCGAGAAGGACAATCTCCCGCCGGTCGACGCCTTCTGGTCGCTCACCGCCTATGAACGCACCGATGACGGCGCGTTCTATTTCTTCAACAACCCGATCAACCGCTATGCCATCGGCGACCGGACGCCCGGCCTGAAATATGGCGCGGACGGCTCGCTCGAAATCTACATCCAGCGCGCCGATCCGGGCGGCGCCAAATCCTCCAACTGGCTGCCGTCGCCGCCCGCCAAGCCGCTGACGCTCAGCATGCGCTTCTACCTCCCCAAGGCGTCCGTTCTCGAAGGCGCCTATGTGATGCCAGCCCTCATACCAGGATAATCGCCATGATCCGTTCGCTCGCCTCGCTTGCCCTGTTCGCCCTCGTCGCCTGCACCGCCGGGGCGCAGACGCCCACGGTTACCGGCGGGCGGCTCACCGACGAGACAATCCAGCATGAGGGCCGCGAGCGGCGCTTCCTCGTCCACGACTTCGCGGCCGGCCCCAAGGCGCCCGTGGTGATCGTCCTTCATGGCGGCGGCGGACACCCCGAAAACGCCGTGTCGATGTCGCAGATGGACAAGGTTGCCCGGCGCGAGAAGTTCATTGCCGTCTATCCGGGCGGCACGGGCGGCATGCCCGGCGGCAAGCTACTGACCTGGAACGCCAACCACTGCTGCGCCTATGCCCGCGAGAACAAGATCGACGATGTCAGCTTCATCGGGAAGGTGATCGACCAGCTGGTCGCCTCCGGCCGGGCCGATCCCAAGCGCATCTATGTCACCGGCATGTCGAATGGCGGGATGATGACCCACGTCCTCGCCCAGAAACTCCCCGACCGCATCGCCGCCATCGCCCCGATTGTTGGAGCCGTGTTCGGGGATGAGGCCCCGGCGAAATCCCCGGTCCCCGCCATCATCTTCGTCGGTCAGGACGACCAGAACGTGCCGGCCGCCGGCGGCCCCCTCGGCGGCGCGGCCAAGCGCGGTTCCCTCGCCCGCCTGCGCGACAAGCCCGAGGATCATGATGTCGCACCGGCCATCGCCCAGGCCGAATACTGGGCGAGGGCAAATGGTTGCGCTGCGCCCGTGAAGATGAACGAGGCGCGTTTCGAGGAGATTCGCTGGGAAAAGTGCACCAGCGGCGCGCCCGTACACTTCTACAGTGTCGCCAACAACGGCCACGCCTGGCCCGGCGGACAGGCGGGACGGGCCGAAGCCGACCAACCGACGCAGGCTGTGAATGCCTCGGAAATGATGTGGCGCTTCTTCGCCGCCAACGCGAAACCCTGAGATACAGCCTTCCAGACACAGCCTCCGGCACAAACCAGTGGAGCAGGTCCCGGCCCGCCCCATTGGCCACCTTTCCGCCACAAGGCTGGCTTTGGAATTCCCTTGCGGCTTCCGCCCGGCGGGGTTTGACGGCTGAACCGCAGGTGCGGGGTTTCCTATGGCCGCGCGGCAGGCTAGGCAGGGCGTCGCCCGGATGGCGGCCCGAATGGCGGATGCCGGGCCATTCGGCTTTCCGCAGCGGGCGGCTGTGTAGTGTTCTGATTGTTCAGGAGTTGACGGCTCTCATGACCTTCAAGGTGCGTTTGCTGCTCGGGGCTGCGGCTCCTATTGTGTTCGCGCTCCCGGCCGTCGCCCAGGTGTCGATCACGACCGCCACGACCACGCCGGTCCTGACGTCGAATGGCGGCACCCCCGCCGACGTCGATATCACCTCGACCGGATCGATCACGCTGACGACCGCCAACTCCAGCGGCGTCACGATCAACACCAGCAACGACATCACCAACGCCGGCCAGATCAACATCAACAACGCCGACGGCGCGACCGGCGTGCGCATCCTGCCCGGCTTCACTGGCAGCTATTCGGGCGTCGGCTCGATCAGCATTCTCGAGGACTACACCCGCACCAACAGCGACACGGACTTGAACGGCTTCCTCGACGGCCCGCTGGCCCAGGGCACGGGCCGCGCCGGCATCCTGCTCGATGCAGGCGGCACGCTCACCGGCAACATCACGCTCTCGCGCTCGAACACGGCGAACTCCGCCGCCGCGATCTCGGTCGAAGGCAACAACTCCTACGGCGTCTCGCTGCGCTCCATTCTCGACGGCAACTACCTGCAGGACGGCGCCATCGGCCTCACCGGCGCGAACGGCGCCGGCCTCGACATCCGTGAGAACGTCACGGGCAGCGTCGAAATCGGCGGCACCATCTCCGTTCAGGGCGCTGGCACCACCGGAGCGCGCATCCTCGGCGATATCGGCGGCGAATTCCTGATCGATGGCGGCATCTCGTCCACCGGCTTCCACCAGCGCGACGCCAGCAACTATGAAGACCCCGACGGCGCCGACACCAACACCACCGGCGCCGACGAACCCGCCGACCTCGCCGCCGAAGACCTGCAGAATGGCGGCCCGACCGTCGAAATCCGCGGCAGCCTCGCGCGCGGCATCCTGATCAACGGCGCGGCCGTCGGCGGGGTCGACCCCACGGACAACATCAAGGACGTCGTTCAGGACTACAACGAGAACCGCACCACCGGCTCCATCACCATCCTCGGCTCGGCTCCGGCGCTGCTGATCCAGTCCGCCGATGGCGTGGCCGGCGGCAATATCAACCTGGGCCTCATCACCGAAACCATCCGCGACACGCTCGACGACGATGACGACGACAACTTCACCGAGGTGCTGAACGCGTTCAACTACACCTACGGCTTCATGAACCGTGGCACGATCGCGTCGTCCGGCGTCAACATGGGCTTTTCGTCAACCGCGCTGCGCATCGCCGGCTCGGCCGATGGCAACTACACGACGACGATCGCCGGCGGCATCCTCAACAGCGGCACCATCAGCGCCAATGCGTATGAAGCCGACGCCATCGCCGTCCACATCGGCTCGGGCGTTATCACGCCGCAGCTGGTCAACACCGGCACCATCCGCGGCAACGTCAACACCGAGACGACCCATGACTCGTACGGCATCAAGCTCGATGCCGGCGCGAACGTTCCAACGGTCATCAACAACGGCCTGATCTTCACCGGCACGCGCGGTTATGATGGCGATGCGATCGCCTTCCAGGACCTGTCGGGAACGGTGACCAGCTTCATCAACTCCTCGCGCATCACGGCCGGATTCATCGACGACGACACGACCGACACCATCACCAGCGGCCTCGGCCGCGCCATCGCGATCGACCTGTCGCACGGCGGCGCGAACGTCGTTGTCACCCAGAACGACACGGTCGATAACGCCCGCATCCTCGGCGACATCCTGCTCGGCGCCGGCTCGGACCGTTTCGACATGCTCTCCGGCCAGATGCTCGGCGACATCAGCTTCGGCACGGGCTCCGACACGCTCAACGTCAGCAGCGCCAGCCTGTTCGGCGATGCCACGTTTGGCGGCACGGCCGCGACCGTCATCCTCAACGGCGGCGTGATGGACGGCAATATCAGCCTCGGCAACGCCACCGGCTCGCTCGCCTTCTCCAACGGCTCGGCTTACAATGGCCAGCTGTCCCGCACCGGCGCCGGCTCGATGACGCTGTCGGTGAACAACTCCACCTTCAACAACTTCGCCAGCGGCACGCTCGCCCTGAGCTCCATGACGGCGGCGAACAACGCCAACATCGGCATCACGATCAACAACACCCGAATCGCCGGCAACACGCCGCTGTTCAACGTATCTGGCGCGGCGAACTTCGCGGCCAACACGCAGTTCACGCCGATCTTCGAACAGTTCATCAACCAGCCGTTCACGCTGCGCGTGCTGAACGCCGGCTCGCTGACGCTCGGCGGTTCGCTCGCCGACATGATCGCGGACAACGGCCCGTACCTCTACAATATGAGCCTGGTGCAGCCGAACGCCAACGCGATCGACCTCGTCCTCCAGGTGAAGACGGCCAACCAGCTCGGCCTCAACACTCGCCAGGGCGACGCCTACTCCGCCGTGCTCGACCTGATGCAGGAAGACGACACGGTCGCCGCCGCGCTCGCTTCCATCCCGGACGCCGCAACATTCCAGCGCGGCTGGGCCGACATGCTGCCCGGTTCGGACGTGTCGGTGATGCAGGTGCTGGCCGCCAACGCCACCGCCGCTTTCGGCGCCACCGCCAATCGCCTCGACATGCTCACCAACAAGCCGGACGCGCCCGGCGGCGCATGGACGGAGGAGTTCGGCGTGTTCCACAAGGCCGAAGCCTCGTCTGGCACCGTCGAGATTTCCGGCGGCGGCTTCGGCGTCGCGGCCGGCGTAGACCTGATCTCCACCGGCACGGCGCTCGTCGGCGCGTACATGTCGCTCGAATCCGCGGAACTCGAGGAAGAAGGCCGCACCGGCGCGCCGCTCAACGTCGCACAGACGTCGATCGGCGCCTATGGCGGCTGGATCAACGGCAACCTCGCCATCAACGGCAACGCGTCCTACGGCTTCATCAACTTCACGTCGGACCGCACCGTGGAAATCGGCACGCTGGCCGACCGCCTCAAGGGCGAATGGAAAGGCCAGAGCCTCAACATCGCCGGCCGCGCCACCTACACCGTTCCGCTCGGCTGGGTGGATGTGAAGCCCTTCGTCGGCACCGACTACACGTCCTTCACGCAGGATGGCTACACCGAGACCGCGCTCAACACCGCCGGTCTCGCCATCACCGCGGGCGACTCGGATGCCTCGCTGGCCTCCGCCTCCTACGGCGTGCAACTGATCGGCAATCTTGGCCAGGACGATGCGCTCGCGATCCGCCCGGAACTCTCGGTCGGCTATCGCAGCATCCTGAACTGGGAATCGACGCCTGCAGCCCTCGCCTTCGCGGGCGGCTCCACCGGCGCCACCTTCCAGCTCAGCCCCGGCGTCGAGCCGGAGGATGCCGTGGTTGCCGGTCTGGGACTGAACATCGATAGCCAGTTCCTGAACGTGAAGCTCGGTTATGATGCACAAATCTCCGACACGGCAACGACCCACTACGGATCCGTCACGCTGCGGATGGCGTTCTGGTAGTCTGCCACACGGCGAGACTGGGGGCTCGCACCTGGAGCATCCCGGCATGAGACCGCTTCTATCGATCCTTCTCGCCGGCAGCCTTCTCGCTGCCTGCGCAACCGGGCCACGGCTCGATACGCCGCCGGTGTCGCCGCGCGGCGCAAACCCCGTGGGCTTTGCCGCCTCCGTGCGCATGGAGACGAACGACAGCGATTTCCACAAGGAGAACGCGCCCCGCGCCGTGCGCGCCATCGTGAAGACGGCGGATCGCACGGTCGACATGCTGGCGCTGTCCGGCGGTGGCGCAGGCGGGGCCTATGGCGCCGGCGTGCTCGTCGGCCTCACCAATGCCGGCACGCGCCCGCGCTTCGAGATCGTCACCGGTGTTTCCACCGGCGCGCTGATCGCCCCCTTCGCCTTCCTCGGCCCCGAATGGGACGGCACGCTCACCGAGGCCTATCGCGGCGACGCCACCAACAACTTGATGCAATCGCGCGGCGTCGGCGCGCTATTCGATGTCGGCATGTTCGATGGCAAGCCGCTGCGTGAGCTGGTCGAGCGTTTCGTCGATGACAAGCTGATCGCAGCCATTGCCGCCGCCACATCCGAAGGCCGCATGCTGCTGGTCGCCACCACCAACCTCGACCGCGAGGAAACCGTGATCTGGGACATGGGCGCCATCGCCCAATCTGCAAGCGACAAGGCCGCTGGCCTCAAGGCGCGCAAGCTGTTCCAGGATGTGCTGGTCGCCTCGGCCAGCGTGCCCGGCGTCTTCCCGCCCGTGATGATCAACGTGGAGAAGGACGGCAAAACCTATCAGGAAATGCACGTCGATGGCGGCGCCTCCACGCCGTTCTTCATCGCGCCGGGCGCCGTGCTGAGCATGGACAGCGCCACCGCCAACCTGCGCGGCGCCAATGTCTACGTCATCATCAACGGGCAGGCCGCCTCCGTCCCGCGCACCACGTCGAACAACACGATCGACATCGCTGCGCGCAGCTTCAACGCCGTGCTCAACCAGATGACACGCAGCGCCATCCGGCAGACCGGCGACTTCGCCACGCGCAACAGCCTCGGCTATCGCTTCACCGGCATCCCGTCCGACATCCAGTTCGGCGGCTCGCTCGCCTTCGACAAGGGCAATATGAGCGCCACGTTCGACTATGGCATGCGCTGCGCCTCGCGCGGCCTTGTCTGGGTAACGCAGAAGGAAGCCGAAGCCCGCGGCGGCGACACCACGCCCGCCGAGCTGACGCCCTTCGCGAAAGCCGACTGCCCGCTCATCCCCCGCGCCCGCTGACCTTGCCCTAATCCCCGCAACGCCCGATATGTTCTTCCGCAATCGCGGAGGATCAGATGGCAGACGGCGAAACAGGCGAACTCGGCCGCATCGGGCTCCAGCGTGCCGATCTCTTCCGGCAGCAGTGCTACATCAACGGCAAATGGGTGGGTGAGCCCACCGTCGACGTCCGCAACCCCGCCACGCGCGGCGTGATCGGCAGGATCCCCGATCTCGGCAAATCCGAAACCGAAGCCGCCGTCGCCGCGGCCGCCGCCGCCCTCCCCAAATGGAAAGCCGAGCCCGCCGCCGCCCGCGCAAAGATCCTGCGCAAGTGGAACGAGCTGATGCTCAAGCACCAGGAAGACCTCGCCCGCCTGATGACGGCCGAGCAGGGCAAGCCCCTCGCCGAAGCGCGCGGCGAGATTGCCTACGCCGGCGCGTTCTTCGAATGGTTCGGCGAAGAGGCCAAGCGCGTCTATGGCGACACCATCCCCGCTCCCGCCAGTGACCGCCGCATCATGGTGCTGAAACAGCCCGTCGGCGTCGTCGGCGCCATCACGCCGTGGAATTTCCCGACCGCGATGATCACGCGGAAAGTCGGCCCCGGCATCGCCGCAGGCTGCACCGTCGTGCTGAAGCCCTCCGAACTCACGCCCTATTCCGCGCTCGCCCTCGCCGTGCTCGCCGAGGAAGCGGGCCTGCCGCCGGGCGTGCTCAACATCATCACGGGCGATGCCGAGCCAATCGGCCGCGTGCTCACCGAAGACCCGCGCATCGCGAAATTCACCTTCACGGGCTCAACCCCGGTCGGCAAGAAACTCGCCGCGCAATGCATGGGCACCGTGAAACGCGTCTCGCTCGAACTCGGCGGCAACGCGCCTTTTCTGGTCTTCGACGACGCCGATCTCGAAGCCGCCGCCGCCGGCGCGATCATCTCCAAATTTCGCAACACCGGCCAGACCTGCGTCTGCGCCAACCGCATCTACGTGCAGGATGGCGTCTACGATGCCTTCGCAAAACTCCTTGCCGAGAAGGCCAGCAACCTCGTCGTGGGCGACGGCCTCGCCGGCGTCACCACGCAGGGCCCGCTCATCAACGCGAAAGCGCTCGAGAAAGTCGAAGCCCACGTCGCCGACGCCCTCGGCCACGGCGCGAAAGCCCTCACCGGCGCCGCCCGCGATAGCCATGGCGGCACTTTCTACCAGCCAACAGTCCTCCGCGATGTCGCCCCCGACGCGCTGCTCACCCGCGAAGAAACCTTCGGCCCCGTCGCCGGCCTCGTCCGCTTCAAGGACGAGACGCAAGCCCTCCAGTTCGCCAACAACAGCCGCGCCGGCCTCGCCGCCTACGCTTTCACCCAGAGCCTCGCCCGCTCATGGAGGGTAAGTGAAGGCCTCGAATACGGCATGGTCGGCATGAACACCGGCCTCATCTCAACCGAGGTGTCGCCGTTCGGCGGTGTGAAGGAGAGCGGCGTCGGAAGAGAAGGCAGCAAGTATGGCATCGATGAGTATCTCGATCTGAAAGCCGTGTTTGTTCAGCTTTAGGTAGCAACACCAGCAAGCCCGCGCTCATCCTTCGATGGACACGCTTCGCGCTGCTCAGGATGAGCGCTTCTTGGCTCTCGGCGCTGAACTCACCAAGCGCTCATGCTGAGCAGGCCGAAGGCCGCCCGTCGAAGCGCGAGCTCACCACCGCAGCTACCCCCGCGCCCCCTCCCGCGCAAACACCTGCTGTCCGCCCACAAACGTCGCATCCACATTCATCGTCAGCAGCTCGCTATCCGCCACCTTCAGCGGGTCCTGCTCCACCACGCACATGTCAGCCAGCTTGCCGACTTCCAGCGAGCCTTTCTCCTTCTCCTCCCACGTAAGATGCGCACCATTGGCCGTGTACATGCGGATCGCGTCCTCGCGGCTCACCGCCTCTTCCGCGCCATGCACAGTCCCGCTCGGCCCCTTGCGCGTCGTCGCCACATAGAGCCCCACGCGCGGATCGATCGGCAGGTTGTCGGAGGAGAACGCAGTGAAGATACCGTGCTTCTTCGCGGGCGTTGCCACAGAATTGTTGTGCGCCAGCCGCCAATCATCCAGCAGCGCCTGATACCGCCCTTCAAGATTATAGAGAAAGTTCGGCTGCTGCGCGATTATGATCCCGTTCTCGGCCATCGCCTTCATCGTCTCGTCCGGCGGCATGATGGTGAAGTGATCGAGGAACCAGCGATGGTCCTCCTTCGGCCGTTTCTTCAACGCCGCAACATACGCATTCACCACCTGCACAATGGCCGCATCGCCAATCGCATGCAGCCCCATCTGCCAGCCATACTCATGGCCCTTGTCCACCATCTCCTGCAGCTCGGCGTCGCTATAGCGACCCTTGCCCCGGAACCCCGGCTGCCCTTTGTAATCCGCCAGCAACCACGCCGTCGGCCCCGTGAACCCGCCATCCGTCAGGTTCTCGCCGATCGGCCCCAGCCGCACGCGATCATCGCCATCGCCGGACTTTTTCCCGAACGCCTTCATCCGCGCCTCGCCCGGATACGAGATGTACAGCGCCGCTCGCGGCAGGTCCGCGCCCATCTCGTCATAGATCGCGCGCATCCGCCGGTATGTCAGCCCGCTGCCATCGCGCACCTGCTCGCCGTCCACCGGCTCATCGAAAATGCTCGTGCTCGCCGACTGAAAACTCGTGATCCCGAATGGCAGCAGGTTCTTCAGCGCCTGGACATAGCTCGGCCGCAGCGTCTCGAACGTATCCTCCGGCACAAGCCGCTCCACAATGTCGAACCGCTCGCGGATGATGCCGTTGGGTTCGCCCGAAGCATCCTTCTCGATGATCCCCGCTTCCGGATCAGGCGTCTTGCGCGTGATCTTGGCCAGCTCCAGCGCCTTCGAATTGCACACCGCCGAATGCGCGCCCGCCCGCGTCAGGATCACCGGATTGTCCGGCGCCGCCGCATCGAGATCGGCCCGCAGCGGATTACGCTTCTCGCTCAGTAGCGCCTCGTCCCAGCCATAGCCGGTAATCCACTCGCCTTTGCCCAGCGCCGCCGCTTTCGCGCGCAGCACATCCTGCAGCTCCGCAATCGACTTCACCTTGTCCGGCTCGATGGCGCGTGGGGAGAGCGAATAGATATGCACGTGCGTATCGTTGAACCCCGGCATCAACGTGCGCCCCGCCAGGTCCACGATCCGCGGCGCCGTCCAGCTCTCCACCAGCTCAGGTCCGCCCACCGCCACGATGCGCCCGCCCTTCACCGCCACCGCAGACGCCTTCGCGAACTTCGCATCCACTGTCAGCACCTGCCCGCCATGCAGGATCAGGTCCGCCTCGGTCTTCGCCGGCGCAGTGCACGCCCCCAGTAGCAACGCCGATCCACCCAGAAGCACATCCCGCCGGCCCAGCCGCATCCTCGCCTCCCCATGTTTTCGCCGAGCCTAGACCCGAACCCGCCATGAAGGGAGTTGCCATCCGCGTGAACTCAGGTCTGATGCACAGGCAGGGGAGAGCTGCCGCAAGGTCAGCCACGTGCAGAGCTGGAAGCCGGGGAGAGACACGTTGGAACACGCCGTCGAAACGGCCGACGCGCCGCAACTCGCGAAGTCGCTGCGCTCGCGCCACGTCGCCATGATCTCCATCGGCGGCATCATCGGCGGCGGCCTGTTCGTCAACTCGCTGGTCTACATCGCCGACATGGGCCCCGCGGTGATCCTCAGCTACCTGCTGACCGGCACCATCATCCTCTTCGTCATGCGCGCGCTTGCCGAAATGGCGACGGCGCGCCACGGCGTCGGCTCCTGCACCGAGTATTCGCGCTACGCGATGGGCAATCTCGCCGGCTTCAGTTTCGGCTGGATCTACTGGTATTTCTGGGTCGTCGTTGTCGCGTTCGAGGCGCTGGTCGGCGCAGAGATCGCCAGCCACTACCTGCCCGGCGACACGCCCGTCTGGATCATCGCGCTTGTCCTTACCGTGCTGCTGACGGGCTCGAACCTCCTGTCCACGCGCAGCTATGGCGAGTTCGAATTCTGGTTCTCGTCCATCAAGGTCGCGGCCATTGTCGTCTTCATTCTTGTGGCCGCGGCCTACGCCTTCGGCTGGAATTCCACCGGCGGCCCCACCTTCAACAACCTCGTCAACGATGGCGGCTTCGCGCCACAAGGCTGGACCGCCGTCCTCGTCGGCGTCGTCTCGCTGGTCTTCACCCTCGTCGGCGCCGAGATCACTACTGTCGCCGCGGCCGAATCCGATGCCGGTGAAAAGATCATCGCTCGCCTCGCAACCACGCTCATCGTGCGGATGCTGCTTTTCTATATCCTCTCCATCGCCCTGATCATGTGTGTCGTGCCGTGGCGCGAGATTGCGGAACAGAAGGCCATCGGTCCGATGTCGCCCTTCACCATGGCGCTGCAGAAAGTCGGCATCGCCGGCGCGCCGGAGATCATGGACGCGATCGTCCTTGTCGCCGTCCTCTCCTGCCTCAACTCCGGCATCTATGTCGGCTCGCGCGTCATGTTCGGCCTCGCCAGCCGGGGCGACGCGCCGGCCATCCTCAAGAAGATCGACAAGCGCGGCGTGCCGACCTGGGCGATCCTCGTCGCCTCCGTCCTGTCGATGGCCGTGATCCCGCTCGCCGCCTACTGGAAGGATCTCTACGCCTTCCTGCTCAACGCCTCGGGCGCGCTGATGCTGTTCGTCTATATCGGCGTCGCCGCCTCGCAGCTGATCCTGCGCCCGAAAACCCCGCCCGAAAAATTGCAGGTGAAAGCCTGGCTGCATCCCTGGGGCAGCATCTTCGCCATCGTCGGCATGGCCGCGGTCCTGGTCGCTATGGCGATCACCCCGTCTAAACAGCCGGAGTTCATCGCCTCGATCATTCTCTCGGGCGGTATCGTTGCCAGCTACTTCATTTTTCGCCGGGGAAGGGCTTAGGAGTGCCGGGCGTAGACGGATCAAGCGTGAACTCTTCCTCGGCATACGCGAAATAGTCGCCAAGGATTGCCTCGCGATCATCGAGGAACAGCTGGCTCGCCACGCCTTCCACAAGGCGCGGCAACGCATAGCGCAGGCCAGACAATGCCGCCGCCGACAGCCCAAGGCTCGCCAGCGCGGCATAGTTGAACACGAACAGCCCGTGCAACCGCGCCGCGCCCTCGGCCGACTTTGCGGTCAACTGAAACCCGGGCCCCAGATAGGGATGCGCGTCAATCAACGGATTGCTCGCCTCCGCACGATGCCGGTCTCCCCACAGCGCAATGTCGCCCACAAATGCCGACAGCTCAGGCCGCAGCCCGAGATCCGTCACCGTCCCCGTCGACACCACGAGGAAATCGAACCGGTGCTCCCCCGCCGGCGTCGAGACAACAACCTCGTCGCCCTCCATCCGCACGCCGTCCCACGGCGCGCCCAGATGCAGCCGGAACCCCGGATGAGATGAGGCGCGCTGGAACGTGTCCATTGTCGGCGGCTGGTTCAGTCCGAGAAAATGATCCAGCGCCCGATACTTCTCCCCGTCCTCCAGCAGCGCATAGCGCTTGGTGAGGCCCGACCGCTCCATATGCCGGATCGGATTGATGCGCTGCAGGTCCTTCCTGCGCGCGAACACATGCGCCTCCGCGGCCCCCGCACCCAGCGCATGCTGCGCATTGTCGAACGCCGACGCACCCGACCCCAGAATGCCGATCCGCTTCCCCTTCAGCACCGCATCGTCAAACACGCTGCTCGCATGCGAATAGAATTCTGGCGGCACAGCCTCGCGCACCAACGCCGGCACATGCCACTCCCCGCCGCCCTGTATGCCCGTCGCCAGCACCACTTTCCGCGCCAGCACTTCGCTGCCATCCGCCAGCGATAGCCGAAACCCGCCAGCTCCCGCGCGCTCGATCCGCTCCACCTTCGCGTCATTGCGCACCGGCAGCTCCAGCACCGCACGCAACCAGCGCAGGTACGCCATCCATTCGCCACGCGAAATCCTGTCGACCTTGTCCCACGCCTCCGCGCCGAACTGCGCCTCATACCAGGCGCGATAGGTCAGCGACGGCACGCCGGTCTCCACGCCCGTCAGGTGCTTCGGCGTGCGCAGCGTCACCATGCGCGCATAGGTGATCCACGGTCCCTCGCGCCCCGCCGCGTTCTCGTCCAGCACGATAGTGTTGTGCACGCCCTCACGGCGCAGCGCGAAGCACGCGCCGATCCCGCTCTGTCCGCCGCCTACGATGGCGACGTCAAACACATGCTCGCCCGCCGCCCCCACGCGCGGCTTCACCCATGACAACGCCGGATCGGCCAGCATCGCCAGATCACGCTTCACGATCCGCTCCAGCGCCTCCAGCTCCGCCAGCCGCACCATCACATCGTTCAGCCGCAGCCGCGCAATGTCATGAATCTGTCGTATCGCCTCGGCCTGCTCCTCTGCAGCCTCGCCGTTCAGCCGCCGCCGCATCGCCGCAACGATCTCGTCCTTCGAATGCAGCTGCACGCAGATCACGAACGGAAAGCCGAACCGCTCGCGATAGGCCGCGTTCAACGCAGCCCATTCCGTCAGCTCCACGTCAGCCAGCTTATCGAGTCCGACCGATCCCTGCTCCGCCATGGAACTCGCCGTCAGCGCCCGCGCGCGCAGCTTCTCCCCGCCGAGTTCCGGATGCGCGCGAATGAGATCGAGCTTCCGCGCCGAATCCGCGCGATCCACCGCACGCCGCAACGCCACCAGAAGATCCGCTTCATAGCGATACGGCCGCGCCGCTTCCGCAAGTTCCGCCGCCCACGGCGAATGCTCGTACAGCGGCCCGAACATGTCGAGGAAATCGCCGTGGCACAACGCGTTTATGCGATTGATAACCGGTCCGGTCACGAGGTGTTTCCCATGATCGAGACGTGCGCTGATACTACGCGCCAACCCTGATCCGGAAATTTTGCCCACGCCTGACTCTGCCGTCCCACCTTCTCAGAGCCATGCCGTTGAAACTCGGCATTGGCGACCGCAAAATTGTCGCCAATTGTCGTAATCTCCACGCGCAACAGATCACGCTGCGGTGAACCGCGACGCGCTTTGCGGAACGCGTCGATCGCTTCGATGCCGTAAAGATTCTCGCCCACGCCCAGACGTACCGTATGCGGCGAGTTCCAGAACAGCGCACCCATCGTCTCCAGGTCGTCCGTCGTCAGCGCGCACTCATAGGCATGGAACGCCGCGGTCACTTCCGCAACGACAGCGGGCTCATTGATCTTCATGGCGCCAGCTCCGTGGGTGGCCGCACGCGCGCCACGCCATCGCGCTCCAGCCGTCGCGCGGTGCGAATCAGCCGCGCCTCCGTCCACGGCGCGCCGATCAGTTGCACGCCCAACGGCAATTTCCCCGGCGCCGTCAACGGAGCCACCACCACAGGCAACCCAATGAAACTGATCGGCTGCGTGTAAAGCCCCGCATTCGCCCGCACGGACAGCTCCCCCCGCGCCATGCGAATGGTCTTCTGCCCAATGGGTTGCGCCGCAAATGGCGTCGCCGGCGCCAGCAACACATCATACCGCTGGAACCACGGCTGCACTGCATCCCGGAACCACCGCCGGAACCGCTGCGCCCGCATCACCAGCCCCGCCGGCATCATCGCCCCAGCAATCAGCCTGTCGCGCACCGCATGGTCATAATCCTGCGGCGCCCGCTGCAGGTTATCGAGATGCAGCGATCCCCCCTCCGCCGCGCTCAACACAAACGCCGCGGACCGCGCCCGCTCCACCTCGGGCAGCTCTACCTCCTCGGTCGCCCCCAGCGCCTCCGCGACTTCATCCAACGCCTCAAGCACCTCGGGGGACGCCGACTCCGCAAAATATCCGCCAAGGATTCCCACACGCAGCTTGCGATCCGCCGCATTCACGCCCGGCAGCGCCAGCTCCACCTCGCGATCCGCCTGCGCATGATCGCGCGCATCGCGCCCCTGCAACCCGTCATACAGCGCCGCCAGGTCTCCCGCGCTTCGCGCAAAACACCCGACATGATCGAGGCTATGGACGAACGGAAACACGCCATGCCGCGACAGCCGCCCGAATGTCGGCTTCAGTCCGAACACGCCACAGAACGCCGCCGGCACCCGCACCGATCCATTGGTGTCCGAGCCAATCGCCCCCGCGCACAACCCCGCTGCCACCGCCGCCGCCGATCCACCCGAAGATCCGCCCGCAATCCGCGCGACATCATGCGGATTGTGCGTCGCCCCCGTATGCGCGTTCTCCGTCGTGAAGCCGTACGCAAACTCATCCATGTTCTGCGCGCCGAGCAGCGTGCACCCGCCGCGCTTCAGCTGCGCCACCGCCTCGGCATCGTCCTCCGCCGGCGCCGCGCCGTCCCGCACGCGCGCGCCCGCCGTGGTGGTTTCCCCGGCCACATCGAACAGATCCTTGGCGCCAAACGTCACGCCCGCCAGCGGCCCCGGATCATCCCCGCGCCGTATGGCGCAATCTGTCTTCCGCGCCGCCTTCAGCGCATCTTCCCCGTCGATCCGCGTGAAACAGTTGAAGCGATTGTCCAGCCGCTCGATCCGTTCAAGCGCCGCCTCCGCCACCTCTTCTGCCGTGAGCTTGCCGGAACGCACCGCCGCCGCCGTCTGCAGCACGCCAAGGTCCGCCACATCGCTAAGCACCACGCTGCTCATGGCTGGTACTCGGGCAGAGGCTCGCACGCGGGCGGCAGGTCGAATTCCGCAAACGCCCGCGCATGCGCGAACAGTATCTCCAGCTGCGCCGCCACCAGCGCAGCGCCGCCACGCGGCAGGTTGATCTCAAGCAGCCGCGCCGTCTGTTGCGCGTAACTCTCCAGGTTTGCCGGCGTCATCGGTCCTCATGCGAGGCCCCGAGAAGCACTTACAATCAGGGCCTGTAGGGATGATGCACGAGCCAGTGGCGTGCGATGTCAATGCGCCGGGCCACCCAGACGCCCTGCCTTGAAGCAATGTGCTCAAGAAAGCGGCGCAGGCCGAGTATGCGGCCCGGTTTCGCGACGATCCTGCAATGCAGCCCGACGGACATCATCTTCGGGCTCGTTGCGCCCTCGGCATGAAGCGCTTCGAACGCATCGATCAGGTAGCTGGCAAACTGCTCGCCCGTCGAAAACCCGTTCAGCGCCACGAACTTCATGTCGTTCGCGTCCAGCGTGTACGGCACGATCAGCTGCGCTTTCCCATGCCGTGCATCGTAATAGGGAAGGTCATCCGCATAGCTGTCCGCGTCGTAGGTGAACCCGCCTTCTTCCGCCACCAACCGCGCCGTGTTCGGGCTCGTCCGCCCCTGATACCAGCCGAGCGGCCGATCCCCCGTCAGCCGCGTGTGGATCTCGATGGCCTTCGCGATGTGCGCGCGCTCGATCTCCTCCGGCACATTCTGATAGTCGATCCATTTGTAGCCATGGGACGCCACTTCCCACTTCGCCTCCAGCATCGCATCTACCGCCGCCGGATTGCGATCCATTGCGCTCGCCACGCCGAACACCGTCGCCGGCATCGCGAATTCCTCGAATAGTCTCAGCAGCCGCCAGAAACCCGCCCGCGATCCATATTCGTACAGCGACTCCATCGCCATCGCCCGCGCCGGATGGCTCTGCGCCCCCACCATTTCGGACAGGAACGCCTCTGATCCCTTGTCACCATGAAGAACGGAATTCTCCCCACCCTCCTCATAGTTGACGACAAACTGCACCGCGACGCGCGCGCCACGCGGCCAGTTGGCGTTCGGTGGTCTTGCGCCATAGCCGACGAGGTCGCGGGGGTATGAAGCCATGCTGCTCACCAGGCCTTTATTGAAACAGCGGATGTTTGGCCAAGGCCGCTACCATGGCGTCCTCAAACTTCAAATCTGTCAGTCCGACGCGAAGACCCTTCATCGGCTCCAGCGCAATCGGCGAAAGCGCCGCAAGGATTTCCGTCTTGTTTCGCCCAACCACAGATACATGCCGACGGTGGTCGACCTCCGACGTCACATAATCAAGCGTGCAGGTGAGCTTGCTTCCCGTATGGCAGCGCACGCGCGTGTAGAGACAGGCGTCGCCTACGCAATGCGCTTCCATCAGAGCCTTGTCGGGATAGCCGACATCATCGCTGTCGATCACAGACGTGATGAGAACGTCCCCAACATTGACCCACGCTCCCGCTGCCAGCCCGTGCTGGAACGACGTAACTGTCGCGGGTTCATTCATGCAAAGCAGCGCCGCCAGAACCAAGCAATCCATGTTGATTTGCCTCCCCTCTGGATCGCGATCTAGTCGCCTTTTGCCCCGTCATAAACGCCGAGCGCCGCATCCACGCCCGACGCCTTGGCCGCGAATCCCTCCCGCCGCAGCGCCGTCTCCAGCGCCATCAGGGTATGCGCCACATGATGCTTGCGCGCATTGCCCGCCATCGTGCCGATCCGCCAGATCTTCCCCGCCAGCGGCCCGAACGACGTCCCGATCTCGATCTCGAATTCCTCGCGCATCCGCTTGCGCAGGCTCTCGCCATTGACCCCCTCGGGAATGAACACGCCCACCGCGTTGAACATCTTGTGCGCCGCACCGCCATAGACTTTCAGCCCCATCGCTTCGATGCCCGCCGCCATCGCCGCGCCCGCCAGACGATGCCGCTCGATCCGCTTCGGCAGCCCCTCACCCAGCACGATCCGCGCGCATTCCCGCGCCGCATACAGCATGCTGGCCGCTTCCGTGTGATGGTTGAGCCGCTTGTCGCTCCAGTAGTCCATCACCATCGCCAGGTCGAAATAGTTGGACCCGATCACCGGCGCCGGCCCCGCGTTGTCGCCCGCGCTCGCAATGCCCTTCTCGACATGCCGCCGCGCAAAAATGTGCTCCGCCGCACGGTCCGAAATCGTGATCGGCGCAATTCCCGGCGGCCCCCCCATGCACTTCTGCAAGCCCGCCGTCACGATGTCCGCGCGCCAGCGGTCCACCGCCACATCCATCCCGCCCAGCGTTGCCGTCGCATCGACATAGCTCAGCGCCCCTACGCCCCGCGCCACATCGCCCAGCCCGTCCAGCGGCTGCGCCATCGTGGTCGACGTGTCGCCATGCACGCACGCGATCAGCCTTGGGCGAACCCGTTCCGCCGCAGCCTTGATCGCGTTCATGGGCACAACCTCGCCCCACGGCGCCTCGACGATCTCGACCTTCGCGCCGCACCGCTGCCCGATCTCCTGCAGCAGCAACCCGAACCGCCCGGACGAGACAACCAGCACCGTCTCCCCCGGCGCCAGCACGCTCACCATCGCCGCCTCGATCGCCGCGCGCGATGTGCCGTCGACCATGAAGGTCCATTTGTTCGTGGTCTGGAACACGCCGCGATACAGCGCCATCACCTGGTTCATCGTTGTCGTGAACTCGGGATCGAACTGCCCCAGCACAGCCGCGCTCATCGCCCGCAGCACGCGCGGATGCACGTTCGACGGCCCCGGCCCCATCAGCAGGCGCCGGTCCGGCGGATCGATCTCACCAAACAGATCGGCAGGCAGGTCGCTCATTCCGCGAACTCCGCAGCATAAAGGTCCACAAATGCCAGCAGCACATCCAGCGCCGCCTCGCAATCCTCCGGTGTAACAGACTCTGCCGGATTGTGGCTCACGCCCCCTGCGCAGCGGATGAAAAGCATGCCCGTCGGCGTCAGCCGCGCCACCATCATCGCATCATGCCCGGCCCCGCTCACCAGCTCCGGCGCCGCCTGCCCGCATTGCGCCGCCGCGCGCGACAGCAACCCGCGCACCTGGCTATGCATCTCCGTCGCCGGCAGGTTCTGCACCCGCTCGATCTCGCACTCCAGCTTCCGGTCCACGGCAATCTCGCGCAGCACATCCTCGATCTGCGCCAGCCCCTTGTCGCGCACCGCATCCGTCCCCGCGCGCACATCGACGGTAAATTCAGCCACGCCCGGGATCACATTCGGCGCGCCCGGCGCCACGGAGACCTGCCCCACGGTGGCAACAAGATCAGCCGGCCCCTCCGCCGCCACGCGCTCGATCACCAGCATCGCTTCCGCCGCCGCGATCAGCGCATCGCGCCGCAGGTGCATCGGCGTCGTTCCCGCATGTCCCGCCTGTCCGCGATAGCGCACCTTCAGCCGCCACTGTCCCGCTATCGACGACACCACGCCCAGCGCCACGCCCGCCGCCTCCAGCACCGGACCCTGCTCGATATGTGGCTCGATGAACGCGAGTATCGTCCCAAGATCCCGCCCCGCCTCCTCGATCTTCATCGGGTCCAGCCCGAACGCCGTCATCGCCTGCGCCAGCGTCGTCCCCTCGCGGTCCTTCACCGCCAGCGCGGTCTCGACATCCAGCCGGCTTGCAAACGCCCGACTGCCATTCATCGCCGCCTGAAAGCGCGAGCCTTCTTCGTCGCCAAACCCCACCACCTCGATGGCGAACGGATACGCCTTGCCCTTGGCCTGCACCGCCTCGACCACGGCGAGCCCCAGCAGCACGCCGAGCATCCCGTCATACGCACCTGCATCGCGCACGCTGTCGACATGGCTGCCGAACACCAACGCCGGCGCATTCTCCACCGCGCCCTCCAGCCGCCCGGTGAGAGACCCCGCCGCATCGACGCGGACATTCATCCCCGCCGCATGCATCCACTCCGAAATCCGGTCGAGCGTCGCACGGTGCGCGTCGGTCAGAAACCGCCGGGTCAGCGCCTCCGCGTCCTCGCTATACGGCTGCCGCGACAACTCGCGGCAGCGCGCCTCGGCCCGTGCGCCAAGTCGCGCCGGAACAAGGCTCAGAACCATGCCGCGCCCCCGTCGCTGCGTGGATCGCCCGCGCCATCCAGCGCCCCGTCAGCATGGCGCACCACGGCGCCCGCATGTCCCATGATATCCGAATAGCCATCGGTCATCTGCACAGCATGACCTGCCTTGCGCAGCCCGTCGACCACATTCGCGCCCACACGGTCCTCCACCCGAAGCGCCGTCGTCTCATCCCCCCAGGTCCGCCCCAGCAGCCATCGCGGCGCAGCAATCGCCACCGCCAGCCCCAACCCGTTACGTGCATAGCGGGTGAAGATCGCCGCCTGCGTCTGCGGCTGGCCTTCGCCGCCCATCGTCCCGAACGCCATCGTGCGTCCATCGTCGAACTGCGCGAGGGAAGAGTTCAGCGTATGGAAAGGCCGCCGCCCCGGCGCCAGCGCGTTCCAACCATCCTCCGCCAGCCGGAAGCTCGTCCCCCGGTTTTGCCAGACAATCCCCGTACGCGGCAGCACCACGCCCGAGCCGAACTCGAAATACAGCGACTGGATCATGCTCACGACACAGCCCTCGGCATCCGCCGCGCCGATCCATGTCGTGTCGCCCGGCCCGCCGCCACACGGCCACGCCGCCGCCTTCGCCGGATCAATCCGCGCTTTCATGCGCGAGAGTTTGCCTGCATCGTTCAGCAGCGCCTGCGCATCCAGCGTCATGTAGGCCGGATCATGGATTTCCCGGTTGCGCAGCGAGAACGCGACCTTCGTCGCCTCCACGATTCCATGCACCTGCTCGAAACTCTCCGGCTCCGCATCAAGCTCATCGATCAGCGCCAGGATCAGCAGCGAGGCAAAGCCCTGCGTCGGCGGCGGCGAGGACGCCACCGTGCAATCCTTCAGCCGCACCGTCAGCGGCTTCTCCACACTCGCCCGATGAAACCGCAGGTCATCCGCGCTCACCGGCGAGCCCACCTCCGCAAGGTCCTGCGCAATCTCATCTGCGATGCCGTTGGTGTAGAAACTCTGCAGCCCCTTGGTGCGCAGCATCTCCATCGTGCGCGCCAACCGTACATTGCGGATCGTCCCGTTCGCCGCGCCAAACGCCCCGGCCCAACCCGGCACGCCGCACAGCTCCTCGCTCTTGGCATCGATCGTTCGCCGCAGCCCCGGCGCTGCCTCAACACCATCCGCCGCCATGTCGATCGCATCGCGCAGCACGCGATGCAGCCCGAGCTTCGCCGCGCCCGGCAAGGCCAGCGCCGCCTGCCAGGAGGAGACAGCCCCCGCCACCGTGTTCGCCGCCAGCGGCCCGCGCGTCGGTATCGTCTCGCGCCCGGCATAGAGATTGAGGTTCACCGCCTCCGCCGCCGCCCCGCATCCCATGATCGCCAGCGGCGCCTCGCCCGGCCGCTGCACCAGCCAGAACGCGTCGCCGCCCATGCCCGTCATGTGCGGATAGCTAACGCCCAGCGCCGCCGCCGTCGCCACCACAGCCTCGATGGCAGTGCCCCCATCTTCCAGCACAGCGCGCCCCGCCTCGCTCGCGCGGCGTTCCGGCGAGACCACCATCCCGCCCCGCGCCCCCATCCCGGCAACATGCTGACCAACCATGCGCCAAGAGTCCCGGCGCCCGTCCCCAATCGCAAGCCAAACCATTGGCGGCCCGCACGCTCTCCTGCATGGTGGCGCAGAAACAGGCGAGGGCGCTTTGGGACGACTAACAACTCACGTTCTGAACACCGCAGACGGGGCTCCAGCCGCCGGAATGCGGGTTCGCCTCTTGCGCGCCGGCTCAAGGGAGGTCTTGCGCGAATCCATCACCAACGCTGATGGCCGTTGCGACACCCCGCTTCTCGAAGGCGCAAGCTTCCAGTCCGGCCAGTATATTCTCGCCTTCGAGGCCGCCGCCTATTTCCGCCAACGCGGCGCAAACCTGCCCGATCCGCCCTTCCTCGACGTGGTGGAACTCCATTTCGGCATCAGCGCAGAGTCCCATTATCACGTGCCCCTGCTGGTCTCCCCGTGGGCCTATTCCACCTATCGGGGCAGCTGAGCGCCATCACGACACTTTCGCGAAGCCCTCCGGCGCCTTAAAGTCAGGCGGCGATGTCGAGGATCCTGTCCGAGTTCGAATCCAGCAAGACCGCCCTCCGGCGGTATCTCGGCCGTTTTTTCCGCCGCCCGCAGGATGTGGAAGACCTGCTCCAGGAAACCTTCGTCCGCGCCTACGCCGCCGAGGCCCGCGGGCCGATCCTGATGCCCCGCGCCTACCTGTTCCGGGTCGCCAAGCACGTCTCTCTCAACGAAATCGCCCGCAGAAAGAATTCCGACACCCATTCGGTAGAGGATTTCGACGATCCGGATGTCGTTGGTAGCGGTAACCAACCCGGCGTGGAGCAGGAAGTGGATGGCAGGCGCCAGCTCGCCCTGTTTGCAAACGCTGTCGCGGCGCTCCCGAGCCAGTGCCGGAAGGTGCTCGTGCTGAAGAAGATCGAGGGCCTGTCGCAGCGCGAGATCGCCACCCGTCTCGGCATCGCCGAAAGCACGGTTGAGAAGCATTTGGCGAAAGCGCTGCTGCTTACACGGGATTTCATGGCCCGCCGCGATGGGTCTTTCGCGCTGGACGCTTCCCAGCCGGAACCGCCTGCGGTACGCCGCCTCCGCACAGGAGAGGCGGAATGAGCCCGTCAGGCAACATCCTGAATTTCCCGGACCGTTCCCCCATCGAGGAGGAGGCGGCCCGCTGGGTCGTGCGCCACGACAAGGGCGGCCTCACCGCTGAAGAACGCGCGCAGTTCGACGCATGGAAACAGGCGAGCCCCCTCCACGCCGATGCCTTCGCTCGCCTTTCCGGCCACTGGGATGACCTCGACCTGCTCGCCGCGCTGTCGGACACGCCGCGCGAAACGCCGGTCTACCGCCGCCCCGCCATTCTCGCCGGCCTCGGCATGGCCGCCGCTGTCGCCGTCGCCGTCCTCGTCGGCGCGAGCCAGATGCTTGCGCCTGCCCACACGCCCGTCCAGATCGCCCAGACCCCGGGCCTCGATCTCTACACGACGCGCGTGGGCGACCAGGAAAAGATCACCCTGTCGGACGGCTCCATCGTCACGCTCAACACCGCCAGCCGCATCGAGACCCGCATCAACGGGCAGGAGCGCTCGGTGCGCCTGCTCGAGGGCGAAGCCTTCTTCGAAGTCGCGCACGATCCCTCCCGGCCCTTCCGTGTCTACGCTGGCGACGGGATGACCGTTGCAGTCGGCACCGCCTTCTCGGTTCGCCTGAAGAAGGATGCCGTCGAAGTTGTCGTGTCCGAGGGCAAGGTCGCCTACTCGCGTGTAACCGACATTCCGGCCCCCGAGCCCGTGGCCTATGTCGCCGCCGGAGAGACCGCAAACTTCAGCGACAACGTGGTTATCGAGAAGGTCGATGTCGCCGAAGTCGACCGCAAGCTGTCATGGCGCGAAGGCAAGCTGGTCTTCGCCGGCGACCCGCTGTCCAGCGTGGTTGCAGATATCTCACGCTATACCGACATCCAGTTCGACTTCGCCAGTTCGGACCTAGCCGACATGCGCGTGGGCGGGGTATTCCATGTGGGTGAAGTCGACGAAATGCTGGATGCAATCGAGACGAACTTCGGACTGCGGGTTGAACGTACGGGCGACAACGTCGTCCGTATCGAACACGCTCCGAACTAGCCTCGCCGCGCCGCGGCATCAGCTGCACGTCAGCTGTTTCAATCCACCCGAAACGCCTGCGAACGCTGCGGCACATGCGGCCGTGCGCGCCCCTCGCGACGAAAATTTTCGCCCTCCCGCAAATCCGATGGAGGATTCTCCGCTCCGGCCTGTCGTGAGTGACAAGGCCGATGGAGACTCCCTTAGGGAAGACCGACCATCGCGCCATGTGGGAGGAAGGACTCAAGCCTGGATACGGACGGCGCTGCTCTCCAGCGTTCTCGCCTTTGGCGGGATCGCAATGCAGCCGCGCGCCTACGCCCAACAGGGCGCAGTCACGTACGACATCCGCATCCGTGAATCGTCACTCGCCGACGCGCTCCTCGAGCTCGCCCGGCAGACCGACGTGCAGCTGCTCTTTCCATACGACATGGCGGAAAGGATACGGGTTGCCCCGTTATCCGGTCGGTACACCTTCGACGAAGCGCTGACCGCGCTTCTTCGGAACACGGGTCTCTCTGGCGGTCGCGTGCGGGACGGGGTCGTGAGGATCTCGCTCGCTGAGACAAACAGAGGCGAGGAACCCGTGTCACCCAAAGCCAAGGCAACCCTTCTTTCGAGCGCATCCGCATTCTTTCTCGGCGCCTTCAACGCGCCGTCCTATGCGCAGGATGCAGATCAACCCGCCGCGCGCGACGTGATCGTCGTCACCGCCCAGCGCCGCGAACAGGACCTGCAGGACGTTCCGCTGTCCGTGTCGTCCTTCTCCGGCGAAACGCTGGAAGACATCGGCGCGGCGGACATCACCGAAGTCGGCAAGTTTTCGCCCAACGTGACGCTCGAAGTCTCGCGCGGCACCAACTCCACGCTCTCCGCCTTCATCCGCGGCGTCGGCCAGCAGGACCCGGTCGGCGGCTTCGAAGCCGGCGTCGGCATCTATCTCGATGACGTCTACCTCAACCGCCC
>JAOATF010000242.1 GCA_030158285.1 Hyphomonadaceae bacterium
TCACGAGGCCGGTGACGCCGGCGGTGTTGCGGAAGGCTTCGACCTGGCTGAGGGCGTTCTGGCCGACCGTGGCGTCGAGCACGAGAATGACGTCGTGCGGGGCAGTGGCGTCGATCTTGCGGATGGCGCGGACGACTTTTGCGAGTTCGTCCATCAGCTGTGTCTTGTTCTGCAGGCGGCCGGCGGTGTCGATGAGGACGAGGTCGCGGTTCTCGTTCTTCGCCAGTTCGACGGCTTCATAGGCGAGGCCGGCGGCGTCTGCGCCCTGCGGCTTGGAGATGAAGCGGGCGTTGGCGCGTTCGGACCAGACGCGCAGCTGTTCGACGGCGGCGGCGCGGAAAGTGTCGCCGGCGGCGAGCACGATGTTGGCGCCTTGCGCGGAGAGTTTCGACGCGATCTTGCCGATCGTGGTGGTCTTGCCCGAGCCGTTGACGCCAACGAAGAGGACGACGCGGGGCTTGGGGCCTTCGGCGAAATCGACGACCTGTTCGCGGGGCTTCAGGATGGCGGCGATCTCGGAGGCGAGGGCGGCCTTGATCTCTTCGCCGGAGACTTCGCGATCGAAGCGGTCCTTCGAGAAGTTCTTCGCGATGCGGGCGGCGACCTTCGTGCCCATGTCGGAGGTGATGAGGAGTTCTTCGAGCTCCTCGAGCGACTCGCGGTCGATCTTGCGTTTCGACAGGCCGGCGAGGCCTTCGGCGAGGCGCGAGGAGGAGCGCTTGAGGCCCTCGGAGAGTTTTTGAAGAACGGAAGCATCGCGCGCGGCGGCTTCGGCGGCGCGTTCGGCCGCGATGCGTTCGGCGGCCTTGCGGATGCCGAGGGGGTCGTCGCCGAGTTCGGGCTCGGCGGCGACAGGCGCGTTGCCGAACAGCTGCTGGTCGAGGGACGCAACCGGCTTGTCGAGCGGGGACGCAGGAGTTTCGCCGGGCTTCAGCGGCTCAACGGGCGTCTCGCCGGTCTTGGGATCCGGCTGCTTCTTCTTTCCCCACCAGAGGATCATGCGAGCTCGCTATCAAGGTATTGGCCGACGAGTTCGGTCGCGGTGCGCGAGACGAGATGGAAAAGGGCGGGGCGGCCGGGCTCGGGCGAGACGCCGTCGATGCGGACAGGCGCGAAGTCGGAGAGACGCGCGCGGTTGCCGGATTCGACCAGCGCCAGCGCGGTCTGGCCGACATGGCGGTCGAGACGCAGGCCGAGGCGTTCGGCGCCTTTCTCTCGCAGCTGCGCGGCGCGGGCCTTGATGATGTCGCGGGCGACCTGCGGCATGCGCGCGGCGGGCGTGCCGGGGCGCGGCGAGTAAGGGAAGACGTGCAGGTAATCGATGCCGCACTCATCCACGCTGGCGAGCGTGTTGGCGAACATCTCGTCGGTTTCGGTCGGGAAGCCGGCGATCAGGTCTGCACCGAAGGCGATGTCCGGACGGGCGTCGCGCAGGCGGTTGCAGAGGTTGATCGAGTCAGCACGCGAGTGGCGGCGCTTCATGCGCTTCAGGATCATGTCGTCGCCCGACTGGAATGAGAGGTGCAAGTGCGGGGCGATGCGCGGTTCGTGGGCGAGAGCTTCGAACAAAGGCTCATCGATCTCGATGGCGTCGATCGAGGAGAGGCGGAGCTGTTTGAGGTCGGGCACAAGTTTCAGGATGCGCGCGACGAGATTGCCGAGCTTGGGCGCGTTCGGCAGGTCGGCGCCCCAGGAGGTTAAGTCGACGCCGGTGAGGACAATTTCATGGTGGCCGGTGGCGACGAGGCGCTTCACCTGGTCGACGACTTCGCCAGCGGGGACGGAGCGCGAATTCCCGCGTCCGTACGGGATGATGCAGAAGGTGCAGCGGTGATCGCAGCCGGTCTGCACCTGCACGAAGGCGCGGGCGCGGCCATCGAGGCCATCGACGAGGTGAGCGGCGACGTCGCGCACGGTCATGATATCGTTGACCTGCACGCGTGGGGCATCGGCGAGGAAGTCGAGGCCGGTGAAGGTCTCGGCTTTCATCTTCTCGGCGTTGCCGATGACGCGGGTGACTTCCGGCATTTCAGCAAAGGAGAGCGGATCGATCTGCGCGGCGCAGCCCGTGACGATGATCTGGGCCTCGGGCCGCTCGCGGCGGGCGCGGCGGATGGTCTGGCGGGCCTGGCGGACGGCTTCGGCGGTGACGGCGCATGTGTTGACGATGACGGCGTCCTTGAGGCCTGCGGCTTCGGCATGGCCGCGCATCACTTCGGACTCATAGGAATTCAGCCGGCATCCGAGCGTGAGGATGTCGATACCTGCCTGCGCTTGAGCAGGAGGAGCAGAGGATTTGGCGGAGGTGGGGGCGCCGTCGGCCATGGCGGGGGACATAGGCTCCCCGGCGGGCAAAGTCACGGTCTTAGCCCTTTGGCTGGACCGGATATTCCAGACCGCCCAGCTTGTTGAGCAGGCGGGCGAGTTCGAGCGCCTCGGGATCGGAAATCCGCTTCAGCGCTTCGTCCATGGCAGGGGCGTAAACGGTCCACATCTGCTTGCGCATGGTGAAGCCCTTGGGCGTCAGCTCCAGCAGGTGGCCGCGCTTGTCTTCCTTGCATTCGATGCGCTTGAGCAGGCCGTCCTTTTCCATCCGGTCGACCAGCCGCGAGAGCTGGTAGGGCAGGATGAAGAGGGGGATGGCGAGATCCTTGGGGCGGGTGGGTTTCCCTGCGCGCTCCAGCTCCCACAGCACGGTGTACCAGGTCAGCTCCGGCAAACCGGCTTCTTTCAGGGCGTTATCGACGTCGCACTGAACCAGCTGGGACACGCGGCCGAGCGCAATCCAGGCGCGCTGGATCGGGTCTGAAGGAATCCTCGACGGTCCCTTTAGCTGTGTTTGTTGCAAACGCAACGAAATCTCCTATGTTGCATATGCAACAAACGACCTGACCTACATAGTCAGTTTGGCTTCAGACTTCTAGCTCCTCGGCTCCCAAAGGGACACACCATGACCCGCAAAATCGCAATTATCGTTGGCTCGCTGCGCGCCAATTCCAACTCGGAACGACTGGCACGTGCGGTTGCCGCAGAGGCCCCCAAGCATCTTGCCTTCGACATCGTTCCGATCGGCGAACTGCCGCTCTACAACCCCGATATCGACGGCGCGACGCCGCCCGTCGCGTGGACAGCGTTCCGTGAGCGGATCAACTCTGCCGATGCCGTCCTGTTCGTGACGCCGGAATACAATCGCTCGGTTCCCGGCGCGCTGAAGAACGCCATCGACGTGGGTTCGCGCCCGTACGGCCAGAGTGTTTTCTCCAGCAAACCGGCGGCGGTGATCTCGTCGTCCATGGGGCCGATCGCGGGCTTTGGCGCGAACCACCACCTGCGTCAGTCGCTGGCTTTCCTCGACATGCCGACGCTGCAGCAGCCGGAAATGTATCTCGGCACGGTGACGGACTGGTTCGATGAAGCGGGCGCGATCAAGAGCGCCGACACGCGGAGCTTCATCGGCAAGTTCGCCGCGAAGTTCGCTGACTGGATCGAGCTGACGGCGCCTCGCGCCGGAGCTTCCAAGGCCGCCTGAGGAGGCGGAGGTCAAACTTGCGGGACCGGCCAACCGGCCCCGCAATTTTTTATCCGCCTGCCTGCGGAGACTGTGTCTTGGGCGCGTCTGCTGCGCGCTGGAGGACATAGGCCTCCTGCAGCAGCCCATTGTCCTTCATGAAGACCACCAACGACTCGTAAGTCGCAGTGACGATCTTGCCGTCCTGGTCGTCGGTCTTGATTTCCTTGTGCGCGATCGGGGCAAAGAAGCGGTCAAAGCCGCTGACTTTCACTTCCGTCGGCGTGAAATGCGCTTTCAGATTGGCCTTTATCTGCACCATATCCGTCGTCTGCCAGGCGGCGGCAGCGATGATGTCGAGCATGAACTCCGTGCAGTTCTGATACTTGATGTCGTGGGGGTTGGAGACAAGCGAGTAGGGCGTGATGTGCAGCTTCCGGTAGTCCGGGCTGTCCATGATCGTGAGGATACGGCGCTGCATTTCGGGCGTCGGGATGATGACGCCGACATCGTCCATGCCGGTCGCGAGGGCCAGGTCGATCGGGTAATCCTGATGCAGGTAGGATCGGTCGGTCGGCAGTGATTTTCCGTCACCCCGATAGAGATTGTAGACGGCATAACCGTTCACGACGCGGCCATCGTCGAGGCTGATGGGGACGTAGGTCCAGAAACCGCCATGCGTGTAGGAGATGCCCTCGGGCAGTGTGTCGCGCGCCTCGCCAGTGCGGAACACGATGGCGAGGCGTGCGCCTTTCGCGGCGAGATCACGCTCGATCTGCTTGGCGAAGAGGGCGGCCTGTTCCGGGCTGAGGCGCGTGTTGGCGGTCGCTTCCGCGCTCAGGCCCGGGAGGGGCGTTGATCCACGTGGTGTGGCGCAACCGGCGATCGCGAGAGCCGCGACCGCCGCAACCAGAAGTCTCCGCATCATTCCTGCCCCGGGGCGTAAGGCACCTCCGGAGCGGGTTGAGGAACCGGCTGCTCCGGACGGCCGACAATCACTTCATCGGAGACAGTCAGCGGCGCACCGGAGAATTCGACAAGTGATTTCGCAGCCTTGGTCGCGCCGGCTGCGCCATCGGAGAAGGTCGTGCCGACGTCGGTATAGCCGGAGGCGTTGGCGACATGGCCGACCGCGCCCGAGGCGAGTGCGACGCCGCCCATCGGAAGTGCAACGACGCCTGTAGAGGCTTTGACGCCGCTTTCGCCGATTGCGCCAACGGAGACGATCACTTGCTTGGACGCTTCGGAGCCGTTGCGCAGGGAGCCGCCTTGGGCTTGGGCGGGGGCTGTGAGTGCAGCAGCAAGCGTTAGCGTGGTGGTGGTCAGGGCAAGTCGCATGGGTAGTCCCCTCTGCTGGTTGACAGTGTCAAGTTGCAGAGAAATGGGGCATCCGTGCGGCGGATTACGCTACTGTAAGGTAGGCTACGCGGGCTTCTGCGTTGAAGCCGTTGGGGCAGTTCGAAATGTGATCTGGATTAACGCGAAAACGCCCCCGCAGCGGGGCTGCGGGGGCGTCGATTCAGTCGCGAGGCATGCGCCTAGGCTTTAAGGCCAAGCGGCAGTTTTGCGTACGTCTTGCCGGTTGCGGCCAGCAGCGCGTTGGCGACAGCTGGGCCGATCGGTGGCACGCCGGGCTCGCCCACGCCCGTAGGCGGTTCGGTCGAGGGCACGATGTGCACTTCCACCTTCGGCATCTGCGCCATGCGGAGCGGGGCGTAGTCGTAGAAGTTGGTCTGCACCGGTGCGCCGTCTTTCAGCGTGAGCTGTTCGCTGAGGATGGCGGAGAGGCCGTAGCCTATTCCGCCTTCCATTTGTGCTCGTACAATGTCCGGGTTGATTACGGCGCCGCAATCCACCGCGCAGACGACGCGGTCGACGTGGAACGAGCCATCGGCGTTGACGGTGACGTCAGCCACTTCAGCGACATAGGACGAGAAGGAGTGGTGCACGGCGACGCCGCGCGTCTTGCCGGCGGGCACGGGGCCAGCCTTTTCGATGGCGAGGTCGAGCACGCCGAGCTGGCGCGGGTGTTTCGCGAGCAGCGCACGGCGAAGCTCGACCGGATCCTTGCCGGCCTTGCGCGCCGCCACGTCGAAGAAGTGCTCCTTCGCATAGGCGGTATGCGTGTGACCGACCGAGCGCCACCACAGCACGGACACCGGCGTCTTCACGAAGTGCACGTCGACGCTGATGTTCGGGATGTCGTAGGCGATGTCGTTCGAGCCTTCGATCGAAGAGAAGTCAGGCGTGCCCGGCGGCAGGAAGGGCGTGCCTTCCATGATCGACTGGATCGCGGTGCGGTCGCCCCACGCTTCGATCACGCCCTTGTTGATGCGGGCGGTCATGCGGTGGATGTTCATCGGGCGATACTTGCCCGA
>JAOATF010000243.1 GCA_030158285.1 Hyphomonadaceae bacterium
CCGAAGCGCTTCTTCGGCGCCGCGCGTAACCTCGAAGAAGGCGGCTCGCTGACCATCATCGCGACCGCGCTGATCGAAACGGGCTCGCGCATGGACGAGGTCATCTTCGAGGAATTCAAGGGTACGGGTAACTCCGAGATCATCCTCGACCGCAAGGTCTCCGACAAACGCATCTTCCCGGCCATCGACATCCTCAAGTCGGGCACGCGGAAGGAAGAACTGCTCACCGATCCGAAAGAGCTGCAGAAGATCTACGTCCTCCGCCGCATCCTCAACCCGATGGGCGCGCAGGATGCGATCGAGTTCCTGCTCGACAAGATCAAGCAGACCAAGACGAACTCGGAATTCTTTGCGGCGATGAACAACTAGCGTTCCGCCTGCGGACGAAATCAAAAAAGGAGAACCCCGCCCCCTTCTCGAGGGCGGGGTTCTTTTTTGGGTCAGTCGCTGAATTCGTTTTCGCCGCTGTCCTTAGTAAGCCGCGATCAACTCCTTCCGCCGCACTATCCTTGGAGGCGTCCGCACCTCCGTATCCGTTTTCGCCGGTCTCTCCGTCACCTCGACCGGCGCCGCCACGCCCAGCCGTTTTCTCAACTCCTCGATCGACAACACGCGACGCTTCCTTCCGCTGCTTTCACTCGCCTGCACCTGGTCTGCGTACATTCTGTTCGCCACTCCGTTTGCTGGTCACACAACTGCCCGGTCGCCACTCCGGGGTCTTCACTTCCAAGTCCACCTCGCCGCATTCCCCATGTTTGACAGTATGTCCGTCGGGTATTACCGAACTACCAACGTACCACGGTAACAAAAGATGAATGTCGCAGACGGTGAAAAAACCCAGACCGGCGTGCGGATGTCGACGCCGCTGCTGAAGGTGCTGCGGGCGCTGGCGGACTACCGGGATCTCAGCCTGGGCGAGCTGATCGAGGGAGTGGTGCTGCACGCGCTCGAGAACAAAGCGCCCTTCTCGAAGGATACGCTCAAGGTGATCGCGCAGTTAAAGGACGTTTACGGACTGGAGCTGACCAGCGCGGATGTCGCGGGGCTCAAGGACTGACGCCCCCCTCCCCTGCCCTCCTTCGCCTCCACATGATAGCAGGCACGTCATGACGATCAGCCGCCACTTCGTTACCGAAATCTTGCGCGAGAGCATCGGCGATGCCGAGCTCAACGCCGACCTCAACGACACCATCCGGATGCTGGCGAAGGAAGACCGCGCCGGCCGGCACTGGTGCAAGGAGAACGGGTATCAGGGCTATACGTCCTATGCTTCCCTGGATGACCTGCCCCAGCGCGCGACCTGTTTCGACCAGCTCGTCCGCATCCTGAAACCGCAGGTCGAGGCGTTCGCGGCGCACCTGCAGATGGACCTGCGGGGGAAGCGCCTGAAGCTCGACAATATATGGGTCAACGTGCTTGAGCCGGGTGGCTCGCACACCGGCCATATCCATCCGCACTGTGTCCTGTCGGGGACATACTATGTGAAGGTGCCGGACGGCGCGTCATCGCTGAAGTTCGAGGACCCGCGACTACCAATGATGATGTCGGCCCCTGCTCCGCGCGAGGAGGCTGACGAGGCACACCGCCGGTTTGTCTACGTCGCGCCGAAGGTGGGCGAGGTCCTCCTGTGGGAGAGCTGGTTGCGCCACGAGGTGACGGTCAATTGGGCAGCGACATCCCGCATCAGCGTGAGCTTCAACTACCGGCTCTGAGGTTGGTGGCGCGCCGCGCAGGCGGTGACACTTCGCGACAGTTTGCGGGTGCGACTGCGATACTCTCGATACGCGCGTGACTGAACATGGTCTCCGGGAAAGGGGTCGATCAGGAGCGTTGCTCATCATGCAGTCCCCTTCGGTTGTGCGCCTGCAGTCAAGCCCGCCCTCCTACAGCTTGCGCGGTGCAAAACTTCCGGCGGGCGAGACGGCAGGGCCGGACAGACGGCGGTATTTCATCGTCACGCATGGCCGTTCAGGCAGCTCGCTGCTGGCAGCGATACTGGATACGTGCGGCGCGGACTTCGGGCCTGGCTGCGCCGGCGACAGCGATACCGAGCGCGATCACTGGGAGAGCCGGCAGATCGACCGGGCCATACGCTGTGCCCACAACGCCAACCGGCACTTCTCCCCGGCCATGTGCGGGCTTGGCAAGGCGGCCTACCGGTATTGGCGGTCGCGCGCGAAGGCGTTGCTGGGGGTTGGACTGCGCGAGGCCCGGTATTCCAAGAACCGCTGGAACGCAGCGATCCTGCCGCTGGCCGAGCAGATGAAGTACCGGCCCGTGGTGATCGTGTCCTACCGCCATCCCGCAGAAGTTGTTTTGAGCGACATGCGCCAGCTGAAGAACATGCCATCCACCTTCATGGCGTCGATCACACGGACCTACCTCGATGCGCTGTACGCGCTTGAGCGGTATGGCGGCGCGGTCGTGGATCATGCCGACCTGGTGGATCCTGCGCGGGAGGATTGGGCTTTCGCGCTGGAGGCGGTGACAGGGCTTGAGGCGTCGCGCCTGCTGGAGGCTCGCCGGCGGCTCCTGAAGCCCGGCAGGCCGCGTGCGCGCGATCAGTCTGCCTGGTTGCCGCCCGACCTGCGCACCGTCGCTGACAGCCTCGCCAGCCGGCGTAATCGCCCGGTCATCCCGCCGGGATCAGCTTCCTGATCTCCAGCCTGTCCGCGGGATAGTCGATCATCGTTGCGAGTTGTTCCAGCGAATTGATCCATCCGGTGCGTGGGATGTAGTCATCCCCTGCTTCCACCAGCCATACCCGCTCGTGTGCGGCAAAGACGTCGAAGTCCTTCTGCCGGAAGGCGTAGACCTCCCTGAGTCCCGGTGAGGTTGCGGCCATACCCAGACCGAAAGTCCCCACGCCGAAGACGACGCGGCGCGCACCAAAGATGACCGCCGCATCCTCGGCGAATGACCCGCTCTGTGTGCGGTATGGCAGGCCCATGCGCGCGAGATAGTCGGACAAGGCGGCCACGCAGGGGTTCTTCGTGTCCTCGAATACCAGGCAGACGCTGCTGATCTCACCGGCATCGCGTAGCGCCTCGATGACCAGCGTGTAGAAGCTGAGGGGCGGCTGGGCGTAGCGCGGGTGGGGTCTCACCTTGAAGACATCCCCCGCGCGGATGTGGATGACCAGCTGGTCGTCCGGAACGTCGACCGTCGGTATGTCCAGCGCCGGACGGACGGACGACATGATGATCTTCAGGATGTCGCTCCGCTTCAGCTGGGAGATCCAGGGGCCGAAGTCGGTCCGCTCGAAGTAGGGCCCGGTGAGAAAGCGGACATCGCGCGGTGGCGGTGTGTCCGGGTGCAGAAGCGTTACCCCGTCGATTTCCAGCGTCTCGAATGGCCGCAGGAAATCGATCTCGCAGAGCTGCACCCAGCGCCAGCCAAGCGCGCGTGCAAGCCCGATGGCGGTGGCGGCGCCGAAGAGGTTGTTGGCATACCGGCCGTACTTCGTCAGACGGAGGCCGTATGTCTCGCCTGTTCCGGACTCGAGCGCATACGGGACGTGGTGTTTCCCTGACTCACGCTCGAGGACGGACGCATTGAAGTTCATGCGATCCCAGAGCTGCGCGAGATCCATGACGTCTCCAGCCCTATCACTTGATGCGGGCCTGTTCTGGATTGTTGGTGGGGTGAGTTGTAGTGCTCGGTATGGCCGGAACAAGCTGGTTCGGGCGGGTATGACCGGAGACTGATCGCCGTGGCTCGCGGTCCCACCGACACCATTATCGCCCTCGCATCCGGCGCCGGACGCGCTGGCGTGGCCGTTATCCGCATCTCGGGGGCCGGTAGCGCCGGACTATTGCGGGGTCTGACCCGGCCAAAAGCTGGGAGTGTTTCACGTGAAACACCGCCGTCCCCCCTGCCGGAGCCACGGCGGGCGGCGATCCGCAGTCTTTTCGACGACCAGGGCGGATTCCTGGACGAGGCGTTGGTGCTCTGGATGCCGGGGCCGCAATCCTACACCGGCGAAGACGTTGCCGAGCTTCATGTGCATGGCGGGGCGGCGGTGATCGAGGCGGTTATCCAGGCGGCGTTGAAGACGCGGTTGTGCCGGGTGGCGGAGCCGGGCGAGTTTACCCGCCGGGCATTCGATGCGGGGCGGATGGACCTGACCCAGGCCGAGGCGATCGGTGACCTGATCGATGCCGAGACCGAGGGCCAGCGGCGGCAGGCCGGGCGGCTCTACCAGGGCGAGGCGGCGCGGGTTTTCGAGGGGTGGCGGGGGCTTCTGGTTTCGGCGATGGCGGCGCTGGAGGCCTCCATCGACTTCCCGGACGAGTCGGACATTCCGGGGGAAATCGACCTTTCGGCTCTCGAGCCGATCGAGGCGCTGGCCGCTGAACTGGAACAGGCGCTGGGCGATGCGGGACGGCTGAGGTCGGTCCGGGAGGGGTTCCGGATCGCGATTCTGGGTCCGCCCAATGCTGGTAAATCGAGCTTGATGAATCGCTTGGCCCGGCGCGAGGCGGCCATCGTTTCCCCGATCGCGGGGACGACGCGGGATGTGGTCGAGGTTCGGCTGGTGCTGGCCGGGTATCCGGTCTGGGTGGCGGACACAGCCGGACTGCGGGAAGCGTCGGACGTGATCGAGGCCGAGGGGGTCAGGCGGGCGCTGGAGCGGGCTGAGGGGGCGGACCTACGGATCTGGGTTTCGGATGCTTCCGGGGACGTTTCACGTGAAACATCCGGGGGGCCGGCGCGTCAGCGTTTTGGGGAGATGCGAGCCGGGGACCTGCAGGTGCTCAACAAGGCGGACCTGGTTTCGGCGGCGCTGGAGGCAGCCGGAGGCGAGGACGTTTTCGTGGTCTCGGCCAAGTCCGGGGCGGGTTTCGACGGGCTGGAACGGCGATTGGCGCAGGTCGTCCGGGAGCGGCTGGAGACGGATGAGGCGCCGCTTGTGACCCGGGCCAGGCATCGGGAGCTGGTCGAGGAAGCGCTGGCGGCGGTCGAACGGGGCCTCGAGGGGGCCCGGATCGGGATCGGGGCGGAGCTGGTGTCCGAGGATTTGCGGCTGGCGGCCCGGTGCTTGGGGCGGATTACGGGGTCGATCGACGCCGAAGACCTGCTGGACCGGATTTTCAGCCAGTTCTGCGTGGGGAAGTAGGGGCCGGCCCTCCGCTATCGCTCCGGGCGTTCGGCCCTCGATTTGGTCCACTGGACCAAATCGCCCTTCGGGATGGTCCTCACTGTTTCACGTGAAACATTGGGGCGGGAATGGGGATGCGGCCCCAGCGGCGGGGGCCGTGGGGTTGGTGGTTTTGATGGGGCCTGAGGGTTAGGTCAGGCTGGGGTTTGGCAGCATTTCCCTTTCATTCCGGCCTTCGTCGGGATGAGTGGGGTGAGAGCTGTGCGTTTGGGGAGCGCGCGTCGCGCGCTGACCGGATCCCCGCCTGCGCGGGGAACGCGGATCGAGAGGTTTGTGGCCAGTCGATCAACATCAACGGGGTCATTCTCGGGCTTGTCCCGAGAATCTCGGTTGATGGCTTCGGAGGGACTGACTGCGAGTCCCTTCGGGTTCTCCAACAGGGATTCTCGGGACAGGCCCGAGAATGACACCGTTGGGGTGGTGAGGTTTTCCTCAGTGTGAATGTCGGGCTTCGTCTGGGGCAGAGCTTCGGCCGCGGGCGCCATGTGCCAATCATGGGGCCGGCGGTTGAAGCGCATCCCGAACGTCGCGCGGACGCCTTGCACGAGACACACGAACGCGCACGTCACCGCGTCCAGCAAACGCTGGAGGAGCGGCGGGTTGCCTAGGCCAGATGCGAGGGTTCGTGCTCGTGTCATGCGCCGCACTATAAATCGGCGCGTGATGCCATTGAATCCAAAGCTCTGTTTCCCTCATCT
>JAOATF010000244.1 GCA_030158285.1 Hyphomonadaceae bacterium
ACGCCCTATTCCCTATTGCCCAAGCCCCACTGCCTCAGCGCGCAGCGCGTCTGAGAGCGCCTGCGCACGCCTAGTGCTGGCTCTCCGGCGTCGTCACTTTCAGACCTTCCAGATCCTCCCGGATCTTGATCTGGCAGGAGAGGCGCGAGGTCTCTTTCACGTTCTCCGCAAAGTCGAGCATCGACTGTTCCATCGCCGAGGGCTTGCCCACCTTGTCGGCGAAAGCGGCGTCCACATAGACGTGGCAGGTCGCGCAGGCGCAGGCGCCGCCGCAATCCGCATCGATCCCCGGAATGTTGTGCTTGATGGCGGTTTCCATCACCGACATGCCGTTCTTGCCCTCGACCGTGCGTTCGGTTCCGGAGGCATCCACATAGGTAATCTTCGGCATGGGGGTTCCTGGTCTCGCGTCCTGGTTCGACTAGCTCAGCGCGCGGGCGCCGATGTCCTTCATCGATATGGATTTATCGGCTAGATCGCCGGGCGCAACCTTCGCTTTCGCCGCAACCAGCTTCTTTCCGACGATGAATTCGGGGCCGGAGTTCACAGCGTCCACGGCGATAACGTGGCCTTCCTTAAGGTAAAACACCGCAAAGGCCCGTCCGCCAAGGTCTCCCCGGACGATCCGCTCATCCGCCCCGGTCCACAGACCCGCCGTCTGCAATTTGAGATCGAACTGGTCCGACCAGAACCACGGCGCCTCCAGCCCCGGCGGATTGGCGCCCAGAATGGCGGCGGCGGCCAGCTTCCCGCCCTCGATCGCATTGTGAACGGATTCCAGCCGCCCCTCCCGGCCATAATGAACCAGCGGCCGCCACGCGACATCGCCAATGGCAAACACGTTCGGATCGCTGGTCCGCATCTGCTCGTCGACCACGATGCCGTTTCCGCAGGAAAGCCCCGCCGCCAGCGCCAGCTCCATGTTCGGCAGCACGCCGACGCCGACCAGCACGAAGTCCGCCGGAATGACTTCGCCATCGCTCATGCGAACGCCGGTCACCAGCCCATGCCCCTCGAACTTCTCGATCCGCGCGCCCAGCCGCACATCCGTCCCGGCCTCGCGGTGAATGCGCGTGTAGAACGCCCCGATCTCCGGCCCCGCCACGCGGGAGAGAACCTGCGGCATTGCCTCCAGCACCGTCACCTCAAGCCCGAGCTGCCGCCCCACCGCCGCCGCCTCGAGCCCGATATACCCCGCTCCAACCACGACCATCCGGGCCCCCGCCCGCGCCAGCGATTTCAGCCGGTCGACATCCGCCAGCGTCCGCAGCTCCGTAATGTTCCCGAGGTCCGATCCCTCCAGCGACAATTTCCGCGGCCGCGCGCCCGTCGCGATCACCAGCCGGTCCCAGCCCAGCTTGCCGCCACTCTCCAGCGTCACCGTCTTCGCATCGAGATCGATCGCCGCCGCCGCATCGCCCGTCAGCAGCTCCACCCGGTGCTCGGCGTAGTATTCCAGCGGCTTCAGGAACAGCCGGTCCGCTTCCAGCTCGCCTTTCAGATACGCCTTCGACAAAGGCGGCCGCTGGTAAGGCGGCGCGCGTTCGTCGCCGACGATGATGATTTCACCCTCGAAACCGCCCAGCCGCAACGAATACGCCGCCTGCCCACCGGCCTGTCCGGCGCCGATAATTACAACTCTCTGCGGCGCTTCCGGCATGACGCGGACCCCTTCGAAATCAAAGCGGTCATACCACGCTGTTTCCGGCCGAACAGACCGGCTCTCCAGCCTGAACTTGCGTTAAGCCGCTGCCCCATTGTCAGGGCCTTGTCCGCCGTCCAAACCACCCCCACATGACAGCTCCCACCCTCTCCTTGTCACTGCCCGACGAGGCCGCCACCGCCGCCCTCGGCGCGCGCCTCGCCTGCATCGCCCGCCCCGGCGACGTCATCGCCCTCTACGGCGATCTCGGCGCCGGAAAAACCACGCTGGCCCGCGCCCTGATCCGCCAGCTCGCCGGCCCCGAAACCGAGGCCCCGAGCCCCACCTTCACGCTGGTCCAGACCTACGCCACCCCGGGCCTCGCGATCTGGCATTTCGACCTCTACCGGCTCGAAAATCCCGGCGAAGCCCGCGAACTGGGGCTGGAGGAAGCTGTGGATGGGCTCGCGCTCATTGAATGGCCGGAAAGGCTGGGCCGCGATCTTCCCCGCATGCGGCTGGAAGTTCGGCTATCCTTCGAGGGAAGCGGGCGAATCGCCCGCCTTGTGGACTATGACGACTGGAGCACGCGTCTCGATGGCGACTGGCGGCCAACCGAATGAGTAACAACCTGCGCGCAACCGAAATCCAGGAATTCCTGGACGGCGCCGGCTGGGGCCAGGCCGCCCGCACGCCCCTCAATGCCGACGCCTCGACGCGCCGCTATGAACGTCTGCGCCGCAAGACCGAGACGTCCATGCTGATGGACGCCCCGCCGCTTGAATCCGTCCCCTGCCCGCCCGGCGCCGACGATGAAGACCGGATCAAGCTCGGCTGGAACGCCGTCTCACGCCTGGCCGCATCCCGCGTCGAAGCCTTCGCCGCCGTCGCCGAATACCTCACCGGCCTCGGCCTCTCCGCGCCGGTCATCCTCGGCCAGGACATTCCGCGCGGCCTCGCCCTGCTCGAAGACCTCGGCGATGATCTCTTTGCCGAAGTCATCGCAAAAGGCGGAGACGAGATCGCGCTCTACACCGCCGCCGGCGATGTCCTCGCCGCCGTCCATCGCGCCAAGCCGCCTTTCGTCCTGCCCTATCGCGGCGGCGAATGGCCGATCCTGAGCTACGATCACCTCGCGCTCTCAGCGAATATCGACCTCTTCGTCGAATGGATGCCCCAGCGCGATCTCGCCATCCGCATCAGCGAGCAGACCCGCCTGCGCTGGGAACGCGTGCGCGAGAACCTGATCGGCAAGGCGGAAGATTTCCCGCGCGCCCTGATCCTGCGCGATACACACGCCGAGAACCTGATCTGGCTGCCACAGCGCGAGGGCCTCGCCCGCGTCGGCCTGCTCGACTTCCAGGATGCCGTGCTGGGCTGGGGCGAGTGGGACATGTCGATGCTGCTGCACGACGCCCGCCGCGATGTCTCGCCCGAAGCGCGCGAAGCCGCCATCCGTGCCTATCTCGATGGCACGGGCGCCACCCGCGCCGCGTTCGACGAACGGCTTTCGGTGCTGGGCGCCATGAATGTCATGCGCATCATGGGCATCTTCGCGAGACTTGTGACGCGGGACAAGAAACCCCGCTACGACCAGTTCCAGCCCCGCCTGCGCGGCCTGCTCAACGAAACGCTGAGCCACCCGTCCATGGCCGAAGCGAAGGATTTCGTCACCGCCGTCGCGCCTCACCTGCTGGTCGCTGCATGAGCAAGATCACCACGGCCATGCTGCTCGCGGCAGGACTCGGCACGCGGATGAAACCGCTGACCGACAACTGCCCCAAGCCGCTGATCGAAGTCGGCGGCCGCACGCTGGTCGATCGCGTGCTCGACAAGCTTGTGGCGCAAGGCGTCACCCGCGCCGTGGTCAACGTCCACTATCTCGCCGACATGATGGAAGCGCATCTCGCCAAGCGCAAAGACATCGAGATCATCATCTCCGACGAGCGCGACGTGTTGCTCGAAACCGGTGGCGGCGTCGTGAAGGCGCTGCCCCTGCTGGGCAATGATCCCTTCTTCGTCATCAACACCGACGTCACCTGGGCAACACCCGGCGACACGACGTTCACGCAGATGGCCGAGACGTGGGACGCCGACGACATGGACGCCCTGCTCCTGCTCGCCGACATGGGCGCCACGCTCGGCTTTCGCGGCCCCGGCGATTTCTTCCTCGGCCCCGACGGCCAGCTCGCGCGCCGCGGCGCGCACCCCAGCGCGCCTTACGTCTTCGCCGGCACGCACATCACGCACGCCAAACTCCTGCGCGGCTACGACGCCAAGCCCTTCTCCGCCAATGTCTACTGGAACCAGATGGGCAAGACCGGCCGCCTCCACGGCACGGTGATGAGCCCGTTCTGGATGCACGTCGGCGACCCCGCCGGACGCGATGAAGCCGAAGCGCGGCTCAAGACAATGGGACCGGGCGCGTGAGTACGAAGTCGCTTTTTGCCGGGGGGCAAAAGGTGTTCTCCCTCCCGCCCTCCTCCTTCTTCCTCGACGAACTCGCGCGCGGCATCGTCGACGCCACCAACGCCCGCGAGATCCCCGAAGTCCTCGCTGACGCGCTGATCTTCACGCCCAACGACCGCGCCGCACGCGGCCTTGCGCTCTCGCTCTATCGCGCCATGGGCGGCACGCTACTGACGCCAGAGATCCGCCCGCTCGGCGACATCGAGGAGGAAGACGGCCTCGCCGCCTTCGGCCCGGATGCACTCGATCTTCCGCCCTCGCTCTCGCCCGCACAAAGACGCGGCGCCCTTGCCCGCCTGATCCAGGCGTGGCGCCTCAAGCTCGACGGCGAAAAACTCCCGCCCGCCTCGCTCCTCGCCGCAGCGGACGAACTCGGCACGCTGATCGACCAGTCCTCCATCGTCGGCGGCGTTGACTGGACGAAGCTCGAAAGCCTCGCCACCGAACTCGCCCCGCAACTTGCGCAGCACTGGCAGGTCTCCGCCGGCTTCCTCGACATCGTGATGACCGCGTGGCCCGCCTACCTGAAAGAGCTCGGCGCCTCGGATGCACAGGTCCGCCGCCTCGGCGCCGCCGAAGCGCTCGCCACACGCTGGGCGAAGAACCCACCCCGGCATCCCGTGGTCATCGCAGGCTCCACCGGCGCGGGCGCCGCCACCCGCCGCCTGATGGAAGCCGTGCTTGAGCTTCCGATGGGCCTCATCGTCTTCCCCGGCATCGATCCCGATCTCGACACCAAAGGCTGGGCCTCCGTCGCTGATGCGGCGAGCCATCCGCAGAACATGCTCGGCGGAACGCTCGCCTGGTTGCGCATCAAGCCGCAGGACGTGAAGCCCTGGCCAGTCGAAGCCGAGACAGCGCCCGAGCGCGCGCGCCGCCGCCTCATCAACGAAGCGCTCGCCCCCGCCATCGCCACCCGTGACTGGAACCAGCGCCTCGCTGCCCTCGCCGCGCCCGATGCGCCCGCCGATCTCGTCACCACTGCGTTGGCCAACCTCTCCCTCATCGAAGCGGAGGATGAGAGCGAAGAAGCCCTGGCCGCCGCGCTGCTGCTTCGCGAGACGCTGGAAACACCGAACCGCACCGCAGCCCTCGTCACACCCGAAGCCTCGCTCGCGCGCCGTACCGCCGCCATCCTGGAACGCTGGGGCATCGACATCGCGCCCTCCGCCGGCGTGCCCCTCACCCGCACGCCACCCGGCAGCCTGCTGCTGCTGCTCTCGCGTTGGGTCGCCAAACCCGCCGATGCCGTCCTGCTGCTCTCCGTCCTGAAGCACCAATGCGTCGCCCTCGGCCGTGACCCCGCCGATCTCCGCCGCATCGTCAGCGATCTCGAACGCTCGACCCTGCGCGACCCGCCCCGCTCGCCAACGCTCGAAGCCCTCGCCGCCCGCCTGCTCACACTGAAGTGGCCGCTGAAGCCCTTGCCAGAAGCTTCCGCCCTCATCACCGAACTCGACACGGCGCATTACGCCGCCAAGCCCGCTTTCGCCGACGATGAGATCGATGGCGCGGCGGCCGCCGAAGCCATCGCCCGTCTCGCCGAAACGCTCTGCGCTACGCCAACAATCGGCGGCGCCCGCATCTGGTCCGGCAAGGCCGGCGCACAGGCCGCGCAGTTCATCGACCAGCTCTCGCAACTCTCCGCCTCCATGGGCCGCATGGAGGCCGACGCCTTCCCCGATTTCGCCGAAGCGGTTATGCAGCGCATGACCGCCGCGCCCGATGCGCCCGAGCATCCGCGCATCGCCATCTTCGGCCCGCTCGAAGCGCGCCTGCAACGCCGCGATCGCATGATCCTCGCCAGCCTCAACGAAGGCGCGTGGCCCAAGCCCGCCTCCGCCGACGCATTCCTGAATCGCAAGCTGCGCAAGCGCCTAGGCCTGCCCGATCCCGACGAGCGCGTGGGCCTCTCCGCACATGACTTCGCACAGATGGCCAATGCGCCCGAAGTCATCCTGCTGCGCGCCCGCCGCGTCGACGACAAGCCCGCTGTCGCCTCGCGCTGGCTCTGGCGCCTGCGGACGCTTGCCGCCGGCGGCCTCGGTGGACGCGAAGCCGCCGACGCCCTGCTGAAGCCCGCCGCCAATGCCGATCCCCTCGTCTGGGCGCATGCGCTTCGCCATGTCGAACGCACCACGCCCGCGAAGCCACCCGCGCCAACGCCGCCCGCCGACAAGCGCCAGCTCAACAAGTTTTCGCCCAGCCGCGTCGTCAGCCTCGTCCGCGACCCCTACGCCGATTACGCCAAGCGCATCCTCCGCCTCGAACCATTGCGCGCCGTTGGCGCCGAGGTTGATGTGCGCGAGCGCGGCACCGCCGTCCACGAAGCCCTCGACAAGTTCGAGCAACCCGACAACGAAACCGCGCTCGACGAACTCATCAAGGCTGAGCTGCTGGCCGCCGGCGCCACCGAAGAACTCGTCGAACTCGAAATGCCGCTCTGGCAACGCGCCGCTGCCGCCTATCTGCGCTGGCATGCCACGCGCGACCCGCGCCGCGCCGACGCCGTCACCGAAAAGGAAGGCAAGATCGAGTTCGACTCTTCCGTCGGCAAGGTCACGCTGAAAGCCAAAGCCGACCGCATCGAGCTGATGAAGGACGGCACGCTCGCCATCATCGATTTCAAGACGGGCCAGGCCAAGAGCGCCAAGGCCGTCGAATCCGGCCTCGAATCCCAGCTGCCGCTGGAAGCCGCCATCGCCGCGACTGCCAAGTTCGACCGCATCGGCCCGGCACAGACCGCCGAGCTGATCTATTTCCGCATGTCGATGAGCGCCGACGTGATGAAGGACGAAAACGGCCAGCCGCTCGCTTTCAAGACCGCCACCACCATGCAGGTCGCGAACGACGCACTCGAAGGCCTCAAGGCGCTGATCGAACAATACGCCGATCCCGCCCAGCCTTATTATTCCAAGCCGCGCGTCGAATTCATCTGGTCGGTCTCAGACTATGATCGCCTCGCCCGCCGCGCCGAATGGTCCGCTGACGAGGGAGGGGACGAATGACCGCCCTCCCCGGCATCTGGCGCGAATACGAAGACGCCGCACGCGGACAGGCCGACGCCGCCCTACCCGAAGCCTCCGCCTGGGTCGAGGCCAATGCCGGATCGGGCAAGACCAAAGTCCTGATTGATCGCGTCGCCCGCCTGCTGCTGCGCCGCGTCGAACCGGATTCAATCCTCTGCGTCACCTACACCAAGGCCGCCGCCAGCGAGATGCAGTCCCGCCTGTTCGACCGCCTCGGCGGCTGGTGCGTGATGAACGCCGAACAGCTCAAGACAAAACTTTCCGAACTCGAAGGCCGCCCCACTGCCGACTACACTGACGAAGATATCGGCCGCGCCCGCGAGCTCTTTGCCAAAGCGCTCGAAACGCCCGGCGGCCTGCGTATCGAGACGATTCACGCCTTCGCCGGCCGCGTCCTCCGCCGCTTCCCGCTCGAGGCCAACGTCGCCCCCGGCTTCACCGAACTCGATGACGACGCCACCGCCGACATTTGGGATCAATCCTTCCGCGCCATGGGCCGCCGCGTCGTGCGGGGCGATGCCGCCCTGATGGAGGCCGCGCGCGTCGCCGCCGAAGCCGGCGGCGGCTATGGCCTGTCCGTCGTGCGCGATCTCCTGCCCCGTCGCGCCGCCATCGCCAGCTACATCGCGGCCGCAGGCGACATCGACCGCGCCATCGAACGCCTGCGAAAGGAGCTACGTTCGGGCAAAGAGTCTGCCGCCGACATTCTCGAAGCCGCCATGGGCGTAGCGATGCCGCGCGCGGCGCTGAAGCAACTGGCCGCCGCCCTGCCCCGCACCAAGCCCACCGACGCCAAGCTCGCCGACGCGCTGGCCTTCATTCTCTCCGACGCTCCGGCGGCCGCGCGCTTCGATGCCTGGACCACGCTCGCCTTCACGCAGAAGGGCGAACTCCGCAAGGCCAACCCCTACACCGCCGAAGCCGCCAAGTTCGCCCCCGCCGTCGCGGATCTCTTCCAGCTCAAGGACATTCCCGAAGGCTCGGAAATCACACGCATCCAGCAGGTCTCCGCCGCCATCAACGCCCGCCGCCTGTTCGAACGCTCCGCCGCCGTGCTGCGTCTCGCCGAGGTGCTGTTCGACGATTTTGCCGATCGCAAGCGCGCCCGCGCGGGCCTCGATTTCGACGACCTGATCGAAACCACCTCCCACCTGCTCACTCGCCAGTACGCGGCGGAATGGGTGCTGTGGAAGCTCGATGGCGGCATCAGCCACATCCTGCTCGACGAAGCGCAGGACACCAGCCCCGCGCAATGGGCCATCCTCCGCGCCCTCACCGAAGACATCTTCGCCGGCTCGGGCGCTGAGCGCGACGAAGCGCGCACGCTCTTCGTGGTCGGCGATCAGAAGCAGTCGATCTACTCCTTCCAGGGCGCCGACCCGGAATACTTCCTCGGCCAGAAGCAGGCTTTCATCTCGCGCGCCGAAGCCGCCGACCTCACCTACAAGCTGCCCGACCTCGCCATGTCGTTCCGCTCTGCGCCGGAAGTGCTGAGCTATGTCGATGAGGTGTTCGACACCGACGTCTTCCTGCCTGACGCGCCTTTCACCCTGCTGCCGCCGGATGCCGCCAACCTGATGCGCCACACGCCCTTCCGGCGCGATCATGTGGGCTCGGTCGAACTGTGGCCGCTCGAACCCAAAGCCGATGTCCAGCCCGCCATGCCATGGGATGCGCCACAGGCGATGGAGCTGGAAGGCAGCGCCAAGGCCCGCCTCGCCGCGCGCATCGCGCAGTTCATCAAGGCCGAACTCAGCTCCGGCGTCGCCGTCTGGGACAAGGACAAAAAGGAATATCGCCCCGCCCGCCCCGGCGACTTCCTCATCCTCGTGCGCGGCCGCGTGGGCGGATTGTTCGATGGCATCCTGCAATCCCTGAAACGCGAGAACATTCCCGTCGCCGGCGCCGACCGCATCCAGCTGCTCGACAGTCTCGCCGTGCAGGATCTGCTCAACCTCATCCGTTTCGCGCTGTGCCCCGAGGACGATCTCGCCCTCGCCGAAATCCTCAAGGGCCCATTCGGCGTCTACACAACGAAAGCCGGCCCCGCCTGGTTCAACGACGATGATCTCTTCGCCATCGCCGAACCGCGTGGGCAAGCCTCGCTCTGGACCGCGCTTCTTGCGTCGACGGACAGGAAATTCGCGCCCGTCCGCGCCTTCCTCACCGACGTGCTCGCCCGCGCACACCAGCCACCCTATGAATTCCTCACCCACGCGCTCGAACGCGGCCACGGCCTGCCGCGTCCGGGCTGGGAGCTGATCCTCTCCCGTTTCGGTGGCCCCGCGCGCGAACCCGTCACCGCCCTTATCGATCGCGCCGCCGGCTTCGATGCCGACCAGCCGCCCAGCCTGCAACTCTTCCTCGATGCCGTCGAACGTCGAGGTGGAGAAGTGAAGCGCGAACTCTCCGGCCCGCAGGGCGAAGTGCGCGTGATGACCGTCCACGGCGCCAAGGGCCTCGAAGCGCCCATCGTCATCCTGCCTGACACCTGCTCCGCCCACCGCGCGCCCGATGGCCTGTTCATGAGCCAGCACGGCGCGCCGATCTGGCCCGGCCCGAAAGGCAATGACACGCAGCTCTCTGCAGAGCTTCGCGCCGAACAGGATGCCCGCGCCCTACGCGAACATCGCCGCCTGCTTTATGTCGCCCTCACGCGTGCGCAGGATCGCCTCATCGTCTGCGGCGCCTTCAGCGGCGGCGCGAAGGGCAATGGCTTCACCGAGACATCCTGGTATCGCGTCTGCCAGGGCGCGATGCTCCGCCTCGTTGAACAAGGCCGCGCCGAAGAGATCACAGACGGCGACCGCAAGCTCTTCCGCCTCGGCGCCGCGCCCGACCAGCTTCTGCCCGAAGTCCGCAACACCAACACGCCGCCCGCGCCGCCCACCTGGCTCACCGCGCCGGCTCCACAGGAAACCGCTGCGCGCGTCCTTTCGCCCTCGCGCCTCACCTCCAGCGCAGAACCACCGGTCATCTCCCCGTTTGGCGCCGGCCGCGCCGAACGCCTGCGCCGCGGCAGCCTGATCCACCTGTTGTTCGAAGTGCTGCCGAATCTCCCAGTCAAAGCCCGCCGCAAGACCGCCGAGGACTTCCTCAAGCGCCAGGCCGATCTCTCGCCCGAGCAGCGCCGCGAAATGCTCGAATCAACCCTCGGCGTCCTCGAGGACAAGCAGTTCGCCGCCGTCTTCGCCCCCGGCGGCCGCGCCGAAGCGCCCGTGATCGGCCAGCTCGGTTCCGCCACCATCAATGGCCGCATCGACCGTCTGGTCATTACCGACACGGACATCCTGGTCGTGGACTACAAGACAGACCGTCCCGCCCCCGCCACGATTGCGGGCGTCGGCGAGGCCTATATCGCGCAAATGGCCGCCTACCGGGCCGTGTTGTCACAGCGCTGGCCGAATCGTCCCATCCGGTGCCTGCTGGTCTGGACAGATGGGCCCCAGCTCATGGAAATACCGCCCACCGCCCTCGATGCGGCCCTTTCACGTGTCCTCCTGTGAACCGTGCGTTTAGCGGTACTCTGTTGGAATAGCGGTGAGTCGGCCCTACCTGAGGTCCACTGAATTCAAAGGGAATGTCCCATGTCCGTCGCCTCCATCACCGATGACAGCTTCGATGCTGAAGTCCTGGCCGCCAAAACCCCCGTGGTTGTCGACTTCTGGGCGGAATGGTGCGGCCCGTGCAAACAGGTCTCCCCGCACTTTGAAGCGCTGGCTGAAGAGCTCGGCGAGAAGATCAAGGTCGTGAAGCTCAACATCGACGACAACCCGATGACCGCCGGCCGCTTCGGCGTCCGCGGCCTGCCGACCTTCATGATCTTCCAGGACGGCAAGGTCACCGCCAGCCACCTCGGCGCGATGAACAAGTCCCGCCTCGTCGAATGGCTAAAAGAGTCCGCCCCCTCGGTCGCCTGATTTCTCTGGACCGACAAGATATCCAACCCGCGCAGCTCAGCTGCGCGGGTTTTGTTTTGATCGCCCTCCTCCCCTGCGTAGCGCAGCGAAGCGGGGGAGGTGTCGCGAAGCGACGGAGGGGGCGAGCTTCGTGGGGACTCGCGCTTCCCAGCGCCGATCCCCTTGCCGCCTGCCCCCATCCCCCCTTCGGGGGACTTCCCCCGCTTCGCAGGGGAAGAAGCCCACCTCGCCAGATCCGGTTTTGTTTTGCCCCGGCGCCCTACTCCGCCGGCGCCACCACGGGCTTCGCCTTCGCCTCGGCGCGCAGCGGCATGAACGTCGCCGCGCAGGCCAGAGCCGCCGCCACGAGGATGCCGTTGATGGCCCACGCCACGCCGTCGGTATAGCTGCCGCTATACAGCGCCACATGCACCACCGGCACGAGGCCGATCAGCACCACTGACGCCGCCCGCAGGACGCGCGACAGCATCCGCGGCGGCCACAGCGCCGCCAACGCAACTGCCACCAGCGTCACCACGCCCCACACCGGCAACAGCGAGATCGCCGGCGCCGTCAGCGCGACAAGCGCCGCGAGTGCATAGGCCGGCGGCTGGCTCCAGCAGAACGCCGTCCACACGCGCTCCCATCCCGGAGCGGCCTTGCCCTTGTCGCGCCGACGCGCCAGCCAGATCGCAACGCCCGAGGTCGTCACCACCGTCAACGCGATCCCCAGCAGCACATAGGCGATCTTGATCACCCAGCCGCCGAACGTGCCGAAGTGCAGCACGTAGAGCCCCTGCAGGATCGCATTACCCATCTCGGTGCTGTCGGAATGGCCGCCCTCCAGCAGCTTCCCATCGCCCCCGAACACCCAGTAATCGCCGCGATCGAGACGGCCCTGCGTCTCGCCCGTGACCATCACCGACTGCCCGGTCTCACCCGGATGCTCGAAGAACACGCTGGTGACCCGGGCTTCCGGCGATTGCTGCGCCACGTGCGCGAACATGCCCTCGAGCGGCGGCAGCGGCGCAGGACGCGGATCATCAATCGGCGCCGGCGCGAGGAACAGGTTATAGACCTTGTTCACATCGCCATTGAACACGACCATCCCGAGGATGCCGATCATCAGCGTGCTGAGCCCCAGCAACGCGCCGCTCAACGACAGGATCACGTGGAACGGCAGGCCCCACACGCCCAGACGGTTGTGCGTGTCGGCTTCCTGCAAGCGTTTCGATCCGCCCCAGCGCAGGTGGAACGCATCGCGGAACACGCGCGGGTGCGCAATCACGCCCGACACCAGCGACGACAGCAGCGCCACGCCCGTCAGGCCGACAATGATCAGCCCCCAGGTCGGCGGCAGGTGCAGGTAGAAGTGCAGCCGCTGCAGGAACTCCGTCCACGGCGTTGCATACTCGGAGACCAGATGCCCGTCCGCATTCGCCGTCCACTGCTTCAGCGGCTCGCCCTCGACCGCATCGATCATGACGGTGGCGCGCGAGGCCTCTTCGGTCGGCAGGTAGATGTAGAGGTGATGCGCGCCGGGATATTTCGCCAGCGCCTCGTCGCGCAGCGTCGTCACGGCTTCCGGCTTCATCTCGTGAACCACCGGCGCCTGTGGCGTTTCCCAGCGCAGGACTTCCGGCCGCAACACGGCAACCGTGCCCGAGAAGCACACGAGGAAGATCAACGCCGCAAAGGCGAGGCCCAGCGCCGAGTGTCCGGCCAGCACGGCGCGCACCAGCGGCGCGGACGCTTTCGGCCAGATCGGTTTGCCAGCTTTTGCTTCAGCCATGACCTTCACCCAAATCCCTTGATCGCGGCGATGCCGAACGTCACGACGGCCACACCCAGCAGCACAGCCGTCGCGCGGATGATCTTGTCGTCGGACAGCGTCCACGCCATCAGCGCGCCCCACAGCAGCGGCGCAACCAGCCCGCCCGCCACGATCCGCGTCTTGGCGTCGGCCGGCAGCCACACCGTCCACGCCACCGCCACGCCCATCGCCGCAATGCCGCCAATCGGTCCCGCCAGCAGGAAACGCAGCACGCCGCGCCACGCGCGCGACTGGCGATCCGACGGTTCAGGCGCAAGCGACGCCTTGTCCGCCGCCGCCCGCGCAGGCCGCACCTGAAGGTTCGACGCCGCCACCCCGAGAATGCCAACCGAGATCAGCGTCGCAGCGATGAACACGCCCCGCGGTCCGCCCATCGGCACAACCGCCACAACCAGCAGCCCCGCCAGCACCGTCCAGGCGCCAAGGATCAACCCGGCGCGCGATGCGCTGCGCTGGCTCCAGGCCCGCCGCAGCAGCAATCCTGCCCCGACACTGGCCGCAAGCAGGATCAGCGCCGTCAAAAGCTGCGCGCCCGTCATTCCCGATCTCGCCTCCCCGTTTCTGTGGCCCGCTGTAATTTGGCCTACAGAGAAGCCAACTGATAATGCGAGTGAGTTTCATAAACAAGCAGGCTATTGGGCGATGGAGTGGCTTGAACCCGGACCCTCCCTACGGCAATGCAGCATGGAAATTGGAAGGATATGCCCTTCCTCGCCGTCGCTGGACCAGAAACGGGCACGAACATGAGCACACGCACGCCTCGCCAGTTCTTCAAGCCGCTGGCCATCGGCGCGCCCGAGCCGGCCCGCGAACTACCGGTGCGGCTGGAACGGATGATCCACTTCGTGCCCGGCCATAACGAGAAGGTCCGCTCCAAGACGCCGGACATGGCCGCCAAGGTCGATGTCATCCTCGCCAACCTCGAGGACGCCATTCCCTCCGACGCCAAGGATGCCGCCCGCGCCGGCGCCATCGAGATGTCGAAGATGCTCGACTGGAAAGCCTCGGGCACCGGCCTGTGGACGCGCGTCAATCCGCTCAACTCGCCCTGGTTCCTCGACGACGTCACCGACATCGTCACCAAAGCCGGCAACGTGTTCGACGTCATCATGCTGCCCAAGGTCGAAGGCCCGTGGGACATTCATTACGCTGACCAGCTGGTCGCCCAACTTGAAGCGAAAGCCGGCGTCACCCGCCCCATCCTCTTCCACGCCATCCTCGAAACCGGACAGGGCGTCGCTCTCGTCGAAGAGATCTGCCTCGCCTCCCCGCGCATGCAGGGCATCTCGCTCGGGCCGGCCGACCTTGCCGCCAACCGCGCGATGAAGACCACGCGCGTCGGCGGTGGTCACCCGATGTACAAGGTGATCGAAGATCCGCATGCGGACGCTGCCGCTCCTCGCGCCGCAGCGCAACAAGACCCGTGGCACTACACGCTCGGCAAGATGGTCGATGCGTGCGTGCAGGCCGGCATCAAGCCGTTCTACGGTCCGTTCGGCGACATCGCCGACCTCGCCGCGTGCGAGCAGCAGTTCAAGAACGCCTTCCTGATGGGCTGCGCCGGCGCGTGGTCGCTGCACCCCGGACAGATCGACATCGCCAAGCGCGTCTTCTCACCGCAAGTTGATGAAGTGAAGTTCGCCTTACGGATTCTCGAGGCGATGCCCGACGGCACCGGCGTCGTGATGCTCGACGGCAAGATGCAGGACGACGCCACGTGGAAACAGGCGAAAGTCATCGTCGATCTTGCCAAACAGGTCGCCGCGAAAGACCCGGAGATGGCGAAAGCTTACGGCCTCTGATCGCATTGCCTGTTGCACGAATTCTGCGCTAACAATTCCCCCCAGCAGCCGGACATACCGGCGCTGTTCGGGAGGGGACATCCGTGAAGATACTTTCGTTGCTCGCCGTCGCCACGGCGATTGGTGGCGTGTGTGCTGCGCCTGCTGCTGCGCAGGGAACGCCCGCGCCGGCCCCGCCGCCGCCCGCGCCTGCTCCGGCTGTCGTGCCGGACCTGCCGTCGGAAAGCGGCTTCTACATCGGCGGCGGCATCAACCTCTATTTCCTCGACCGCGACTATGCGGCCCAGGGCCTGCCGATTGTCTTCGAGGACCAGCCCTCGCCGGGCGCTTTCATGGCGCGCGTGGGTTACGCCTTCAACCAGAACATCGCCGTTGAAGTCGAAGCCGGCATCGGCGGCGCACGCTCGCAGTTCACCACCTCCGGCGGTGGCGCGGATGGCGAGATCGGCATGGAAACGCCACTCGGCGTGCACCTCGTGGGCTCGGTGCCGATCGCGGGCGGCGGCTATGTGATGGGCAAGGCCGGCTATGTGCAGGCCAAGGTCTCGCGCGAATATCTCGGCTTCAGCCCGCCGGACCTCGACATCAACGGCCCGTCCTTCGGCGTCGGCGCTGGCTTCCGCTCCGGGTCATGGGACTACCGGATGGAATACAGCTTCATGTCCGGCGGCGACTCCGGCGATGGCGGCGTGCTCGGCATGTTCGTGTTCAACCGCTTCTAGCGGCTGAGAGACCGGCACCAACAAGACGGGCGGTTGTGACCCTCACAGCCGCCCGTTATGTTTTCCGGACAGGCGAGAGCTACGGCTCCTCCAGCCCGCTGACATCGCGCGAGGCATCCACGCGCACGCGCCAGATATCTCCCGCTTCTCGCCGACCTTCCACGCGCAGGCACGCATAGGGACGCGATCCCTGGTTGTCCGCATCGCGGCTATCGATCGGCCAGCGCTTCTCGGCATTCTTCTTCACGCCCCAGCACGCCTCCGCCGCATAGCGATCCGCATCCGCGACGCGCGTATCCCGGAACACTTCGAACGATCGCTTCGCGGACGTCTTCAGCGCCGCCAGCGCCGATCCATCGCCGGCGTAAAGCCGCTCGGCCACATACGCATTGTTGAGCTGGCCTGCGAGCATCTCCGGCGTATCGCTTTGCATCGCCTGTTCGAACAGCTGCGCCAGCGCAACCACGCCATCATAGTGATCCCACGCCTCCGTCGCCCGCACGAGGCTCGCGCCCTTCGCGCCCGGCAGGCGCCGCTTCAGCCCGGACGGCTTCAGCTGCGACCCCGTCATGAACATCAGGTACGGCCCCTGGCCCGTGGTGCACCCCAGCGTCCGCCCGTTGAGGCTGATCCCGGGCGCGCGCAGTTGCGCATTGAGCTGGATCTCTTCCGTCACCGCGCAATCCGCCACACGACCGACGAAAATTCCGCGCCACGCCCCCGGCATTGGCGCCGTACCATCGATGAACCCGCCGATGGCGTTCGCGTTGAGGCCGTAGATCGCATCCGCATCGGCATAGACGCGCTCGTTGGAATACAGCCCCTCGACCTTCACGCACCGGCCCATCCACGCCGCCGGATCGCCGGCAATCACCGACAGCGAAACCGATTCCGAATTGTCCTGCATGCACACCGCGGAGCGTGCGAAATTCTGCGCGTGCGCCTCTCCGGCCAGCGGCGACAACAGCAGGGTCAGGGCAAACAGGTATCGCTTCATGCCCAACGGCTAGCACGCGAAATGGCCCGCGTCAGGTCGTCTGGTATCAGGCTGTCTGGGTCAAACCCAGCGCTCGAACCGGAACCAGCCATTCAGCGGCCAGTCGAACAGGCAGGTCTCCTCGCGCGTCCCCATGCCGATATTGTGCGCGATCACCGGTTGCCCGCCGCGCACCTTGCGCGTCACCACGCCGATATGCGGCAGCCCCCCACCCGTCAGCCGCCAGCTGACAATATCGCCAGCCTTGTAGTCTGCAGCCACTTTGCTGATCGTCCGCGACCCGCCCTTGCGCTTGAACAGCGTCTCGAGGTTGGGGACGCGGCGATGATCGATATTGCGGTCGGTTTTCGTAAGCCCCCACATTTTCGGATAGGCGCCGAAATTGGCCGCCATGTCCTCGTGCACTTCCACCTGCAGGTCGACGCCCGCGCTGCGGAAGGCGCGGATCACGGTGTCGGTGCAGACGCCACGATCATCGGGCACATCACCCATGGGATAGGCTAGCTTCACATACGCGGGATCATAAACTTCGGACTTGGTTGCCCGCAGCTCCGCCCCGGCCGCCACCTTGAGCGCGAACGGCGCGTCATCTGCGACGGGCGCGACAGCCGCCGGCTGCGCCATCGCCCGGAACGACACCAGCGTCGCGCCCAGCCCCAGCAACACCAGCCTGCGATCGACAGACATGAAAAGACCCCCTGATATGGTCCATATCAGGGGGCCTCATGATTGCGGCAGTCAGACGACCGAAACCCGGCGGGCTACGGCCACAACTGCATCACAGCTTGGTCGGCAGTTTGACGATGCCCATGTAGGTCAGCACGATCATTACACCGCCACCCACCGTCAGAATCATGCCGAGACTGATGTTGAATCCGATAAGGCCGAGGCCGCCCGGCATGCCACCGAAGCCGGCGCCAACACCCAGAACCATGCCGGCGATGATGGGAAGCAGGATCGGGCCGCCAATCGCAACCGCAGCCGTGACCAGCCGGGCCAGCGGCGTCAAAGCGTGATTGGTCAGTTCGAAGAAGATCAGCACGGCCGCCGCAACTGGCACGAGGAACAGCAGCGACAGGATGAACCCGGCGAAGCCGTAAAAACCCATCGGCCCGCCGCCGATCAGTTCAATCGCCTGCAGGTAACCGCCGATCAGCGAGCCGAGGAGGATGACCGCCGCCCAGATCACATACGGCCTCGCGAGGATCATCGCAGCATAGTCGCCGCCCGCACCGGCGCCGGCAGCCGCGCCCGTCGATGCGCCACCGCCCGTCGGCATGCTGAAGCCCGTCTTCACCGCATAGATATTCTTCGCGGAACTTCCATCGACTTCGAAGTCGACCGTGTCGTTCGGCTTCAGGGGCGCTGGAGACTTGTTGTCGGCCGCCGCGAAGTTGTAGCGATTGCCGTCGTCGCCGGTGATGGCGCCTGTTCCGATCGCCGGGTCAAACCCGAGAACCTTGCCTTTCATGTCGTGCTCCAGCCCCTGTTGGAATTCCACGTTGATTCAAGTTTTTACCAAAAAATGAGACTCTAAGCAAACAAGCAGGACCCGCCACACACGCATCGCGCGAGGCATGCTTGCTCACGCGGCGCCCTGCGACAGCGCCTGTGCTGCAGGCCTTAACGTGTCCTCAACGCTTTTTCCGGTCCGGCCGACACGGCGCGTTAAGCTTGATCGTGCATAAACGGCACAACCAGAAATTTCGACGAATTGGTGGGTCCGCGTCATGTTCCAGATCATCGGAGTGGTGGTCGTCTTCGCGATGGTGTTCGGCGGCTTCATGCTCGCCGGCGGCCATTTCGACGTGATCATCAAGGCAGCGCCCTTCGAGATGATGATGATCGGCGGCGCCGCGATCGGCGCCTTCCTGATCGGCAACTCGTTCAAGACCGTGCTCGCCGCAGGCGGCGGCTTCGGCAAGATCATGGGCGGGCCGAAGTGGAAGGCCAAGGATTACACCGACCTGTTGTCTCTATTGTTCATACTGACAAAGACAATGAAGACAAAAGGCGTGGTCGCGATCGAGGCCCACATCGAGAACCCGAAAGAATCCACGATCTTCCAGAACTATCCGAAGATCCTGAAAGACCATTTCGCGACGGATCTCATCTGCGACACGCTGCGCATGATGACGATGAACCTCGAGGATCCGCACCAGGTCGAGGAAGTCATCGACAAGCAGATCGAGAAACACCACCACGAGGCCCACAAGCCCGCCCACGCGCTGCAAGGGATGGCGGACGCCCTCCCCGCGCTCGGCATCGTCGCGGCCGTGCTCGGCATCATCAAGACCATGGGCGCCATCTCCCAGCCGCCGGAATATCTCGGCAAGCTGATCGGCTCGGCGCTCGTCGGCACGTTCCTCGGCGTGTTCCTCGCCTACGGCTTCGTCGGCCCGTTCGCCGCGCGCCTCGGCCAGGTCATCGATGAAGAAGGCCAGTTCTACAAGATCATCAAGGACGTTCTCGTCGCCCACCTGCACGGCAACGCTGCCCAGGTTTCCGTCGAGATTGGCCGCGGCCAGATCCCGTCCGAAAGCCAGCCTTCGTTTGCCGAACTCGAAGAAGCTCTCGGCGCGGTCACCGTCTAGATATCCTCCCCGACGATCAGAAACGACGACGGCCCGGGCTCCGACCCCGGGCCGTTTTCGTCTGTGCCATCTACTTCGGCACCACCCGCGCGTCCTGCGCATTCGCGTCCGTCAGATAGCGCTGCGCCGCCGCGATGACATCCGCAATCGTCACCGCGCGCACGCTTGCTTCCACTGCCGCCAGCTTGCCGCGCTCCAGCATCTCCGGCCGCCCCTGCGCCTGCGCGATCAAGCTCAGCCAATAGCCGTTCGAGGTCGCGTTCTGCGGCAGCAGCTCCAGCGAGGGCGTGATCGCCCGGCTGAACTCGTCCTCGCTGATCTTTCCCGCCCGAAGGTCCGCCGCGATCGTGCGCATCGCCGCAATCGTCTCGTCGACGTCCTCCGGCTTCACCTCCGCCCCGGCATTCACATAGCCATAGCCCTTGTAGAGCGACGACGCCGTCGCCCCCGCCACCGGCGAATAGGTCGCCCCCAGCGTCTCGCGCAGCTCCTCCGTCACCTTCAGCCGCATGATCGCCGCAAGCACGGCCAGCACCCGCACCGCCTGGGGATCCTTGTCGGCATCGACATCCGTCACCGGCCAGAACACCCACGCCAGCGCCTGATTCGCCTCGCCGGCGTGCGTGAACACCAGCGGCGTCCGCTCTGTGCGGAACGCCACAGGCCGCTCGATCTGGAACTGCGTCTGCGCCTCGGCCCGCTTCGGCAGCGCGCCGAACGTCTTCGCGACAAGACGGATCACCGTTGCCTCGTCCACATCGCCCACCACAGCGATCTCGATAGGCCCGTCCTGCAACGCCGGCGTCAGCCAGTGCCGCAGCTCCACAAACGAACGCTGCCACGCGCCATCATCTGGATCGCCGCCGAACCGCTTGTCGCCGCCCGCCAGCGCCCGCATCCCCTTCGCGTTCCACACCGCCTGCGCATTCGCATCCAGCCGTGGCCAGCCCAGCACGATCCCCTGCCGCCAGCGCCGCTCCGCTTCCTGCCGATAGCCCGGATGCGTCACGTAGGCTGCCGCCACCTGCAGCTGCAGGTCGAGGTCCGCCGGCGTCGTCGCATACGTGCCGCCGAAATACGTGCCGTAGAGCCCGAACCGCGCCGAGACCACGCGCCCCTGCAGGATCGCACGCAGGTCATCGACCGAATGCTTCTCCAGCCCGCCGCCCGGAAACGCGCCCATCAGCTGCGAAAGCCCGAACGGGCTCTCGGGCATGTCGATCAGGCCCTGCCCCACGCGCAGCGAGACCTGCACAGCGTTCTTCGAAAAATCCGTGCGCTTGATGTTCAGCCGCACATTGTTGTCGAAGGTGATCGTGCGCGTGTCGATGTCGGCGATCCGCGTATCCTTCACCACTTTGCCCGGCTTGCCGAAATCCGTGTACGCGAACACCAGCCGTTCACGCGCTTCCGGCGGCGCCACCGGCACAGCCATGCTCTCGCGCCAGGCTGCCATCACAGCGTCCGTCATGCCCGGCGTCTCCACGGTCGTGGAGATGAAGAACAACGGATGGCTTGCCGCCATGTGCTTGCGGAACTCCGCATCCACCACCGCCGGCGTCACACCCTTCGCCCACGTCTCGAACCGTTTCAGTCCGGAGGACGGCGTTGCAAACACCGTCTCGTTCTGGATGGACGACAGCAGCGCGTTCATCAGCGTCCCCGTCTGTCGCGTCGCTTCGCGCTCCGCCTGGTTCGCCTGCCCCGTCCGCAGCGCTTCGACCTGTGCGCGGATCTCTTCCTGCGTGAACCCATGCTCCAGCGCGCGCCGCCATTCCTGCTCCAGCGCCTGCAGACCATCCTTCCAGCCCTCCGGCATTACCGTCACCGAGCCGCCCGCGACGTCCGCCATCTCCATCATGTCGCCGGTGGAGAGCCCTGCATTGCGGAACGGCGGTTCTTCCCAGTTGGCCATCGGCGCCAGCCGCCGCCCCAGCGCGCCGATCCCGAACATCAGGAGATTGTCCAGACGCCGCTGTGCGCCCGTGTCTTTCTGTCTGGCGTAAGGCGACAGCGAATAGACGCTGATCGAATCCCCGCCATCCTTGTGCACGAACATGGAAGCTTCCATGCCGCGCTCGCCCAGCGCGTAGCTTGCATCCGGCTCTTTCCCCGTCTCTCCCCGCCCGGCCCAGTCGCCGAACTTTGCGCGGATCTTCGTTTCCATCGCCGCCACGTCGAAATCGCCCACCATCACCAGCGTCGCTCGCTCCGGCCGGTAGTAGCGATCATAGAGGCTGACCAGCTGCTCGCGCCGCGCCGTCTCCAGCACCTCCGCCTTGCCGATCGGCATGCGCTCTACCGCCCGCGCGCCGGGCAGCAGGAACTGCATCTCCTGGTCATTGCGCCGCCGCTGGAAGTTGTCGCCGCGCCGCCACTCCGACAGCACGACGCCACGCTCGCGATCGATCGCGCCCGCATCGAAGGAGAGCTCGCTCGCTGTCTCGCGCAGCAGGAACAGACTTTCGTCCACCAGCGCATCCGATGCGTTCGGCAGCTCCAGCGTGTAGGTGGTGAAGTCCTGCCCCGTCGATGCATTGGTGTCCGCGCCAAAGGCGAGCCCAAGCCGCTCGAGGATTTTCACCATCTCGCCCTCGGGCACGTTGCGCGACCCGTTGAACGCCATGTGCTCGATGAAGTGCGCCAGCCCCTGCTCGTCGTCCGCCTCGTAGAGCGAGCCGAACGCCACCGACAGCCTGATCGACACCGCCCCCGGCGGCAGCGCATTGCGCATCAGCGCATACCGCATCCCGTTCGGCAGCACGCCGAACTTTACGGCGGGGTCCGGCGCAATATCGCTGCCCTCATGCGCCCACGGTTTCGCCGCCTGCGCAAACGCTGGCCCTGCTACCAGCAGGACAAGCGCGCTCAACAGCCATGCAAGAGACCGCATCAAGCCCCCGGAGCCATAATCTTCCTGAGACTATGTGGGGCGATCAGGCCGAAAGTCGATTGCGCTGGATCAGCTGGCGGTCACGGCGTGGTGAGAGATACCCTACTCCACCCGCTCCTCGTTCAGCCGCAGCGCCGCCCCGCACAGATAGACCGAACCCGCCACGTAGACCCGGTCCGCCGTCCCGCGCGCCATCAGCACGGCCTCGGCGAGATCACCCGCCACTTCCGCTCGTCCGCCCAGCGTCGCGATAATCCCCGCCACATGCCGCGGGTCCGCGCCCGGCCCGCCTTCCTGCCCGCCGCTATCGGGCAGCGGACACGTAACGAACAGATCCGCCACCGGCGCCAGCTCGGCCAGCACGCCCTCGATGTCCTTCACCGCCTGCATCGCGAACACCACGGCCACGCGTTCCCCCGCGTCGCGGTTCGCGCGGATCGCCTCGGCCAGCGTCGCCGCCCCGCCCGGATTGTGCGCCGCATCGACCCACACGGCGCCGTCGCCCACCAGCGGCCCCGGCATCAGCTTCTGCAACCGCGCTGGCCACGTGCACTCGCGCAGGCCCGCCGCCATCGCCTCCGCCGTGATCCGCTTATCGCCCAGCTGCTCGATCACCGCGCACGCCGCGCCGGCATTCTGCGCCTGGTGCCCGCCGCGCAGCCCCAGCCACGGCGCCCGCACCTGCAGCTTCGCGCCCTCATAGACGAATGCACCGCCATCCCAGCCGGCGCGCCAGTCCTCGCCCGCGCACAGCATCGGCGCCGCGATCGCCCGCGCCTCCTCGCGCAGCACGCCCAGCGCAATCGCCGGCTGCTCCGCCACGATCGCGGGAACACCCTCGCGGAAAATCCCCGCCTTCAGCCGCGCAATCGCCGCCACGCCCGAAACATTGAACAGCGTCTCGTGATCGCGGCTGATCGGCGTCACCACGCAGGCGGCCGGCCGCTTCATTACGTTGGTCGCGTCCGTCGCCCCGCCCGCGCCTACTTCAATGATCGAAATATCCGCCCGCTCCTGCGCGAACAGGCAGAACGCCGCCGTCGTCAGCGCCTCGAAATAGGTCAGGTTCTCCGTCCGGCGCCGCACATCACCCAGCACATCGGCCAGCGCCTCATCGCTCACCAGCTTGCCCGCCACCCGGATGCGCTCGTTCACCCGCGTCAGGTGCGGCGAGGTGAACACATGCACGCGCAAGCCCGCCGCCTCGGCCATCGCGCGGATAAACGCGCCCGTCGATCCCTTGCCGTTGGTCCCGGTGACATGCACCGCCGGCGCAATCCGGTCCTGCGGATCGCCCAGCTCGACCAGCGCCTTGCGGATATGCGCAGTCCCCCACGCCGGCGAGACCCGCCCGCCGCCATTGCGACGAAACCTGTCCAGTTCGGCTGAAACAATGGTGGCGTCGCCCAAGTCATACCCTTTTTCGCAACCCACCCAGACGGCTACTTAGGGAGGCTTTGCCCGAAGGCAAACCCTGTTCCCGGTGAGGGAGAGTTGTCGTCGCAATATCCACACATGCGCGACCTCGTGGGTGGCGCCCAAGACCTGGACGTCTGGCAATCCGCCAGACCCCACCACGATCACCTAAACGTTTTCATACCTCCCCCGGCGGCGCCCACTGGCACAAGCGCCCGCCTTGCGATCCGTTTGCCGCCATATGCGTAAACACGTCTGCAGGACGACTCACATCGGCGGAAGAAGAGGACGACGACCATGAGCGGCATTTCCACGGGCTGGCGCCACGCCGTCGCAGCCATTGCCACCGCCCTCATGCTCGGCGCCTGCGCCAGCCAGCCCTCGCCGGCGGCGCCCGCCATCTACACCGCACGCGGCCCCCACGAGGTCGGCGTCCTCACCTTCAGCCTCAGCGACCGCAAGATCGAGGTCTACTATCCCGCCGCCGCCGGCGCCGCCCAGGGCCGCACCAACGACGTCTACCTGCAGACCGAGCCCGTCCCGCCCATGCTCGCCGGCATGCTCAAGAAGATACCGGACACCGTCGACCTCAAGGTCGCCATCCCCGCCTTCCGCGATGCGCCCGCAACAAAGGGCGCGGCCTATCCGCTGGTGATCGTCTCGCACGGCGCCGGCGGCTGGCGCAGCGGCCATGGCAATCTCCTGTCAGGCATCGCCTCATGGGGCTTCGTCGTCGCCTCGGTCGATTTCACCGAGTACGGATTCGCCTCTTTCGCCTCCCCTTCGCGCGACATGGCCGGCCGCCGCGCCTCCAGCGCCGCCGCCCTCGAAGCCGCGCTCGACCTGATGGCGAAGTCCAGCACGCAAGGCCCGCTCGCCGGCCTCATCGACATGAACACCATCGCCGCCATCGGACACTCCGCTGGCGGCGGCACCATGTTCGCCGCCATCGACAATCCCCGCATCGACAGCGTGATCGGCTGGGCGCCCGTGCCTCCGCAAGGCCCCGGCGCAACGCCCAAGCCCACCATGATCATCGCCGCCGAAAACGACAGCGGCATCAAGGTCGATACGCTGGTCGCCGCCTACGACAAGCTCAGCGCGCCCAAGCGGCTGGTGATCGTGCCCCGCATGGGCCACAACGCCTTCAGCGACAGCTGCCTCGCCATCCAGAGCGGCAATGATCTCATCTCGGCGGTCAAGCAGATGGGCCTGCCCGTGCCCGCCTCCCTGCTCGATCTCGCCCAGAATGGCTGCCGCCCTGGCGACCTCGACACCCGCGAAGGCTGGGCGATCATCCAGCACCTGACCGTCGCCCAGCTGCGCGCCAGCCTCGCCCTCCCCGGCGCCTCGCCCGAAATCGCCACAGACCTCGGCCCCGCCTTCAAGGACGCGCCGTTCAAGATCAGGGAAGCGCTGGTCTCAAGCGCGGCGCACTGATCCGGAAGGTCGTGTCCACCAGCCTTCGCGCTGTCATCGAAACGATGCGAATCTGAAACGCGCGCCCGCTTTCGCTCGCGCCAGAATCCCTGTCGTCTGCCGTCCGATGCAACGGTTGAGGAAAATCACATGAGCTGGCCAATCGACGCCGATGGCGATGTCTTCCGCAGCCTGCAGGAAAGCGGCTTCGATTTCTCCGCCGTCGCCCTGATCGACTTCAACGTTGATGTTCCCAACGCCGACGCCATGGCGGATGCAATCGACGCGATCGTCGATCTCTATCCCGATGCCGCCATGCGCGAGGAAGACACCTATTTCATCGTGCAGCTCGAATCGAAGCTCACCTACGAGCTGGTCATCGAAACCCAGAAGAAACTCACCGCCGCTGCCGCCCCGTTCGGCGGCAAGTGTGACAGCTGGGGCGTGCTGATGGACTAACGCCTGCCAGAAGCAGGGTCGAAACAGAAACAGCCGCGCATCGCGCGGCTGTTTCCAGTTTCAGATCTGCGTGCACCCTACTTCGCGGCCACGTCCTCGACCGCCTTGGCGCGCTTGCCACGGGCCGGCGGCATCAGCATGCCGAGCACCGAGCCGATCGTCGGCGTCAGTTCCTTGCGGTGGCAGACGATGTCCACCATCCCGCGCTCGCGCAGGAATTCCGAACGCTGGAAGCCTTCCGGCAGTTTCT
>JAOATF010000245.1 GCA_030158285.1 Hyphomonadaceae bacterium
GCGGTTTGTGGTCCTGCCCCGCGAAGCGGGGAGTGAGGCGCGGTCCGCGCAGCGGACGAATTGGTCCGGTGGACCAATTCGAGCAACGAACGCCCGGAGCGATAGCGCAGGGCAGGCCCAAAGGGCCGGAAGGGGCCGACTGCGAAGCAGGCGGAGGCCGGTCGCGGTTGCCGCCAACCACTTTCACCAAGCGACATGCTTGACCGCGCCACGCCACCTGCCATCGTCCGTTCAAAGACGTCGACAAGACTTGGGGAGAAAAGACCATGCAGCTGCGTACAATGCTTCTGGCGGGCCTTTGCCTTGCGGCCTTGCCGGGCTGCGTGGTGTCGGTCACCGGGACCGACCGCGCCCCCACGCTCGCGCCCGTTGCGCCTCTGGCGCACGGGCCCATCGCCAATGATGCGCCGCATGGCCTCTCGCAGTCCCGCTTGCAGGTGCTCGACGCCACGATGCGCAAGTATGTCGACGACGGAAAGATCGCTGGCGCCGTGGTGATGATCCAGCAGGATGGCCGCGACGTGTTCTCCAACGCCTATGGCTGGCGCGACCGCGAAGCCGGCGATCGCATGGAAGAAAACGACATCTTCCGCATCGCCTCGCAGACCAAGGCGCTCACCAGCGTCGCCATCATGATGCTGATGGAAGAAGGCAAGCTGGTGATCGACGATCCGCTCGGCAAATTCCTGCCCGAATGGACCAGCACAACGGTTGCCGTCACGAATGCCAAGGGCGGCCATGATGTCGTTCCCGCCAAGCGCCCGATCACCATCCGCGACCTGCTCAGCCACACCGCCGGCATCTCCTACGGCTCCGGCCCCGGCGAGAAAGCCTGGCGCGACGCCGGCGTCTTCGGCTGGTATTTCGCCGACAAGACCGAGCCGGTTTCCGCTGTCGTCGCAAAGATGGCGAAGCTGCCGATGGCGGCGCAGCCGGGCGAACAATGGGTCTATGGCTACAACACCGACATTCTCGGCGTCGTGGTCGAAAAGCTCTCGGGCCAGTCGCTCGACGTGTTCCTGAAGGAGCGCCTGATCGATCCGCTCGGCATGACCGACACCAGCTTCTGCCTGCCGTCCGAAAAGACCGATCGTCTCGCCGTCGTCTACACCGCCAAGGACGGCAAGGCTGAACGCGCGCCCTCGCCTGGCAGCTGGGTGGGCTCAGGCCATATCGGCCAGGGCCATTATGCGGGCGGACCGTGCAAGGCCTTCGCCGGCGGCGCCGGGCTTCTCTCGACCGCACAGGATTATACGCGCTTCCTCGAAATGCTCCGCCGCGGCGGCGAGTTCGATGGCAAGCGCTACCTCTCGCGCAAGACGGTCGAGCTGATGACACACGACACGCTGGTCAGCGCCACCTACCAGCCGGGACAGGGCTTCGGCCTCGGCTTCCGCGTCACCAAGGATCCGAGCGTGATGGGCAATCTCGGCTCGGTCGGCGACTATGGCTGGGGCGGCGCCTACCACTCCACCTACTGGGTCGACCCCGAGCTGGGCCTCACCGTCGTCTACATGGTGCAGCTCATCCCCGCCGGCGGCCTCGAGGAGCAATCCAAGATCCGCGCGCTGATCTATTCGGCGGTCGAATAGCGACAGCTATTTCAGCGCGGGCGGGATGTAGGTGAAAATCCCGCACAGCTTGTCGGCATTGGCGGGCGGCCATGTGTCGCCGCCAAACGCCGCGATCGCCATAAAGGGTTGGCCAGCGCTCTCAAGGCCAGACGCCATCGCGATGAACGACGTCGGCTCCGCGCCGCACAGGCCGCCATTCACCGCTTCCTTCGGCACGGTCTCCTTGACGATCGAATGCATGTCGATGCTCGGTCCGCCCGGCGGCGACACACCGCTCACCGGCATCGCCTCGCCAAAGATCGCGCGCCAGTCGACGGAGATCGCCTGCTCCGCTCCGCCGGGGATCAGCTCCGTGATGAATTCCACGCCCGTGCCCGTCGCCATCTTCATCGATGGCGGCGCATTCTCGCCAAAGCTCGGCTCGACGCTCAGCGCAATCGGCCCGGTGATCGAGATAGCAGTCTTGGACAGCGGCTCGAACGTCACCGCCTTAGCCGCCGGCGGTTGATCTGACTCCTTGGCAGGCGTCAGTTCAGCCGGCGCTTTCGCCGGACCACACGCCGCCGCGAAGCCGGCCAGCGCCGCAACCAGACCCGGACGCAAAATCATCTCACCCTCCCGCGGGCGGCGCCGACCGGATTTCGAAGGCCGCGCAATCGTCCGCCGTCTTCGCCATAGCGTCCGCCGCAGCGCTGGCAAGCTTGGCCGCCTCTGCACGCGCCTTGGCAACATCAGCACCCGACAGGATCCAGGCATCCGCCGCAGCGTTCGCCAGCTTGTCCGGCGCACCCTTGCGCTTGGCCGCCTCCGCCTGCGCCAGACGCAGGCCCGCGCACGCAACCATCGTCTCAGGCGCTACATCATCCTCGATGGTTACGCGCGGCGCGGGCTGGGCCAGAGCAGAGCCAACCAGCGAAAACACCAGCAGGACTGGCAGGACAAGGCGCATCAGGGTCTCCCGTATGCGCTTTGTCTGCCAGGCCATGTCGGCGGATTGAAGGCGATTTAGTGTGTGAGGCCGAGCGATTGCGCCATCACGTGGAAGATCTCGTTCTGCTCGACCGCGCCCGAGAAAAGATTCGCTCCCGGCCCGCCTGCAAAGATCGCCACATCCTCACCGCCATGCGTCTCCGACGACAGCGGCACCAGCGCCTGCTGCTGGAAGCCCAGCGCAGTGGTGTCCACATTCGTCAGGTCCGGCCGGTCGCACAGCCACTTTCCGTCCGGCTGCGCCTTGCACACCGAACCCGGGCCGTTGGCGAAGCTCAGCGTGGTGTACGGCTTGCCATCGCGCGCCGTGGTCAGCTTGCCGCCTTCCTTGACGAGACCGAGGATCGGGTTGCCGCGATCCGGATAACCCTGAATCACCAGCGTGTGCGAATGGTCCGCCGTCACGATGATCAGCGTCTCTTCCGGATCGGTCGCCGCAACAGCCGCCGCAATCGCCTCGTCCAACGCCGCCGCATCGCCCAGCGCACGCTGCGCATCGCCCGCGTGCAGGCCGTGGTCGACGCGGCCACCTTCAACCATCAGCACATAGCCGCTCTGGTTCTGCGACAGGCGCGTGATCGCCGCCGTGGTCATGTCCTTGATCGTCGGCTCGCCCTTCCCGTCCTTGGCGCGGTCGAGGTCGTACTGCATGTGAGACGGCTCGAAGAGACCGAAGATCTGGCCTTTGCCTTTCCAGTCGAACGCATCGAATCCGGTCTTGTCGGTCACCAGTGTACGGTTGGGCGCCTGCGCCTTCCACTCGTCGGCGAGGTTGCGGCCATCCTTGCGGCGGCCCTTCATCGCCGGATATTCCGGATCAACCATCGTCTCCGGCAGGAATCCAGAACGTCCGCCGCCGAGGATCACTTCGAATCCGTCGCCATTCGATTTCGTCCAGTCGACCAGCTGCGATGCGATGTCCTTGCAACCCGCAGCCTTGCCGGCGGCGGAAACATCAGCATCGGATTCCCAGTCGCGCTCCGTCGTCTCGGCATAGGTTGCGCCCGGCGTTGCGTGCGTGATGCGCGCGGTCGAGATCACGCCCGTCGCCATGCCCGACGCTTCGGCCAGTTCCCACAGCGAGGTCGTGCCATGGCCCGCGGCTGTCGCGCAGTCCTTGATGTTGGTCGCCTGCGTGATGCCCAGCGTGCCGTTGTACGATTTGACGCCCGTGGTCATCGCCACGGCCGTCGGCGCGGAATCCGCCACCTGGCTGTCATGCGTGTAGGTCTTGGAGAAAGCTGAGTACGGCAGCTGCTCCATCGCCAGCTGGTAGCTCTCGCCATCCACGCCCTTGCGCTGGCCAGCATAGATGCGCGCCGCTGTGATGGTGGAAATGCCCATGCCATCGCCGATGAACAGGATCACGTTCTTGGCGGCCTTCGGATGACGCGCCGCCGCGCGCGTCTTCACGGCGGTCGAGCCTTTCACGAAATAGCTGTCCGCGGACTGCACCGGCGTCGGCGCCTCCGCCGTGCGATAGGTGGTGGTGGCGCACGCAGCCGCCGCCAGAACCATGGCCGAAGCCATCACCGTGCGAATCATGGAACTCTCCAGCGCGATCAATGTGCGCCGGAAACTAGTCGACCGATGCGACAGTTCCGAGTCCTAAATCCGGACCTTACGCCGCGATCTTCTCATCCATCTTGGGCTCGGCCTTGTGATCCGCGCCCGGATTGAGAGTCACAACACGCTCCGGCGCGCGCGAGAGGAGCGAGAGCAGCGCCCGCACTTCGGAGCGGCCCGACAGCTCGCTCATCGTCAGCTTGCCATCAACCGGCGTATCGAAAACCGTGCGGCCTTCCAGCGCCAGGGCGCGGTGCGAGACACGGTCACGCAGGCTCCAGATCGTCTCGAAGCCGGCCTCGGTCGCCATCTTGGCGACGCGGTCATTGATGATCGTGCCGATCTTGCTCGGCAGGGCGGCGACGCGGTTCATCACCACCTGCCAGCGCTGCACCGGCAGGCCTGCGCGCCGGCGGTCGAAGCGCACCGTGTCGATCATGTCGCGATAGTTGATGCGCGGCGCGGCGGGCGAGCCGATCGGCGCGAACAGCCCGTGCATGTCGGCCGGGCTCTCATTCATTGGGGTCAGGATCAGGTCGGCCAAAAGATGGGCCTCGTAAACGTCCGACAGGTTGCCCGAGGACGTGTCGATGATCATCAGGTCATAGCCATCCAGCGCCGCCATGCGGACCAGCGGCTCCAGGCGGCCGGAATGCTTGGGCCGGGCGTTGGTCCGGGCGTCTTCCTCCGTATCCATCAGCATGACGTGATCGGGGCTTTCCAGCCGGGAGGCCCGGCGGAGTGTCAGGAAACTGGACAGGTTGCGGGTGTTGCGGTCGAGGTCGAGGCAGGCCGTGCGCAGGCCGTCCTTGGTCGCGGCCACGCCCAGAAGGCACGCCAGGGTGGTTTTCCCCGTGCCGCCCTTGAACCCGCTGATGGTTACCACTTGCATGGCGCCCTCCACTGCTGACCGGGCCAGCCCGGAGGCCGTCTTCCCGTAGGACGGGTGTTTCAATTCGCGTGCCAGATGAGCGCCCCGGGCCGGAATCGATTGAGAGTCAAACGCTTGTGGCCCCTTGCCCTAGCGCCCGCAGCCCCCGATTATGGCGCCTTGCAGCGGGGCGGGACGCCCCGCCGGGAGATTCTGGAATGGCTACCATCGCCCTGGTCGACGATGACGAAAACATCGTTGAATCGTTGAAGGTGTTCTTCGAGGCGGAAGGTTACCAGGTCCGCGCCTACCACGATGGCGCGGCGGCCTTTGCCGGCCTGTCGGAAAACCCGCCAGACATCGCCATTCTCGACGTGAAAATGCCGAAGATGGACGGCATGGAGCTGCTCCGGAAGCTGCGCCAGACCTCCAACCTCCCGGCGATCTTCCTGACCTCCAAGGACGACGAGATCGACGAAGTGGTCGGCTTCAACATCGGCGCCGACGACTTCATCCGGAAACCCTGCTCCACCCGTCTCCTTGCCGAGCGGGTCAAAGCCATCCTCCGCCGCTCGCGCGGCGCCTCGGCGACGCCCGAGGACGGCGACAAGAAGCCGATCGTGCGAGGCCGCCTGACGCTCGACCCCAACCGCCATGCCTGCCAGTGGGATGGCAAGATCGTGCGGCTGACGGTTACCGAATTCCTGATCCTGCAGGCGCTCGCCACCCGCCCCGGCTATGTGAAGAGCCGCGACCAGCTGATGGACGCCGCCTACGACGATCAGGTCTATGTCGACGACCG
>JAOATF010000246.1 GCA_030158285.1 Hyphomonadaceae bacterium
CTGCACCTACTGCATGCCGGAGCGGATGACCTTCCTGCCGCGCAAGGACGTGCTGTCGTTCGAGGAGCTGGACGAGCTGGTGACGGCGTTTGCGTCCTTCGGCGTGGACAAGCTGAGGATCACAGGCGGCGAGCCGCTCGTGCGGAAGGATGTGATGGAGCTGATGGCGCGGTTCTCCCGCCATCTGGGCAACGGCCTCAACGAGCTGACGCTGACGACCAATGGCACGCTGCTGTCGAAGTATGCAGGCGAACTTTCGGCCATCGGCGTGCGGCGGATCAACGTCTCGCTGGATACGCTGAAGCGCGACCTGTTCGAAAGCATCGCGCGGCGCGACATGCTGGACGACGTGCTGCGCGGGATCGACGCGGCGATTGCCGCCGGACTGAAAGTGAAGATCAACACGGTGGCGCTGGCTGGCGTCAACGAGGCGGAGATCCCCGACCTGATCCGCTTTGCGCACCAGCGTGGCGCGGACATGACGCTGATCGAGACCATGCCGATGGGCGAGGCAGAGACCAACCGCGAAGAGGACTTCCTGTCGCTGGCGAAAGTGCGCGGTGATCTGGAGAAGCAGTTCACGCTGAGCGATGTGAACTACACGACGGGCGGGCCGGCGCGCTATGTGAAGGTGGCGGAGACCGGCGGGAAGCTGGGCTTCATCACGCCGCTGACGCACAATTTCTGCGAAAGCTGCAACCGCGTGCGCGTGACCTGCACGGGGCGGCTGTATACGTGCCTTGGCCGCGAGGATGGGGCGGACCTGCGTGAGGCGCTGCGGTCCGATCCGTCGGGCGAGAAGCTGCGCGAGGCCATTCTCGGCGCCATCGAGCGCAAGCCGAAAGGCCATGATTTCGACGCGGCGCGTCTGGCGACGCCGGCGAGCGCGCGCAACATGTCGACCACCGGCGGATGAGCGGGACGGTTCTTCTGTTCGGGCGATTGAAAGACGCGTTTGGCGCGGCGTCTGTGGCTTTGCCGGATGGCGTCGCGACGGCGGCCGAGTTGCGGGCGCGTCTGGCGGAGCTGAACCCCGATCTGGCGGATGTGCTGCGCGCGAAGACGGTGCGGATTGCCGTCAATCAGGAGTTGGTGGCGGATGAAGCGGGGACGCGGATTTCGGCTGGTGATGAGATTGCGCTGTTGCCGCCGTTGAGTGGGGGGTGAGGGCCGCAAGCGATTGGACCCTGATCACGATACGACGTTGTCGTCTTCCCCTGCGAAGCGGGGGAAGTACCCCGAAGGGGGGATGGGGGCGGGCCGCGCGGGGATTGTTGGATCACATCAGCGGGATGACACTTCGTGGGCCGGTGAGATGGACTCGCCCCCTCCGGCCCTTCGGGCCACCTCCCCCGCTTCGCTGCGCTACGCAGGGGAGGACGGGCGCCGGCGGTTAGAGCGGCGGGGCAACACGGACGACTTCGCCAAACACCCGCTCGAACGCCACCTTCATCGCGACGTCGACTTCGTGCATCGGGATCAGCTGGCCGAGGTCTTCCAGCGAGGTGACGCCGAGGCCGGGCTCGGCGATGCCACACGGGGTGATGCCGCCGAAGTGAGAGAGGTCCGGTTCCACGTTGATGCTGATGCCGTGATAGCTGACCCAGCGCTTCAGACGGACGCCGATGGCGGCGATCTTGTCTTCGCGGACATTCTTGATTGTGTTGGGGCCGCCGGGGCGGGTGCGGTCGACCCAGACGCCGACGCGGCCTTTGCGGCGCTCGCCCTTTACGTTGAACGTGGCGAGGGTCTGGATCACCCAGTCCTCGAGGGAGCAGACGAACTGCTTCACATCGCGGCCGCGCTTGGTGAGGTCGAGCATCACATAGGCCACGCGCTGGCCGGGGCCGTGATAGGTGAACTGGCCGCCGCGCTGGGTGTCGAAGACGGGGAAGCGGGTGGGGTCGAGCAGGTCGCCGTCCTGGGCGGAGGCGCCCTTGGTGTAGAGCGGGGGGTGTTCCAGCAGCCAGATCAGCTCATTGGCTTCGCCGGTCGCGATGGCCGCGGCGCGCGATTCCATGGCGGCAACCGCTTCCGGGTAGCCGACCAAACCCTCCGAAATGGCCCATTCCGTCGTCATTAACCTGTCCGCAATCGAACGGGGAAAAGAATGCCGGGTGTATATCGGAGCTTCCGCGTGCAGTCGCAACTGGATCAGGTTGGCGTTGAAATCACCGTCCTTCTCGGGCGGTCGCTTATGCCCATGCAGCAATTGCTGCGGATGGGCCGGGGTGCGGTGATCCAGCTGGATACCAAGGAAGACGACCGGGTCTGGATCCTGGCCAATAACCACCCCATCGCCCGGGGCGAGCTGGTGATTGAGAACGACCGGATTTCCGTGAACATCACCGGCCCGGCGCTGGTGGCGGACTACTACGCCACCGAGCAATAGGCCCGGATTCCACGAGCTTTTCGTTCAGTTTGCCGCACCCGACTTTGGCACTTCACAATCCTGCAAACCCGGCTTATACGGCGCCCTTGCTTCGGCGTGCGGTCGTGGCGGAATTGGTAGACGCACTACCTTGAGGTGGTAGCGCCGCAAGGCGTGGAAGTTCGAGTCTTCTCGACCGCACCAGCAACATCAACAGAGAGAACGCCGTTCGGGAGTTGGGAGGTCGCCATGAATGACACCCGCGACCCGAACGCGCCCGAATCTGCTGTTGAGACCCCTGATGTCGTTGAAACGCAGGGCGTGATCTCGCCCGGTTTCATCGCGCAGGTGGTGGGCGCCGTGGGCGATGGCGACAAGCCTTTCCTGTGGCGGACGGTGAAAGAGCTTCACCCTGCCGACGTGGCCGACTTGCTGGAGCACCTGCCGCCGGAAGCTTTCCGGAAGGCGATCCACCTGCTGGGCAAGGCGCTGCCGGCCGAGGCGGTGGCCGAGCTTTCGGATTCCGCGCGCCTTGAGGCGCTGCATGAACTGACCGATGCGGCCGTGTCGTCGATGATCGGGCATCTCGATTCCGACGACGCGTCGTTCCTGCTGAGCGACCTCGAGGAAGACCGGCGCGACCGCATTCTCACCCGCGTTTCGGCGACGGACCGGGCAGCGATCGAGAGCGCGCTGTCGTTCGACGAGGAATCCGCCGGCCGCCTGATGCAGCGCGACTTCGTCGCTGCGCCCGTGTTCTGGACGGTGGGGCAGGCGATCGATCACATGCGGACGGTCAAGGAAGACGACCTGCCGGAGACATTCTTCGAGATCTACATCGTCGATCCGGCCTTCCGCCTGCAGGGCAGCGTTCCGGTGTCGCGCCTGCTGCGGCATGGCCGGGAAAAGCCGCTGAACGAGATCATGAAGGAAACGGCCGTGCACGTGCGGCCGGAGATGGACCAGGAAGAGGTCGCCTACCTGTTCCGTCAGTACAACCTTGCCTCCGCCCCCGTGGTGGACGAGGCCGGGCGCCTCACCGGCATGATCACGATCGACGACGTGGTCGACGTTATCCAGGAAGAGGCGGAGGAAGACATCCTCGCCCTGTCCGGCGTTAGCGAAGCAGGTGTCAACCAGTCGGTCTTCTCCGCCGTGCGCGCGCGCATTCCGTGGCTGGCGGTTAACCTCATCACGGCGTTCTTTGCCTCGGCCATCGTCTCGCTGTTTGCGCCCGTGATCGATCAGGTGGTGGCGCTGGCCTTCCTGATGCCGGTGGTGGCCGGGCTGAGCGGCAATGCCGGATCGCAGGCGCTGGCCGTGTCGGTGCGCGCCATCGCCGAGCGCGACCTTGAGGGGCCGATGATCCGACGCGCCATCCGCCGTGAGGGCCTTACAGCCTTGATCAACGGACTCATCATTGCGTGGTCGGCGGCGCTGATTGTGCTGGCGTGGTTCCACTCGCCGACGCTCAGCCTGGTTATCGGGACGTCGATGACGTTCACCTTCTGCTGGGCGGGCATGATCGGCATTCTTGCCCCATTAACCTTGCGCCGCTTTGGGGCTGACCCGGCGGTGGCGTCATCCGTCTTTGTGCTGACGTCGATTGATATGGCGAGCTTTTTCGTCTTTCTCGGGCTGGCGAGCCTGGTCCTGCTTTAAGCTTCATGTCGCGCGATAAGCGACTGGCTTCCCGATTGCACCGGACAGGCGAGTTCCTGGGCAATTGTGCCAGGTCAGGACGATGACGGGTCGTATGCGTATTTCCCCCGCAGGCATCGAGCTCATCAAGAGCTTTGAGGGCTTTCGCGAAATTGCTGTTCGACTGCCCGATGGCCGCTGGACCATCGGCTATGGCCACGTGCGCACGGCGCGCGAGGGGCTGACGATCACGCCGAAGGATGCCGAAGAGCTGCTGAAGCACGACCTGCGTCCGGTCGAGCAGGCGCTCGGCAGCCTCATCTATGCGCCGCTGATGCAGGGGCAGTTCGATGCGCTGGCGTCGCTGACGTTCAACATTTCGATCAACCAGTTCCGCGAGTCCGACATTCTCGCGCAGATCAACTCAGGCAACTATCTGGCCGCCGCCAACGGGTTCGACCTGTGGCGCAAGGCCAAGCTGCATGGCCGCGTGATGATCGTGGATGCGCTGGTGCGCCGCCGCGCCGCCGAGAAGGCGCTGTTCCTGGATCACCCGAGCGGCTTCCCGTCGGCGCCCACGCCGATCGTGACGCCGCAGATGGACACGAATGACGAGCCGCCGCGCGTGCAAGCGCCGACGGAAGCCGTCAACGACGACGATGTTTATGGCGGCGCGGGCCCGCGTGCGTCTGGCGAGATTGCCGAGGCGGTTCGCCGCCTGGCCGAGCGGACACAGGGCGCGATCCTGCCGCCGGCCGAGATTGCCTTGCCGCCGGGCGCAACGCTGGTTCCGCCTCCGCCGCCGGCAGCGCCGATTGTTGAAGCGCCGCCGGTTGTTGAGCAGGCCGAGCCGGAAGTTGAAGCGGTGCAGGCGCCGCAGGCCGAAGTTACGGCCGAGGGGCTGGCGCGCGCCAGCCGCACGATGGCAGAGCGCGTGTCGCGCATCCTCAGTGCGGCCCAGCAAAAGATCGAGACACACGAAGCTGTTCCGGCGGAAGCGCCGAAACCCGTCGTGGCCAAGCCCGTCACCTCTGACGTGCGCGAGGGGCTGCCTGATTTCGACAAGCCGTCCGAACGCATCGCGCCGGCTGCGGCCAACCGCTTGCGCGACCTGATTGATGACATGGAAGTGGTCGAGCCCGGCAAGGATCCGGCCAGCCTGTTCGCGGAAGCGGAGCGCAAGGCGAAGGTCGTCAACGGCCATTCCCGCCGTGTCGGCGTAGTTTCAGGCCGCCTGCTGGCGCAGATGCCGTGGATCGTGGTGTTGGTGCTGTCGCTGCTCGGCTTCGTGATCGGGGCTGTGGATACGTTCAAGGACAGCGGCCTTGAAACGGGCGCGCCCCGCTTCGCGGCGACGATTCTCGCGGTGTTTGGCGTGATGACGCTGATGAGCCTCTATTACCTGTTCTGGAAACGGGCCTCGGACGAACCCTGAGGCTCGTCCCAAAAGCAGGCCAAACGGCAACTGGCGTTCTGCGCGGCGCTGGGTAGATTGCCGTCCATGATCCCCAACACACGCTCCCTCGACTTCGACCTTGGCGAAACAGCGGACATGATCCGCGACACCGTCAGCAGTTTTGCACAATCCGAAATCGCGCCCCGCGCGGCGGAGATCGACCGCACGGACGAGTTCCCGCGCGATCTCTGGCCGAAGATGGGCGAGCTCGGCCTGCTGGGCATCACGGTGGAAGAGGAGTGGGGCGGATCGGGCCTCGGCTATCTCGAGCACGCGATTGCGATGGAAGAGATCAG
>JAOATF010000247.1 GCA_030158285.1 Hyphomonadaceae bacterium
CTCGTACTGCTGATCCTGCTCAACGGCGTGTTCGCGCTGTCGGAGATGGCGATCGTTTCGTCCCGCAAGCCGCGCCTGAAGGCGATGGCCGAGAGGGGCAATGGCGGGGCGAAGATCGCGCTGAAGCTGCTGGACGATCCCTCCAAGCTGCTCTCCACCGTGCAGATCGGCATCACCACGATCGGCGTCATCGCCGGCGCGTATGGCGCCACCTCGCTCGCCGACGACATGACGCCGTGGGTCGCCAGCCTGCATCCCGCGCTCGTGCCGCACGCTTCCGCCATCGCGTTCGGCGTCGTGATCGCGATCACCACCTTCCTCTCGCTTGTGCTGGGCGAGCTGATCCCCAAGCGCATCGCGCTGGCCGCGCCAGAGCCCATGGCCGCCTTCATGGCGCCGCTGATGTCGATGATCGAGAAAGGCGCCTCGCCGCTGGTCTGGCTGCTACGCACCGTCACCGAAGGCCTGCTCACGCTGCTCGGCCTCAACCGCACGCGCGAGGAAGACGTCACCGAGGAAGAGGTGCAATCGATCATCGCCGAGGGCGAAAAGTCCGGCGTCATCGAGGAGGGCGAGCGCGAGATGATCCAGAGCGTGATGCGCCTGGGTGACCGCTCGGTGAAAACAATCATGACGCCCCGCACCGAAATGGTGTGGCTCGATCCCATGTCCAGCCGCGAAGATGTGCTGAAAGAGATCAGCGACAGCGGCCATTCGCGCTTCCCCATCGCCGAGGGGGATGCGGACAAGGTGATCGGCATCGTGCAGACCAAGGAACTGTTCAGCCACCTGGCTCACACCGGCGCAGTCGATGTGAAGACCGTGATGCACCCGCCCATCTTCGTGCCCGAAACCATGCCGGTGCTGAAACTGCTGGAAGCGATGAAGGGCAATCCCGTGCGGATGGTCATCGTCTCCGACGAATACGGCGGCGTGCTCGGCCTCGTCACGGCGGCCGACCTGCTCGAATCCATCGCCGGCGACGATGCGCTCAGCGTGGAAGAAGGCCTGTCCCCGCCTGTGCTGCGCGACGATGGCAGCTGGCTGGTCGACGGCATGACGCCGGTCGACGAGTTTGCAGAACTGGTCGGCGTGCGCGGCCTCAGCGATGACGAAGGTTATTCAACCGTCGCCGGCATGGTGATGCACCTGCTGCGCGCCGTGCCGAAAGAAGGCGACAAGGTCGAACAAGGCGCGCTCGTCCTCGAAGTCGTCGACATGGACGGCCGCCGCGTGGACAAGGTCCTCGTTCGCAAGGTCGAGCCGGTCGACGACGATCCGAGCGGCTGATCTCCGCGCCTAAACCTCAACGCCCGCGCGCTTCAGTCCCAGCACGACGATCTTGTTCAAGAGGTCGCCATAGCTGATGCCGGCATGCAGGGCAGCTTGCGCGTATTCCTGGCTCGAGGCGATCTCGGGGTTCGGGTTCGCTTCGATGAAGTACGGCACGTTGTCTTTCGACAGGCGGAAGTCGATACGGCCATAGCCGTCTAGCTCCAGCGTATGCGCGATGCGCTTGGCTAGCGTGCGGATCTTGGTGACGACTTTCGGCGAGAGGTCTTGCGCCGGTCCCTGCAGGATGCCGCGCTTCTCCTGGTAGATCGGGTCGTGCTTCACTTTCTCGGTCGCGATGGCGTGCGCGCCTTCGGCGAGGTTGGAGAAGCTCAGCTCCCACACCGGCAGAACCTGGATGCGGTCATTGCCCAGCACGCCGACATAGATCTCGCGACCTTCGATGAACTCTTCTGCAATGGCCGGCGTGTTGAGGCGCTTGTGGATGAAGGCCACGCGTTCGGCCAGCTTCTCGTCCGAGTCGACGATGGAGGCCTGCGCAATGCCGAGCGAGGCGTCTTCCCAAAGGCTCTTCACGATCAGCGGGAATTTGAGACGCGCGGGGCGGCGTACCTTCTTGCCCATCGGGAAGACGGCGAAGGCGGGCACGGGCACGCGATGGTACTTCAGCAACTTCTTCGACAGGTCCTTGCCGCGCGCCAGCATCAGGCCGCGCGGGTTGCAGCCGGTGTACGGCACGCGCAGCAGTTCGAGCAGGCCGACGACGTTCTGCGCGTAGAGCGACTCGCCGTGGAATTCCTCGAGCAGGTTGAAGACGATGTCCGGTTTCCATTCCTCGACCGCATCGCGGATCGGGGTGAGTTCGGATTGCACGCCCAGCATCTTCACTTCATGGCCGTTGGCCTGAAGCGTCTTCATGACGTCGTATTCGGTCTTCCAGTAATAGGCGTCGTTCTCCGACATCTCGCCGATATTGTCGGGCGGGATCAGGTCGGGGTGGGCCAGACAAAGGACGCGTAGCGGCGTCATACGGCGAACCACTGTCGGCGTGAGGCGTGCAGCTGGTGCGCCACCTTGTTGTTCAGCAGCCGCACCAGCGACCGGCGCAGCTCATACTCACGGCCATACGCGCGCAGCTTCAGCACCCGCGCCCGGCTGATCATCTGGTCAATCGTGTTGTCGAGCGCCAGTTGATACGCGCCCGAAACGCGCCACGCGGATTCACGGATCGCCACGCGGTTGGAGCGCATGAACGAGGCCGCCGGCGGGCGATGCGAATGGCGCGGATCGCTGGAGAAGATGCGTTGGAGATCTTTGTCGTAGCGGGTGTCGGTGTCGACAGCGTACCAGGCGAGCTTCTGGTTGTAGTGCTCGGCCAGTGTTCTATTGAGGCGCCCAACTGGGTCGACTTCGAGGCGGCGGGTGAGGCCGGATTTCGCGCCGGCGATTTCCGACATTAACCCGTCGACATATTCGAGCTTTGCGAGCGCGCCGGGCCATTCGGCGTATTTCTTCCGCCAGTTGGTGCGCGGGCTGAGCCAGACGGCGAACGTCTCGGCGAAATCCTCGTCCGGGTGGCTCTGCGCGTACCAGCGCGGCAGGTGGTGGACGAAGTTGCGGCTGTTCGGATTGGGCCGGTAGCTCTCGGGGTAGGGCGTCGAGGAGCGGCCGAAGGTTTCCTGCCACTTGCGGCGGCGGTGCAGCGCATAGGCGTGCTGGACGATGTGACCGGCCTCGTGCCGCAGGATCTGCATGCACTGACGCTCGGTGCCGCCTTCGACATCCTTGAACATCTTGCGTTCGAGACGGGCGAGGCGCGGGTGAACCAGGTAGAACGGAACGGCGATGCCGGGCGTCGTGTCCGGGCTGAACCATTCGTCGGAAATCCAGGCATGGGCCTGCACGAGGCCACGGCGCTTCAGCTCTCCGTTGAGCGACTTCACGCAGCCCTGCAGCCACGTGCCATCCAGCGAAACGTTGAGATCCTTGAGCCGCATCTGCAGCAGCTCGTCATCCGGCAGGAACGACCACCAGGGCTGGCGTGACTTCGTACGCATTGACCAGAGAGTACCGCCTGAATCGCCCATCAGTTCCGTTCCCCCGAGGCCGTCACGCCGGGCAATTCGCGGTCCACGGCCCTTGCGGGCCGCGACGGGGAAATACCGGGCATTTCGAGTGACGGAAGCAAGCAGAACGACCTCTCCGCTACATCTGCGGATGGAACGCTTTCTAAAGCATAAATCTCGCGGGGCGACCGGAAAAAAGTGCGGCGGCGCGGGGTTTTTGCAGGCTCAGACCGGATCATAGGGGAAGACGTCGGCGGTGGCGTCCAGCTTGAAGAAGTCCGAGGCCATGGCCGGCAGGCAGGTATCGAGGATTTTCTGCGGATTCCAGCCCGACAGGTCGGCCATGGAGCGGACCGGGCGGGGCTGGTCGAACAGCACGATTTCATTGCCCCGGACGCCGAAAATCTGGCTGGAGCAGGCCTTGGCCCCGTCAGAGCAGAGGGCGACCGCCAGCTGGGCCACCTGGTCGGCCCGCATGGAGTCACGCATCCGGGCGACTCGCTTGGCGCTGGCTTCGTCTTTTACGGGAATCGACTCGATCATCCGGGTCCACGCGAACGGGGCGACGACGTTGGAGCGGATGTTGTTGCGGGCCCCCTCCATGGCGGCGATCCGGGACAGGCCGACAATGCCCATCTTGGCGGCGGCATAGTTGGCCTGCCCGATATTGCCGATCAGGCCGGAAGTGGAGGTGAAGAGGACATAGGCCCCGTCCTTCTGCTCCCGGAACAGTTCGATCGAGGCGCGGACGACGTTCCACGAGCCGCGCAGGTGGACCTCGATGACGCGGTCCCAGTCCTCCTCGGTCATCTTGTGCAGCATGGTGTCGCGCAGGATGCCGGCGGGGTTCACGATGGCGTTGAGCCCGCCGAACTGGTCCTTCGCCTGTTCCACCATGCGCTGGACAGCGCCGAGGCTGGCGACGCTTTCGGAGTTGGAGACGGCTTCGCCCCCGGCGGCGCGGATCTGCTGGGCCACCGCCTCGGCCGGGCCGGTGGAGCCTTCATCGCCCCCGGTGAGCCCGCCGCCGAGATCGTTCACCACCACCTTCGCGCCCTCCCGGGCCAGAAGCAGCGCCGTTTCCTTGCCGATGCCGTTCCCGCCACCCGTGATCAGGACAACCTTGCCGTCGAGCACGCCCATGGATCTTTCCTCCTGATTTTTGGCGCATCCTGCACGGCGGCATGGGCTGCGCCAGAGCGCGATCGGCCGAAGTTGAGGTTTCCATCACGTTGGCGGGATGGGGCGGCCGGGCCCTATTGTCTCAATTGGCGGTCTACGGGATGCTGCTGAAACGTGAACTGTTGGGGAGAAGCCTGTGATGCGTCTGGTTCTGGTTGGTCTGCTGTTGCCGCTGGCGGGCTGTGCGCTGTTTGACCGTGCGCCGCAGGCCACTGCACCGGCGGCCGTCGTGGTGGCGGACGCCGCTGCTGTTCCGGGGGCTGCGCCGGCCGCCCGGCTCGCGCCGACGAGCCCGCCCAACTCCACCGTCGAGGTCGCCGACAAGCTTGAGCCCAAGAAAGTCTGCTGGACGGAGATTGTTACGGGAACCCGTGGCCGGAAACAGACGGTCTGCCGCACCGAGCGGACGGAGCGCGATGCCGCCATCATGCGCAAGGATTTCACGGACTTTCAGACCCGGGGCAGCAGCACCCAGCCGCAGGTGCCCGGCCCCTAAGCGGGCGCGCGTGGCCGGATTCCGGGCATTCCGCCGCGTTGCCGGGGTGGGTAAGTCGCAGGCTATTGTCTGATGCTGCAGATTACGTGATGTTGCGCGTCAATTGCGCCCTTGGGGAGAAGCCTTTCATGCGTCTGGTTATGCTTGGACTGTTGTTGCCGTTGGCGGGCTGTGCCCTGTTCGACCGCGCGCCGCAGGCTGCGGCTCCGGCTGCCGCCGTTGTGGCGAGCGCCGCTCCGGGAGCTGCGCCAGCTGCTGCGTCTCCGACGTCGCCGCCGAACTCCACCGTTCAGATTGCTGACAAGGCCGAGCCCAAGACGATCTGCTGGATGGAAACCGTCACCGGCACGCGTGGCCGCAAGCAGAAGGTCTGCCGCACCGAGGGCTACGAGCGGAACGGCCAGGCGGCGCGCGATAACCTGAAGAACATGCAGGACCGCAGCGGCTCCGGCGGCCCGCCCGCCATCATGGGCGGCGGCTGAGCCCTCCCAGTCTCCCGATCCGGCAGTCTCCCGGTCCGGGAATTATGACACCAGCGCCCGTTCCGGCTCTCCGGGGCGGGCGCACCTGCATCCGGACCCGGACGAATGGGCGGATGACCCTGCGGCACATTTTTTCTTGCACAGGGGGGCAAGCGGCCCTATCTGCACGCCCGATAACCGGCTGCGCGAAGGGCCCCCGATTCCTTAAATGGGTTTGGGGGGAAGACGGCGACCAGCGGTGATGCGCTGACCTGGGCAGAGGCAAGAAGCCGAAGCTGCGGTCGTTGGTTCGTCACTCTCGTCTTCGGAGCCACTGGCCCCTCATGAACACGCCTGCCGCCGTTCCCCCGTATTCCATTGTGCTCGACGCGCCCGAGCATGCCGCCGCCGTCGAGGCGCTGTACGACGACGTGTTCGGCCCCGGCCGCTTCGCCAAGACGGCCGAGCGCCTGCGTGAAGGCAACGCGCCCATCGCGGACGCGAGCCTCGTCGCGCTCGACAGCGAAGGGCTGACGGGCGTCGTGCGCGTCTGGCCGGTTACTGTTGGCGAAAAAGGCCGCGCGGCTTTTCTCGGCCCCATCGCCGTGGCCGAGCGCCGCCGTGGCAACGGCGTGGCGTTCAAGCTGATGGAGCGCGCCATCGGCGTGTGCCGCGAGCAGGGCTATGCCGCCGTGATCCTCGTGGGCGATCTCGACTACTACGAACGCTTCGGCTTCAAGCCGAGCGGGAGCCGCTTCCAGCTGCCGGGCCCGGTCGACCAGCGCCGCGTGCTGATCCGCGACCTGTCGGATCGCGCGACCAAGCTCGAAGGCGCGCTGGGCGTGCCGCGGTAGCGGATCAGGCGGCGCGTCATTGCGGCATTCTCCGTCTGCTTCGCAGCCGGCCCCTTCCGTCACGCTTCGCGTGCCACCTTCCCCGCTTCGCGGGGCAGGACCACAGACCGCGCGGTTTGTGGTCCTCCCTCGCCGAAGGCGGGGGAGGTGGCCCGAAGGGCCGGAGGGGGCTGGCCGCAAAGCGGCGGGACCGGCGGCTCCAGCTGGAATGACAGGCAAGGCGATCGCTGCTATCCTCCCTTCAGGTTGGGGAGTGCGATGAGCAATCCGGGCTTCACGCCAGAGTTCGGTCCGAACGGCGCGGTGATGAACTCACCGACGATGACGCCAAGAATGCGGGCGGAGATCGAACGCACGCAGCGCCTGCCGACGCCGAAGGAGTTGCGCGGGGCGCTTGGCACGCCCCTGCTGATTGTCGCCTTTGCGCTTCTGATCGGGTCTTCCGGAAGCCCCTTCGTCCAGCTCCTGAAGTCGTCGCCCTGGTGGGCGGGCGCCTTTGCGGGCGCACTTGCAACGTTGGCGGCCGTCATGGTCTGGCGGACGGTTCGCTTCAACCTGATGCGTTGGGAGCTGACGCCGTCCCGCCAGAACGAGCGCGCGCTCGATGTGCCGTATCCGGCGCGTGTGGCGTTCGCAATTTCTGATTCGGTTGCTGTGTCTGCCTGGATCATCGCGACGACGTGGACAACCGCGGATGTCGGGCGTGAGCACTACATGGTCGTGTTCCAGGGTGGCGGCGTCGCGAGCGCCGCAGCGCTGATCAGCCTTGCGCTTCGCTGGTACGCAACGCGGCGCGGCTGGCGCTGGCGCGCGCTCTAGCTCAGCGCCCCTCTCTCCGCCACGCCAGCATCATGAACGCGCAGGCGAGCAGCATGCCGACAACGCCCGGGAGAAGCGTCGTGCTTTCGGTGGCGCGGACGGCGTAGGCGTGGCGTTCGCGCAGGCCGTACCAGCCGGGCTCCGAGGCGTTGCCGCGATCGCCGACGCGTTTCAGCGCAGGCATGTTGTTGGGCGTGCCGCTAGCGCCGAGCTTGAACACGCCGCCGAGTGTGGCGGTGACCAGCGGCTGGACCTTGTCGGCGGTGGCGCGCAGGTCGAGGTATTCGCGCGGGTGCGTGGGGCCGCGCAGCGTGACGGCGCTGAGCTTGCCGGACTTGGCGCGATAGAGGCCGAGCGCGTTGGCGGGCAGGCTGGCCTGATAGTGGCCGGGCGAGATCAGAGACCAGTCGCTTTCAACCGTCGCGCCATCGGGGCCGGTGAGTTCGAGTTTCGGCGGCGCATCCGACATGGTCTGCAGCTGCGCCTTGATCTCGGGCGAGGCGCCGGCCTCGATCTTGAGCAGTTCTTCCTCGAGCTCCGGCTCCTTCATCAGCCAGTGCGCGGTGCGGCGGATGAGTTCGGCATAGGGGCCGCCGCCTTCATAGCCGCGCGCCCACAGCCAGAGATGATCTGACATGACGCTGGCCACGCGGCCCTGGCCGACGCGGTTGAGCAGCAGTAGCGGATGGCCGTCCGGCGTCTGCATCAGGGCCTCGGAATTGCCGCGGTCCATCTTCATGTAGCGCATCCACGGCCCCCAACCTTCGGTAGGCAGCGTGGCGGTGACGGAGTGGCGTTTGCCTAGGTCAGTCAGGCGCGGGGTGAACTTGCCGTCCACCGTTTCGCCGGTGGCCCGGCCGGGCAGCACGCCGCCGAGCGGCGTGTTGTAGAGGATGTACGCGCCGGGATAGGGCGGGCCGGCGGCGATCAGCAGCGCGCCTCCCTTTTCGACATAGCGGGCGACGCGATCGAGATAGGCTTCCTCCAGAACGGCGGAGCGTAACTCGTGGTCGAAGATGACGAGGTCGAACTCGTCGAGCTTTTCGCGGAACAGTTGCGCCTTCGGGAACTGGATGAGCGCGATTTCCTCCTGGGGGACGGCGTCATAATTCTTCTCCGGCGGGCGGAGAATGGTGAAGTGAACGAGATCGACCGCCGGGTCGGATTTCAGCAGGTCGCGCCACACGCGGGCGCCGGCATGGGGCTCGCCGGTGATCAGCAGCACACGCAGCCGGTCCTGCACGCCGGAAATGCGGGCGGAGGCGAGGTTGTTGGCGAGCGTGAGTTCGTTCGGGATGCCGTCGACGGAGACGACGACGAGGTTCTGGCCGCGCTGGCGCAGGGTGAGCGGGATCATCTCCGCCTTGCCGACCTTCACGGTCTGATCGGGCTGGGCGTCGCCATTAATGGTGACGCCGACGCGGACGGACTCTGCGGTGGGATCGTTCACCTTCACGCGCATTTCCACGCGCTGATCGATGATGGAGAAGGATGGGGCGGACTGGATCTCGATGCTGCGGTCGATCTCGTCGTCGCCGCCGATGATCAGCGCGTGGATCGGGCCGAGCTGTTCGGCGTCCTTGGTGTTCTCCGGAATGTCGTGGATCTGGCCGTCGGTGATCATGATCGCGCCGGCGATGCGGTCGCGCGGAGCGTCCGACAGCGCAGACTGCAGCGCGATATACATGTCCGTGCCATCGGCGCCGGGATCGGTTTCGGCGATGCGGAGTTCGAGCGTCTTGTCCTGGGCCTCGATGTCGCGACGGATGGCTTCGAAAGCGGCTTGCGCGGTTTCGGTGCGGCCCCGGAAGTTCATGCTCTCGGAGCGGTCCATCACGACCGCGACGATGTCCTTCAGCGGTTCGCGTTGTTCCTGGATCCACAGCGGGTTCGACAGGGCGAGCGCGAGGACAGTCATGGCCAGCGCGCGGAACAGCCATGCCTTGCCACGCAGGCCGACATAGACGCCCCACAGGACGACGGCGATGGCAACCAGCGCCCACAGGGCTGGCCACGGAACGAGCGGATCAAAGCCAAGGCGTGCGTCTGTCATGGGCCGGTCGCCCTGTCGCGCGAGGTGCCGAGGCGTTCAAGCAGGTCGGGAATGTGGACCTGGTCTTCCTTGTAGTTGCCCGTGAGGATGTACATCACGAGGTTGATGCCGAAGCGGTAGGCCATCTCGCGCGCCTGGTCGCCGCCATCCATGGTCAGCAGCGGGCGGCCCGTGCTCTGGTCGATGGCCCATGCGCCGGCCCAGTCCGACCCACCGATGAAGAGGCCCGAGACGCCATCGCCGCGCCGCGTATCGCGATCCGTTGCGCCGCTCTCGATCCAGAGGCGGCCATTGAGGCGGCCGGGGAAGGAACGGATCAGGTAATAGCTCTTGGTCAGCACGTGGTTGGCCGGGGCGGGCTGCATGCGCGGCGCATCGATGCCGGCGAGAAGGCGCTGCAGGTCCTGGCTGCCATCGCGGCCCGGCGTGGCGTCGCGTGTGTCAACAACGAACGCACCGCCAGCACGGAGATAGGCGTTGACCTTCTGCACGGCGGCCGGCGACAGCGCCTTCGCATCGCGCGGCACGGCGTAATAGATCATCGGGTAGAGTTCGAGGCTGTCCTTGGTGAGATCGACGCCGTGTGGCATCTGCGGCTCGACCGACGTGCGCTGGCCAAGCTGGTAGGACAGGCCGAACAGGCCGGCCTTGGTCGTGTCATCGAGGCGGCGGTCGCCGGTCTTCACATAGGCGAAGCGAAGATGGGCTGCGGCTTCGCGCGCCATCTGGTCAGACGTCTGCGCCGAGGCTTGCGGCGCGTTGGCCAGCATCAATCCAGCAGCGAAGAACAGCGCGATGGCGCCGGCGGCAGACTTGCGGTTGAAGATGCGCGGCAGGCGGCCCGCGAAGGCCAGCGCAATTATGAGGTCGAACGCCACGATGGCGAGCGCCAGCGCGATCATCCAGCCGCCAAGGCCGGCACGTTCGACGATGGCGGCCTGCTCGGTCACCGTCACCTCCAGCGGCCAGTTGTTGAAAGCGGTGGGGGCAGGCGCGCCAGCATTCAGCGCGCGTTCGCCGCCCGGCCCGATATAGAGCCCCGGCGGGGTGGTCGGTCCCGGACGGGTGGTGAGGAAGCTGGCCGCAGGGATCGGCATGGCCGAGGATTGTGGCGGCGTCAGGACGCCCGTTCCGTCGAGCACGCGCGATGGCGTCAGCGTGCCTTCCGTACCGAGCGCGGCAGGGCCGGAGCGTTCGCCGCCGGACACAACCGAACGGCGCAGCATTTCCACAAACGCGCCGGTGAGCGGCAAGTCAGACCAGTCCGGGTCGGCGGTGACGTGGAACAGGATCAGCTCGCCACGGCCCATGCGCCGCGCGGTGACCAGCGGCGTGCCATCCTCGAGGCTTGCCCAGGTGAGGCTTTCGAGTTCGGACGAGGGCTGGGCCAGCACCTGCTGGCGCACGGCCGTATCGGTCGGCTTGGGAATGCCGATGAAGGGCGAATTGGCGGGAAAATCCTTGATGCGCTGCGGCGTCTCCCACGACAGCGACGAGCCGAGCGAGCGCGAGGTCGGGCGGAGTTTAACCGGCGTCAGCGCGCCTTCCTGCGCGGCGAGGCGCGGGCCGGCAAAGCGGATCAGCACGCCGCCTTTCTCGATCCAGTCGACGAGGCGCTTTTCGGTGGCGTCATCGATCGTGCCGCGATCGCCCATGATGATGGCGTCGATCGGGCTGTCGAGCAGGTCAGGCAGGCGTTTCTCGGTCAGCTGCGCATAGGGCTGCAGCGCCTTGCGCGCGTAGTAGTGTTCGGAGAGCAGCGGCTGGGCTTCATCGCGCGTATCGGCGAGGCCGACATGCGGGCGGCGCGCCGTATCATCCCACAGCCAGACGCCGCCGGCGGAGGGCGACGAGCCGATGCGGAAGCGCGCCACGCGGTTGAGCGCGGCGGCAGGGATCGGGAAGGCGGCAACGGCGGTCGTCTCGCCGCCATTGAAGGTGATGCGCGTGGAGGCGATCGATGCGCCTTCAGCCGTCTCCGCGATGATGTCTGCCGTCTGGCCCGGGCCTGTTTCCGCGCGGACGATGGCGACACGTGCGCCTTCGGCAGATGAGTCAGCAGAGGTGATCGCGAACGCGCCTTTTGGGCGCATCGGGCGAACATCGGTTGCCGCCTTGGCGGAGAGACTGCGCGCGAAGGCGGCGGCGCTGTCATGGTCAAAGCCGTCAGTGACCCAGATGATCCGGCCCGGCCGCAGCTTGGAATCGTCCAGCGCCTTCATCGCGGCGGTGCGATCCGGTAGCCAGGCATTGGGGCGGGCGTTGCGCAGCAATTGTCGCGCCGATTCCGGATCGAGCGCCTCGGAGGGGTCGCGCGGCACATCGCGCGGTGTCGTGAACTGCACGTGCACCGTGCCGCCCTGTTGCGAGACCTCGTCGACCGCAGCCGTCGCTGTGCGCACGACATCGCGCCAGCGTTCGGCGCTGGTCCAGCCATCATCTACCACGATCAGCGTGCCGCCATCCGTGGCGACCTGCGCATTCGGCGCCCAGGTGGGGCGGGCAAAGCCCAAGATGGCCAGCGCCAGCGCAATCATCCGCAGCAGCAGCAGCCACCACGGCGTGCGGGCAGGCGTTTCCTCATCCGGCTTGAGATCGTCGAGCAGCGCCAGCGAGGGCAGCGCGAACCGCTTCGGCTCCGGCGGCGTTGCGCGCAGCAGCAGCCACAGCAGCGGCAAGGCCAGAAGGCCCAGCAGCGCGAGCGGCTGCAGGAAGAGGAACGGACCCAGGCTCACGCGGCCGCTCCCGTGGTGAAGCCATAGGCAAGCTCGCCCAGCGGGGTGCGCGGCGGGCCATCACTGACATGGGAGACGAAACGCCAGCCGAGTTCGCCGGCAAGGTCGGTCATGTCTTTCCGGCGTTGCGCAAACTTGTCGAGGTAGCCATCGCGGATCGATTCAGCGCGGCCGATCAGGCGCTCGCGCTCCTGTCCCGGGCGGAAGAAGCGCACGCGGCCGTTGAAGGGATAGCTCTCTTCGATCGGATCGCACACCTGCAGCAACACGCCATCGCGGCACTTGGCGGCCACCGGCGTCAGCCAGGCGCGCCAGTCGGCCAGCGGCGAATAGAAGTCGCTGCAGATCACCACCGCGGCGGTATCGCGCGGCGGCTTCGGCACAGGTGCATCGGTGCGGAAATTGCGGATGTCCTCGCCCACGCGCGACGACGCCCGCGCGCCGGAGACCGGACCACGCCCGCCGCCCAGCGCGCCACAACGTTCGCCCGAACGCGAGAGCGCGCCGGCCAGCGCCATGCAGAGCAGCAACGCACGATCGGCCTTGTGCGAGACGCTGTCAGCGCTCGACCAGTGGAAGCCCGGGCTCGGATCATTCCAGAACAGGAAAGTCCGCGCCGTTTCCAGCTCGGTCTCGCGGACGAAGAGGTGTTCCTCGCGCGCCGACCTGCGCCAGTCGACGCGATCCGCGCCATCCTCGGCGTTGTGGCGGCGATACTGCCAGAAGTTCTCGCCCATGCCCGACTTGCGCCGCCCGGCCGAGCCGAGATGCGCAGCGCTCGCCGCCCGCGCATGCGTGGTCAGCGTGCCGAGATCGCCTGCAAGTGCGGAGGCTTCGGCTTTCAGTTGCGATAGAGGCGCCTGTGGCACGGGGAGGTCCTGACGGGGTTAGGCGGCCTTCTTGGTCAAGCGGCTTTGGCAGCGAGTTCCTGGATCAGCGCAGACAGCGATCCCCCCTGACCCGTCGGATCGTAAGCCAGCGCCATGCGGTGACCCAGCGCCGGTTCGGCCAGCGCCTCGATATCATCAAGCGACGGCGCAAGGCGGCCGCGCAGCAGCGCACGCGAACGCGCTGCCAGCATCAGCGCCTGTCCGGCACGCGGGGACGGGCCCCAGTCGACGCGCTTCTTCACCTGCGGATGATCGCTCTGTTCCGGGCGCGCCGAACGGATCAGGCGCAGGATCGCTTCGAGCACTTTTTCCGGCACGGTCATGCGGCGGACCAGCGACTGGATCGCGATCAGCTTCTCGGCGTCGAGCACCGGGCGGACGACCTGGTCGCCGAGGCCCGTGGTCTCCACAAGAATGCGGCGCTCGGTTTCGAGATCCGGATAGGTGACGTCGACCTTGAGCAGGAAGCGGTCGAGCTGTGCTTCCGGCAGCGGATAGGTGCCTTCCTGTTCGATCGGGTTCTGCGTCGCGAGCACGTGGAACGGTTTGGGCAGGTCGTAGCTGGCGCCGGCGACCGTCACATGGCGCTCCTGCATCGCCTGCAGCAGGGCGGACTGGGTGCGCGGCGAGGCGCGGTTGATCTCGTCGGCCATCAGCAGGCTGGTGAAGATCGGACCCTTCACGAACCGGAAGGAGCGGCCCGAGGCGGTCTCGTCCAGGATCTCCGAACCGAGGATGTCGGAGGGCATGAGGTCGGGCGTGAACTGCACGCGGCCCCAGTCGAGGCCCAGCGCGCGGGCGGTGGTTTCGACCAGCTTGGTCTTGGCGAGGCCGGGGGCCCCGATCAGCAGGGCATGGCCGCCGGCGAGGATTGTCGACAGGACGAGCTCGACCACGCGTTCCTGGCCGAAAACCACCTTGCCGATCTCGGCCCGCACCTGGGCGAGCAGCTGCACGGCCGCGTCGGCTTCCTTGACGATATCGGGGGAGGAGGAAGAGGCGACTTCACTCATGCGGCGCATTTACCTATCTGTGGGGGCGAACCCGGAATCGAGCCGCCCATGTCGAACGCGACAGACCCGCAAGCAACCAAGCTCTCGGACCTGATTTCCACCTTGCAGGTGGAAGCGGGTTTGGAAAAGCCCCGTTCCTTGCCTCCCGTGCATTTGTGGAACCCGGAGCATTGCGGGGATATCGGTCTCGAAATCCGCCGGGACGGCTCCTGGTGGCAGGAAGGGGTCCGGTTCAGCCGGGAAAAGCTCGTCCGCCTGTTCTCGACGATCTTGCGGCGCGACGCGGATGGCTACTACCTCGTCACCCCTCACGAAAAAGTGGTGGTGAAGGTCGAAGACGCCCCGTTCGTGGGCGTTCGCGTGGACCGGCATGAGTCGGGCGGACATCGGGTCATACTGGTCACGACAAATGTGGGCGATGTCGTGGCAGTAGACGAGGCCCACCCGTTGCGCGTGGAGACCAATCGCCAGACAGGCGAGCCCTCGACCTATGTCCGCGTACGGGGCGGTCTGGACGCCCGGCTGGGCCGCCCGGCCTGGTACGAACTTATTAGTTGGGCCGAGGCGGACGCGGGCAAGCCCACGATGAGCGTGATGTCTTCGGGCGTCCGCTTTTCTGTGGGGGAAATGGCCTGACGAGGTAGGGTTTTTCCGATCTCGCACGGCATATGCTATGGTAATCGCATGGATGGTTCGCAATCCCTCCTACCGGCCGAAACGCGGCGCCGGCGGTTCACCGCGGCGGACGTCTTGGCCATGCTCGATGCCGGGGTGATCAAGGCCGGCGAAAAGGTCGAGCTGCTCTGGGGGGAGCTGGTTGAAATGTCGCCACAGGGACCGCTTCACGCAGACATCACCCAGCTCGTGCTCAAATGGCTGCGCAAGAACCTTCCCGACGATCTGGACTTTGCCTCGCAGGCGCCACTCCGTCTCGGCGCGTCTGACGAGCCCGAGTCGGAGTTCTTCATCTTCTCGGACGGGATGCGTGTGAACGATGTTCGCGGACCCGACGTACTGCTGGCGATCGAGGTGGCGTACAGCAGCCTGAAGGTCGATCTTGGTGTGAAAGCGTCGATCTATGCGCGCCATGGCGTGCGGGAGTATTGGGTGATCGACGTCGAAAGCGGACGAACGGTCGTCCACACGCTGGCTGTAAATGATGCCTATGCCGCGCCGCGTGATGTCGCTTTCACCGCGCCGTTGGTCGCACCGGGCGGCGCCCAGCTGGTCATCGCCGATCTGGCCCCGAAGGCCTGACCCGGAATGCCTTTCACCAAGTCCGACTTCCTCCACCGCGCCACGCGCCTGCTTGCGCCTGTGGATGCCGTATTCGAGCAGCCCCTGCGCACCGACTACGATCTCAATCCGGACTGGCGGCTTCCCACGTCGGGCGAATACCGGCGCGCCGCCGTGCTGGTTGGCCTGATTGAGCGGGGAGAGGATTTTGGCGTGCTGCTCACCCTGCGGCCGGAGACAATGCCGAGCCATGCCGGGCAGGTCGCCTTCCCGGGCGGGCGCATCGAGGCGGGCGAGACGGCGCTGCAGGCGGCGCTGCGGGAGGCCCATGAGGAGGTCGGCGTCGATCCGGCCAGCGTGCGCCTGCTGGGGCAGGGCGATACCTACCTGACGGGCTCGGGCTTCGCGATTGCGCCTTTTGTCGGCCTCCTGCCGGCGAACTACGTACCGAAACCTGACGCGCGCGAGGTTGCCGATGTCTTCGAGACGCCGCTCAGCTTCCTGATGGACGCCGCAAACCACCAGCGCCACGAGAAGGAATACGCAGGGGTCTTGCGCGCCTATTACGCCATGCCCCACAACGGGCGCTATATCTGGGGAGCAACCGCAGGCATGATCAAATCCCTCCATGATCGCCTCTATGGCGCCGACACGGACAAGGCATGACTCAGCGTATTCTCATCGAACTTCTGCTCTTCGCGATCCCGTTCGCGGTGTTCCTGGTCTATCGCGCCGCTTCGCGCGACCTGAAGATCAAGGACCGCTGGCCGCTGACGCGCCTCGTCATCATCGGGGCAGTGATTGCGATTCTCGGCCTGATCATCCCGCCACTGCTGGAGCCACGCGAGTCCGAAACGTGCAACAGCGCGGTTCGGTATGATGCGGAGGGGCGTGTGGTCCCGCCGCACAAGATTCCCTGTGCTGATGCCACGCTGCCCGGCAGCCAGGACGAGCCCCCGCCGCCTTCGCCGACACCGGTCGCGCCGCGCGACACGGGCAACTAGGCCATGTACCGGCTGGCGCCCCAGCCCTGGATGATCGCCGCGCAACGGGTGATGGACGCGCTGGAGACAGCGCGGCCGGGCTCGGCGCGGTTTGTGGGCGGCTGCGTGCGTAATGCCTTGCTGGGCGAGCCTGTCTCTGACGTCGACATCGCCACGCAGCTGACGCCCGATGAAGTCGAGCGCGTCATGCGCGCGGCAGGCATCGCCGTGCACCCCACCGGCTTCGAGCACGGCACGCTGACCGTGGTGGCCGATCACACGCCCTACGAAGTCACCACGCTGCGCCGGGATGTCGAAACAGATGGCCGCCGCGCCGTCGTTGCCTTTACGCAGGACTGGGCGGAGGACGCGCAACGCCGCGATTTCCGCATCAACGCGCTCTATGCGGATCGCGAGGGGCAGATCTTTGACCCAACCGGCGGCGGTCTCGAAGACCTGAAGCATCGCCGCATCATCTTCGTCGGCGACCCCGAAATACGTCTGCGCGAAGACTATCTCCGCATCCTGCGCTTCTTCCGCTTCTATGCCTGGTACGGCGTCGGCGAGCCTGACGCCGCAGGCATGGCGGCCTGTCGGAAGCTGCGAACCGGGATGGACGGCATTTCAGCCGAGCGCATCTGGATGGAGCTGAAGAAAATCCTGGCTGCGCCCCAGCCCATGCCCGGGCTCGAGGCCATGCAGGACGCCGGCGTCCTCGACGTGCTGTTGCCCAAGGTGAAAACCCTGTCGCTGTTGCGCAAGGTCGTCGCGCTGGAATCCGCGCGCAACCAGGCGCCCGATCCGATGCTGCGTGTGCTGGCCCTGTTCGAGAACGTTCCGGCGTCGCTGCAATGGCTCAATCAGCGGCTCAGGGTGTCGACCGCAGAGGCGCGCAGGCTCAACCTGCCATCGATCAGGCGCGCCACCATCGTCGACGGCATGTCCGCCCCCGCTGTGCGCGCCGCCATCCATGAGCATGGCGCACAGATGGTCCGCGACATCGCGTTTCTCGAACTGGCCGAGACGGGCTCCCCAGCCTGGGCAGAGATGATCGACATTGCGGACGCCTGGACGAACCCCGTCATGCCACTCGGCGGCGGTGACCTCATCGCGCAGGGCTATGAGCAGGGCGAGGTGATCGGCGTTGCGCTCGACAAGGCGCGCAAGGCCTGGATCGCCAGCGATTTCACGCTCGATCGCGATGCGCTGCTCGCGCTTGTCCTCAAGGGCTGAGTCTTACGGCCACTTCACCACGGGCGGCATGGACGAAAGGATGCTCGTCACATTGCCGCCGGTCTTCAGGCCGAACGTGGTGCCGCGATCGTAGAGCAGGTTGAACTCCACATAGCGGCCACGGCGCACCAGCTGTTCCTCGCGCTCCGCCGGCGACCAGCTTTCCACCATCCGCTTCTTCACGATGGCCGGATAGACCTCGGCAAAGTGCCGGCCGACATCCTGCGTGAAGGCGAAATCCTTGTCCCAGTCGCCGCTGTTATAGCGGTCGTAGAAAATCCCGCCGATGCCGCGCGGCTCGTCGCGGTGGGGCAGGTAGAAGTACTCCTCGCAATGCTTTTTCATCGCGGCGTAATCGGTGCCGTGCGCCTCGCACGCCGCGCGCATCGCGTCGTGGAACTGGATCGCGTCGGGAAACTCCTGCTCGCGCTGGTAGGCCAGCAGCGGCGTCAGGTCCGCCCCGCCACCGAACCAGCTGTTGTCGGTCACCAGCATGCGCGTGTTCATGTGAACTGCCGGCACGCGCGGGTTCACGAGGTGGGCGATCAGCGAAATTCCCGCCGCCCAGAACTTCCCGCCAGACTGGTCGGCCCCCGGAATGGTCTTGGCAAACTCCGGCGCGAACTCGCCATAGACACAGCTCACATGCACGCCGACCTTCTCGAACAGCCGGCCACGCATCACCGCCATCGTGCCGCCGCCGAGATCCTGCGCGCCATCGCCCCGCTTCCAGGGCGTCTTCTCAAACCGCGCAGCCTTGCCCGTGTACAGCGGCGGCCCCGCTGCATCCTCCAGCGCCTCAAGGCGCGAGATGATGTCGCCCTGCAGCTGCTGGAACCAGGCATAAGCCTTGGCCTTGCGGGTCTCGATATCGGCGGTCTTTGTCATGGCGGCTAGGTAGCCGGGAGTTGTAGGCGGCGTCCAGAGAGATGCGTTGCTATGAGCGCTCGGGGAGATTGCCCGTGCCGAACACGACGTCCAAGTCGAAGTCGTCTTGGCCAATCTCGTACCCGAGTTTGCCGCCATCTTCGCGGAAGGCGTTGAGGGCCCAGCGAACGGATTGCAGGCTCAGGCACAGCGCCTGAAGGGCGCTTCCGCCGTGAATCCTGTGTTTCTGCCAGCTCAAGCCACGCACCTGCGACGCGCAGACCCACTCGTTCTCGGAGTCCTTGTAAGGATGGGGTGCGCCGATCTCGACAATGATTTCGATCTGCGACCCGTCGGGGTTCTCGCCGTAAATGACCTCTCTTGCGATCACGTCTTCCATGCTTGCTCCCGGTGACTTAGCGCGGCGCGAACACTCGCACCTCAACCCCATCCGCCACCACCGTCTCCATCACCCGCGTCCCCGCTTTGCGCGCTACGGCGGCAAGGCAGCGCGGATAGAGCAGGTGCTCCGCCTTCAGCACGCGCGCCGCCAGTGTGGCTTCCGTGTCGCCCGGCAGCACGTCCACCTCCGCCGAGCCGATCACCGGGCCTTCGTCCACGCCCGCCGTCACCTGATGCACCGTGCAGCCATGCACGGCATCGCCCGCGGCTAGCGCACGGTTGTGCGTGTCCACGCCGGGATATTTCGGCAGCAGGGCGGGGTGGATGTTGATCAGCCGCCCAGCCCACTCATTCACGAACCACGGCGTCAGCACGCGCATGAATCCCGCCAGCGCGATCAGCTCAACGCCCGCCGCTTTCAGCTCCGCATCCACCGCGCGCTCGAACGCTTCGCGATCCTTGCCATAGAGCTTGTGGTCGATCGCGCTGGCCGTCACGCCAAACCCACGTGCCTTTTCCAGCCCGCCCGCATCCGGCTTGTTGGCCAGCACCAACACCGGCTCGCACGGCCAGTCCGCATCCTGCGCCGCCTTCAGCAGCGCCTCCATGTTGGAGCCGCGGCCGGAGATCAGGATGCCGAGCTTCGTGCGGGTCATCTCTGCTCCGGGCGGATCAGGTACTGAAGCGGGAACACCCAGACGCGTTTGCGCCCGCATGGGCAAACAGATTTGGGAACGCCCGGAACTTTCGACTGCAGTTCATCGCCGCCGTCGGACCAGATTTTGAGGCGGCACTTCGGGCATTTTATCTGGTTCTGGAGCGTGGACAGCGCCAGCATCCCGATCACAGGAACAAGCAACCATCCCCAACCGGCCGCCTGGAAGAAGGTGAGGTTTGAGATGACGCCCACGGCTGCGAGCAGCCACAGCGCGATGATGCCCCACATCCAGACCATCAGGCCCGCGCCAGTTCGCCGATGACGAAGGGCGCCTCGCCCTCGTTGATCAGGCGCTCCATCAGCGGTTGCGCGACAACCGGGTCAACCGCCATCACGATGCCGACGCCACAGTTGAACGTGCGCCGCATCTCTTCATCCGAAACGCCACCCACCTGTTGCAGCCACTGGAAGACCGGCGGCATGTCCCACGCCTTGTAGTCGATCTTCGCTACCAGATGATCCGGCAGCATGCGCGGCGTGTTCTCGGTCAGCCCGCCGCCCGTGATGTGTGCGAGGCCCTTGATCCGCTTGGTGCGGATCAGCGGCAGCAGCGACTTGATGTAGATCCGTGTCGGCGCAAGCAGCGCTTCGCCCAGCGACTGGCCCGGCGCGAACGGCGCCACGGCGTCCAGCGACATGCCACTGCGTTCAACAATCTTGCGCACCAGCGAATAACCGTTCGAGTGCGGGCCGGATGACGGCATCGCCACCAGCACGTCGCCGAGCTTCATGTCCTGCGTACGCGGCAGGATGTCCTCGCGCTCCACCGCGCCAACAACGAAGCCCGCAAGATCATAATGCCCCGGCGCGTACATGCCCGGCATCTCGGCCGTCTCACCACCCACCAGCGTGCAGCCCGCTTGGCGGCAGCCCTCGGCGATGCCCGAAACAACTTTTGCGCCCGTGCCCGGATCAAGTTTTCCGGTCGCGAAATAATCGAGGAAGAAGAGCGGCTCCGCGCCCTGCGCCAGCACGTCGTTCACGCACATGGCGACGAGGTCGATGCCGATGGTCTCGTGGCGGCCCGTGGCGAAGGCCAGCATCAGCTTGGTGCCAACTCCGTCCGTACCCGAAACAAGCACCGGGTCCTTGAACCCGGCGGCCTTCAGGTCGAACAACCCGCCAAACCCGCCCAGCGCGCCATCCGCGCCCGGCCGCTTCGTCGAGGCGGCAAGCGGCCCGATCGCATCAACCAGCGCATCGCCCGCGTCGATATCGACGCCCGCATCGCGATAGGTGAGGGGCGGCAGTCCGGAATTGTGCCCGACCGGCTTTGTCTTGTCGTCGCCTGCCATGTTCAATCCGTGCCGCTGATGCGCGGGCACTAACACAATAATCCGGGTTATCGCCAGCATGACAAAGTGATCATGCACAACCTGCCTTACATTGGCCGGGAGGCGCTGGTACGACTGCCGCCCATGAAGATAATCGCCAGATTCGTCACGCTTATTGCCGCCACAGCCGTTCTGGCCGGGGCCGCTTTCGCCCAGAATCCCGTCTACCGGGTGAAGGATCTGGTGGCCGATGCGGTGGCGCCCAACGCCGCCGATGCCGGCCTGCAGGGCAGGAACGCGGCGCGCCTCGCGGGCGCCCAACGCCTGATCGACCGTCTGACCCTGCCGGAAGACCGCAGCCGCGCCACCCAGCCGATCGAAGCCTCCGCCATCGCGCGCCTCTATCGCAGCTACCAGAGCCAGTCCGAAACAAAGAGTTCGTCCGTCGCCGGCGGCATCCGCTCCTCGGGCATCATCACGTGGGTGTTCAACGAAAACGACGTGCGCGCCTATCTCGACCAGCGCGGCGTCCCCTATGTCGACCAGCAAGCGGCGCTCGCCCTCATCGTTCCGGTCGCAGCCGCTGGTGTGAACCCGTCCGACTGGGCCAGCCAATGGTCCGGCAAGTCGGACGACACGGTCCTCGCCCCCTATGTCGGCTCGTCACAAGCCTGGAACCGCCGCCCCGACCAGTCCGAGATCGCCGGCGAACTCGCATCCTCGCGCGCTGACCACGGCGTCATCGCCGAAGCCTACATGCAGGGCCCGCAATACTACGTCCGCCTCACCGACATGCGCACCAGCGTTCCCAACCCCACCATCGGCGTTGTCGGTCCCTATGTGAGCCTCGGCTCGGCGCAGACCGGCGCTGTGGCGGAGCTTGAGCGTGCGTGGAAAACCGCATCCGTCGTGCGCTCCACCGGCGCCACCAGCGTGTCGCTGATCGCGCAATTCCAGGATCTCGCGCAGTGGACGCGCATCCGCAAAGGCCTCGAAGCCTCGCGCCTCGTGCACAATCTCAACATCGAGTCGATGACGATTGCGGGCGCGGATATCACCTTCTCCTATTCGGGCCGTCCCGATCAACTCGCGTCCGATCTGCGTTCGCGCGGCGTCGAACTGCGCAACGGCAATGGCGGCGGCTGGGTCCTGCAGGCTGCGGGAGCGTCATGAGCGCTGGCCGTAGCCCCGGCCAGCTGTTCCTGGACTTTCCAAAGGCGGAGCCCGACAGCCGGTCCCTGATCGAAACGGGATCGTATGCTGGCGCGGTTGGCGCCTTGCGCCGCTGGCGGCACTGGCCCGGCGGGCAGCTCGCGCTTGTCGGCGAAAGCCAGTCCGGCCGCACGCGTCTCCTGAACCTCTGGGCTGCCGACGCTGGCGCGGCGCTGATCACGGGCGAGGCGCTGGCCTCCGCCGAGATCGACGAGATCGCCCGCCTGTCCGTTTCCGCACTCGCCATCGACGATGCCGACCGGGGCGAGAACGGCCTCGGCCTCTTGGCCGCCCTCAACCTCTGCCGCGACCGTGGCGCCCCGGTTCTCCTGTCCGGAACCACGGAACCCGCCGGCTGGTATGGGTCTCCACTGGACCTCAAATCCCGCCTCACGGCCATGCCCGTCGCCTATATCGACCCGCCGGACGACGCCACGCTGGCCGCCCGCCTGCGCGAGGAATGCGCCCTGCGGCACCTGATTTTACCAGAAGAATCAGTGAACTACCTGGCCCAGCGGATGGAGCCCTCGTGGGAGGCCATCGGGCGTGTTGCCGACGCGGTCGCCCAGACGCCGGGCAGGGCTGAAGGGCTCCGCTCCGCCCGCGCCGTGCTGGTCGCCCTGGGCATGGATCCGGGCTGATATCGTCCGTACCCGGCAAAAGATCCGTAATATCTTGATGGTAAGCAGGATCGTAACGACCGGCGTAAGATCGGTCCGAAGCATTGGGCGATGATGGCAAAGCGGCCGGTAAAATCCGAAGCAACGACGCGTGCGCGTGTCGTGAGCACCAAGGCAAAGGAAGCCCTCGGTGTGACGTCGCCGCTCGCCAATTCGCCCGAGCGTTTCTTCAACCGCGAGATCAGCTGGCTGAAGTTCAACACGCGCGTGCTGGAAGAGGCGGAGAACCCCCGCCACCCGCTGCTCGAACGCCTGCGCTTCCTCTCGATCTCCGCGTCGAACCTCGATGAGTTCTACTCCGTCCGCGTCGCCGGCCTGCGCCAGCAAGCGCGCACAGGCATCACGCGCACCAGCACCGATGGCCTGACGCCGCAGCAACAACTGCAACGCATCGCCGCCGAAGCCGGTCTCCTGATGGCCGAGCAGCAGCGCATCTGGACCGAGATCCGCGGCCACATGCGCGAAGTCGGCCTCGCTGTCGTCGACGCCGAAGAACTCAGCGATCCCGATCGCGACTGGCTGCGCGCCCGCTTCCTCGAGCGCGTCTTCCCCGTCCTGACGCCGCTCGCCATCGACCCGTCGCACCCGTTCCCGTTCCTGCCGAACCAGGGCTTCGCCGTCGGCTTCACGCTGCACCGCCAGGCCGATGGCCTGCGCCTGCGCGCGCTCGTGCCGATCCCGACCCACGTCGAGCGCTTCATCGAGCTGCCGGTGTCGCCCGCCGGCCGCCGCTTCATCGCACTCGAAAACGTCATCACGCTCTTCCTCGACACGCTGTTCCCGGACTGCGTCTCGAAAGGCCGCTGCATGCTGCGCGTCATCCGCGACAGCGATATTGAGATCGAGGAAGAGGCCGAAGACCTTGTCCGCGAATTCGAAATTCTGCTGAAACAGCGCCGTCGCGGCCGCATTGTCCGTCTCAAGATCGACAGCGGCGCCCCCGCCGACCTCAAGGCCTTCTTCATCGAGGAGATCGAAGCCGAGCCGATGGATATCGTCGAGGTCGACGGCATCATGGGCATGAACCAGCTGCGCGAGCTGATCGTCGACGGCCGCCCTGATCTCGTTTTCCCGCCCTTCGAACCGCGCTTCCCCGAGCGCGTGCGCGAGCACAATGGCGACATCTTCGGCGCCATCCGCGTCAAGGACATCCTGGTCCACCACCCGTACGAGTCATTCGACGTCGTCGCCCAGTTCCTGCGCCAGGCCGCGCGCGACCCCGAAGTGGTCGCCGTGAAGCAGACGCTGTACCGCACGTCCAAGAACTCGCCGATCGTTGCCGCCCTGATCGAAGCCGCCGAAGCCGGCAAGAACGTTACCGCGCTGGTCGAGCTGAAAGCCCGCTTCGACGAGGAAGCCAACCTCCGCCTCGCCCGCGACCTCGAGCGTGCGGGCGTGCAGGTCGTCTACGGCTTCATCGAACTCAAGACCCACGCCAAGGTCTCGCTGGTGATCCGCCGCGAGCAGGGCTCCCTGCGCGCCTACACCCACGTCGGCACGGGCAACTACCACCCGATCACCGCGCGCATCTATGACGACCTCTCCCTCTTCACGGCTGATGAAGTCATCGGCCGCGACGCCGGCCGCCTGTTCAACTACGTCACCGGCTATTCGAAGCCGCAGCAGCTCGAGGCGATGGCGATCTCGCCGATCAACCTCAAGCCCACGCTGGTGAAGCTGATCGAGGAAGAGATCGCCCACGCGAAGGCCGGCCGCCCGGCGCAGATCTGGGCCAAGCTCAACGCGCTGGTGGATGAGACGGTCATCGACGCGCTCTACAAGGCGAGTCAGTCCGGCGTGCAGATCCAGCTGGTTGTGCGCGGTATCTGCTGCCTGCGACCTGGTGTCCCGGGCCTGTCGGAAAACATCGAGGTCCGCTCGATGGTCGGCCGCTTCCTCGAACACGCGCGAATCGTGTGCTTCGGGAATGGCGCCGGCCTGCCGTCCGATGAGGCGAAGATTTTCATTACTTCGGCCGACTGGATGGGCCGCAACCTCGATCGCCGTGTCGAAACGCTCACACCGATCAAGAATCCCACTGTGCATAACCAGGTTCTCGACCAGATCATGCTGGCGAACCTGAATGACCGCGCCCAAAGCTGGACCTTGCGCCCGGATGGAAGTTATGTCCGTAACGCGACGGGCAAGGGCCGCCAGCCCTTCTCGGCGCACGACTACTTCCTTGAGAACCCCAGCCTGTCGGGCCGGGGCAGCGCCCTGCGGCTGGCGACGCCACCGCAGCTCAAGCCAAGGGGCTGATGCTGGACTTCTCCGGCGCTGGCCTCACCTGAGAGGGATGAAGGCCAGCTGATGTCGCTGACTGCAACGGCCAGATCGAAGTCCACCGGAAAGCCTGCGCGCTGGAAGCGCATCGGCGTGATGGATGTCGGCTCCAACTCTGTCCGCCTGGTGGTCTACGATGTGCGCGGCCGCGCCATGCAGCCGCGCTTCAACGAGAAGGTTCTCGCCGGCCTCGGCCGCGG
>JAOATF010000248.1 GCA_030158285.1 Hyphomonadaceae bacterium
AGCTGATTGTCGATGCGCCCCCGCGCTATGCGCGTTTCGAGATGCCGGAGGGCGGGTCGACGTTTTCCATCGAGAAGGTGGAGAAATGGACGGGCGGCGACTGGCCGGAGGTGTGGTTCGAGAGCGATCGGCTGGATGCGCTTGTAGTCGAGCTGAAAGCCAAGGGCATCGTGTTCGAGAGCGATCCGCAGGACATGAGCTATCTGTGGCGCGTGGCGCACCTGCGCGATCCGGCGGGGACGCGGATCACGCTCTATCATGCGGGTGAGAACCGGCTGAACCCGCCATGGCGGGTGAAATAGTCAGGCGAGTTTTTCCTGCAGCCACACAGTGACCGCTGCGCGTTTCTGCGGCGAGGACTTGCGGGTAACTTCGGTGGCGATGTCAGCGAGGCTCACCGATTTGAGGTGTGCGCGCCAGGCCATCTCGGCTTTGCCAAAGGCCGAGTGGATTTCGCAGGGTTTGCGGAAGTCGCCGTTCGGCGTGACGCACGGGCCCTGCTGGCGGATTTCCGAGCAACGGAAAGCGGGCTCGGCGCCTTCGATGGCTTCGACGATGTCCCAGAGCGAAATGTCGGTGGCCGGGCGCGCGAGGCGATAGCCGCCGCCGGCGCCACGCACGGATTCAACGACGCCGCCGCGCGCGAGGGCCTGCATGTGCTTGGCCATGTAAGCGGGCGCGAGGGCGTGAAATTCCGCGAGCGCATTCGCGGGCAGACCGATGCCGGGCGGCAAAGCCGCAAGCAGGGCACAGGCGTGGGCCGTCCATTCGACGCCCTCGGTCATCTTCATCGGACTGCCCCATCTGGCCAGTTTGGGTCGATTCCTATTGCGGACATTTAGCATCCGGATTATATCGGACACAAGTTGTCCGATTAGGAGATGATCATGACGGCTTTGATTGTGGGCAAGGTGAACATTGTTGGCGGAGGAATCGCCGGACTGCTGGCCGCCGTGGAGCTGGCGCGGGGCGGGGCGCAGGTGACGGTGTTCGAAGCGGCGGGCGGGCTGGGTGGACGGGCGCGGACACGGCAGGCGGATGGCTATTCGCTCAATCAGGGGCCGCACGCGCTTTATCTGGGTGGTGCGTTCCGGCGTGAGCTGAAGCGGTTGGGCATCCCGTTCTCGGGCGGGCGGGCGCTGGCGTCGTCTCGCAAGGCGATCTGGAAGGGCAAGCTGCATGAGCTGCCTTTCAACTCAAAGGCGCTGCTGCGGACGGGACTGTTCGGGATTGGCGACAAGATCCGGTATGTGGCTCTGCTGAAGACGATTGTGAAGGGCGTGACGGCGGAGGGTTCGTTCGCGCACTGGCTGGATGCGCAGAAGCTGTCGCCCGTGATGCGATCCTCTTTGGAGGCGCTGGGGCGACTGTCGGGCTATGCGAACGGGCCGCAGTTCATGTCGGCGCAAGCGATCCTCGATCAGATCCGCATGGCGCTGGGCGGGACGCTGTATCTCGATGGCGGATGGTCGACGCTGGTGGATGGGCTGGCGAATGCTGCGCGCGAGTCGGGGGCGATGCTGCATGCAGGTGCACGGGTGGAGCAGGTGATTGTCGAGGGGCGGCGATCGCGTGTGATGCTGGCGGATGGCAGCGCGCATGAGGCGGATGCGACGATCCTGGCGATGGGACCGAACGAGGCTGCGGCTTTGGCGCCGCAGGTTGCGTCACTGCAGGTAGAGGCACGGGAGGCGATGCCGGTGAAGGCCAACGCGCTGGATCTCGCGCTGAAACGCTTGCCGGATGGCGCGCAGGAGTTTGCGCTGGGCATTGATGGACCGTTCTATTTCTCGCTGCATTCGGGCTCGGCGAAGCTGGCGCCGGAGGGTGGGGCGGTGGTGCATGTGGCGAAATACCTGCCGACGGGCACGGGGCCGGAGCGCAATGCGATCGAAGAGCTGGAATCGGTTGCTGATCTGGTGATGCCGGGGTGGCGGGCGCTGGAGGTGAAGCGACAGGAGTTGCGCGGGATGGTCGTCTCGAACGGCCTGCCGCGCTGGGATCGGGCGCGGCCTTCGGTGACGCTTGCTGATGCGCCGGGTCTGTTCATTGCGGGGGACTGGGTGGGCGACGAAGGGATGATCGCGGATACGGCTGCGGCGAGCGCGATGAAGGCGGCGGAGGCTGTTGGGCAGTGGCTGGCGATTGCGGGAGTGGCGCGGGCGGCGTGAGCTACTTCACCAGTTTTCCCGGCACGACATCGTGCGGGTCCTCGAAGCATCTGGCGCGCTGGAGGATGAAGTCGGTGGGGAACCAGTCGTCGATGAAGGCGATGGTGAGGCGGCCCCAGTTGCGGGTTGTGCGGCCGTGATCGTCGATGATGGCGAAGGGGCAGATCAGCGTGTTGTCGTCGTCATCGTCATGGCTGACGTCGGGCTCTGACCAGTAGCCCTTGAGCGGACCCGTGCCGCCGAATTCGCCAGCTAGGCCTTCGATGTAGAGATAGCCGACATTGTCGCCGAAGGAGACCGGGTATTCGAGGACGCCGCTGTTGCCGCTTTCGGATGTGTAGGTGATGCGGCCGAGCGGGCTATCCCATCTGACCGGGTCGCTGTCCTGCTGGGCGCTGGCGGTCTGGCAGGCGGCGAGGAGGACGAGAGCGGCGAGCAGCGCGCGTTTCATGGGATCAACCGTGAGGTGGCGAAGACGCTGAGGCGATCGGCGTGGCGGGCGCGAACTGTTTCGGCAGGAGCGTGAACCAGCGCGGGCCGGCCGAGTTCATGCGCTCGGCGAAGGCGCCGGCTTCGGGGCCTGTGCCGGCGAAGACATCGCCACGGTTGGGGCCACGACGGATCGCGCCGCCGGTATCCTGCGCGACGAAGAGGCGCTGGAACGGCGCGCCGGAATAGTCGCCTGCGACGAACACCACAGCGCCATAGGGATGGTAGGCGGGATCAACCGCGATCGAGCCCATCGGCGTGAGCGGCACGTTGGCGGCGCCCTTGGGGCCGGCGGCGTAGTCGGGGATCGTTTCCTCCTGGAAGAAGACGTAGGAGGGATCGGCGTTGAGGGTGGACTTCTGCTGGCCGGGATTGAGGTCGAGCCATGAGCGGAAGTTGGCCCAGGTGGGGCTGGTGAGGCGGCCGGAGTTGCGCAGGGCGCCGAGGGCGGAATTCCACTTGTAGCCGTTCTGCGCGGAGAACTGCGCGCGGGCTTCCGTGCCGTCCTGGAAGTGCAGGCGGCCGGAGCCTTGCACTTGCAGGTTGTAGACGTCTGCCGGGTGGGCGTAGCCGATGATCTGGCCGAGATAGGGCGTGATGGATTCGCGCTTGGGATAAGGCACGATGCGGTCGCCACTGAGCTTGCCGTTCAGCGTGCGCGGTGCGCCGCGGAGTGTTTCGTTGTCATAGGCTTCGGCGAAGGCGCCGAGATCGACAGTGATCATGTCGGTCGGGCGTTTCAGCAGCGGCTCGGTGAAAGAGGGCGACCATTCGCGGCTCGCCTGGATGACGGGCTCGAAATAGGAGGTGAGCTTTGCGTCGCCGGGGCCCTGTACGACCTGCGGTTCGAAATAGGCTTCGAAGAACCAGCGTTCCTGTCCGGCCTGGATGGTGGTGGCGGCGTAGCAGGCGTTGAGCCAGTCGCTGACCTTGCCGCCATAGCGGCCGCCGCTGAGCGGGGCATCCGGCGCGCGGGCTTGCCAGGACTGGCACTGGCGCTTGAACGCGGTGAGGGCGGGGGCGACGTCTGACGTGGCCCAGCCGGGGAGCGCTTCGAAGCCGACGGGGGCGAGGGTGAAGTCCGGCGGGATCACGACGGGCGGGGTGGTGGGCGTCGTCGGCGTGGTGACGGGCGGTTTCGGGAGGGGCTTGGTTCCGCCCGTGACGATGGGGGCCGGGCGCGTCGAGGCGCAGGCGGCAAGCGTGATCACAAGGGACAGCGACAGGGCGGCGCGGGCAAGCATTCGCGTCTCCGAAACAAATCATTTGGGGGCGATCCCCCGATATGCATCAAGAGAGGTTAGCACGAAATTGTGGCGGCTGGGCGGGCCTACTGCTGCTCGTCCAGCAGGTCGTCCACGGGCTCGTCCGGCGCATTGGGATCAAAGGGCAGGATCGAGAATTCGTTGCCCGGCTGGCCCGGCGGAACGATGGTGTAGAAGCCCTCGATCTCGAGACGGATCATGATGGGATCCGAGGCGTGGTTCTTGAAGTACCAGCCGAAAATCCCGTCGATGGGGGCGGTCATGGAACCCTGATCCGCGAGCAGGCGGGCCTTGCGATAGTCGATCACGGTCTGCGGCTGGCCTTCGGGCGGAAGGTCGTGCCCGTGCTGGTCGACTTCGACGGGAACGGTCACGGGCGTGCCATCGAGGTTCCGCGCTTCCCACTTGTAGAGGATCGACTGGCCCGGATGCATCGCGACCTTGTACTCGATCGCGGCTTCCTTCCATTCGGTGGCGCCGAGTGGGATATCGACGATGTGCGAGGTCTTTGGCGCATCGGAGGAGAAGGCGAGGGCGCCCGATCCGCTGAAACCTTTTTCGCCCGGCGCCCAGAGGCGGGCGATGCCGGTGAGCTTGCCGAGGCCTGTGGGGTCGCTGTTGAACTCTGCCGGCATGATGGCGCCGAGCACGATCAGCGCGCCAGCGACGAGACCGCCACCGGTGATGAGGGCGAGGGTCTTGCCCGAGACGTTGAGCTGGACGGGCTTGATGGGTGTCGGTTGCGGGATTGCGTCTTCTGACATCAGGCGTCTCCAGCGAGAAAGTAACCCGCGAGCTGTTCACCGGCCAGCACGATGCCGGCCAGGAACATGAGCGCGTTGGCGAGAATGGCGAAGCGGCCGAAACTTTTCGTGGCGCGCCAGACTGTCATCACGACGAGAATGAGTGACAGCGCGATGAGCTGGCCGATCTCCACCCCGACGTTGAAGGCGATGAGGTTTGGCAGGAGGCCGTCTGCGTTGAGGCCGAGCGCCTGCAGCTTGGTGGCGAGGCCGAAGCCGTGGACGAGGCCGAAACTGCCGACGGCGATGCGGTTGTCGATTTCGAAGCCGAGCTTGCGGAAGCCGCCGAGATTCTCGAACGCCTTGTACGAGACGGACAGGCCGATCACCATGTCGACCAGATGCGCCGAGACGCCAAAATCGAAGAGCACGCCGAGGATCAGCGTGGTGGAATGGCCGAGCGAGAACAGCGTGACGTAGAGAAGGATGTCCTTCAGGCGGTACAGGAAGAAGATCACGCCGGTGAGATAGAGAAGGTGGTCGTATCCCGTCACCATGTGCTTGGCGCCGAGATAGAGGAAGGGGAACGGGTCTGCGCCAATCGTGTTGCGCACGAACTCCGCATCGCTGCCGCCGATGGCGTGGGCGAAGACGGGCGGGGCGATCAGGCTGAAGGCCAGGAGCGCGAAGAGGATGTGGCGGTTACGCATCCTGCTTCTGGTAAGGGGATGTGTGCGTATGGGCAATGGGCGCGCGGGCGCTATCCCGCAGGTGTGACCCTGGGGATGGGGGAGGTGTGGGCCTGAGCTAGGTCAGGCTGGCGCCAGACGCACACGAACTGTCATTCCGGACGCGCGATAGCGCGAGCCGGAAGCCAGGGGCGACATGCGACGGTGCGCGTGGCTCCTGGGTTCCAGCTCTTCCGCCTTCGCTACGCTACGGCGCGACAAGCCACGCTGACGCGCTTCGGCTGGAATGACAGGTGAGAGCGTGCG
>JAOATF010000249.1 GCA_030158285.1 Hyphomonadaceae bacterium
CCGATCCAACGGCTCGCTGACAAAGTGTCGGGTTGGTTCGTGCCCGCCGTTATCGGTGTCGCGGTAGTAGCGCTCATTGCATGGTGGGCGTTTGGGCCGTCGCCTGCCTTTTCATACGGATTGATTGCGGCAGTCTCTGTTCTGATCATCGCGTGTCCATGTGCGCTCGGTCTGGCGACCCCAATGTCGATCATGGCAGGCATCGGGCGTGGCGCGCGTGCGGGCGTGCTTATCAAGAACGCCGAGGCGCTTGAACGCTTCGAGAAGGTGGACACGCTCGTTCTGGATAAGACCGGCACGTTGACTGAAGGCAAACCCGCGGTGATCGCCATCCAAACGGCGCCCGATCAAACTGACGCCGAAGTCCTGCGCCTCGCCGCGAGCTTAGAGAACCAAAGCGAACATCCGTTGGCGCAGGCGATCGTCGCAGCCGCAAAGGAGCGTGGCCTGACGCTCGCTGAAGCTACTGAGTTCGACTCTCCAACGGGCAAGGGCGTTGTTGGCGTCGTGGAAGGGCGCAAGGTGGTGCTGGGCGCAGAAAAATACCTGGCCGAGTTGAAGGTGGACACCACCGGTCTGCGCTCAAAGGCGGAAGAGCTACGACGCCAAGGCGCGACGGCGATCTTCTTGAGCGTTGATGGTGTCGCTGCGGCGGTCTTCGGCATCGCTGACCGTATCAAGGCGACAACGCCAGACGCCCTCGCTGCTCTCAAAGCACAAGGTATCCGGCTGGTGATGCTGACCGGTGACAATCGCACCACGGCGGAGGCGGTGGGGCGTACGCTCGGCATCGACACGGTGGAGGCGGAAGTTCTCCCCGAGGACAAGTCTCGCATCGTGGCGCGGTTGAAGGGCGAAGGCCGGATCGTGGCGATGGCAGGTGACGGTGTGAATGATGCACCCGCCCTTGCCGCAGCCGATGTCGGCATTGCGATGGGCTCTGGAACTGACGTCGCCATCGAAAGCGCTGGTGTGACGCTGCTTCATGGCGATCTCACTGGCATCGTGCGCGCTCGCGCGATTTCGAAAGCGACCATGAACAACATCCGCCAGAACCTGTTCTTCGCCTTCGCGTACAACGTGGCCGGCGTGCCTATCGCCGCCGGCGTGCTCTACCCAATTACCGGCGATCTCCTGTCGCCGATGATCGCGGCGGCGGCGATGGCGTTGTCCTCGGTTTCGGTGATTGCGAACTCCCTGCGTCTGAACTCGGTCAGGGT
>JAOATF010000250.1 GCA_030158285.1 Hyphomonadaceae bacterium
GGGGCTGGAGAGCGTGCATGTTGAAATGGCTGAGCCTCATTACGCTGCTGGCGCTGGCCGCCGGCATCGTGGTCGGCGCCATGGCGGGAAGTTCGGGTGATGCCGGCGTGATCGAGACGGTGACGCAGGTCAGCCATGTCGGCGACCTGTGGCTCAACCTGTTGCGCATGACCGTGATCCCGCTCGTGTTCTCGCTGCTGGTGACGGGCGTGGCGTCGGTTGCCGATGCAGCGTCCAGTGGAAAGCTCGCGGCGCGCTCGCTGTTCGTGTTCGGCGTGCTGCTGGTGTCGGCGACGGTGTTTGCGTGCGTGGCCTTTCCGGCGTTTCTCGCGTTCTGGCCGCCCGATCCAGCCGCCGCTGCAAAGCTGATCGCGGACGCAGGCGGTAATGCGGTGCAGGCTGTTTCTCCGCCGACGCTGGGCGAATGGCTCGCCGCGCTGGCGCCAGGCAATGCGGTGGCGGCGGCGGCGGAAGGCGCCGTCCTGCCGTTGGTGGTGTTCGCGATGTTCTTCGGCTTCGCAGCGACGCAGCTGCCCGCGCAGCAGCGGCAGCCGATGGTGGCCTTCTTCCGGGCGGTGGCGGATACGATGATCATCATCGTGCGCTGGGTGTTGGTCGTGGCGCCGATCGGCGTGTTCGCACTGGCGCTGGGCGTGGGCCTGATTACGGGCATCGATATTGCGGGGCTGATCGCGCAGTACATCGTGATTGTCTCGATCGTGACGGCGCTGATCGTGCCGCTGGCTTTCCTGTTCGCGATCCTGTGGGGCCGCGTCTCGCCGGGGCGTTTCCTCAATGCGATGGCGCCGGTGCTGGCGGTGGCGATTTCGAGCCGGTCGTCGCTGGCGTCATTGCCGCTGATGGTGGAGCGTTCGCGCGATGCGATGGGCGTGCCACAGCGGACGGCAGGCATTGTGCTGCCGCTGGCGGTGGCTGTGTTCCGCATGACCAGCCCGGTGGCAAACCTTGGCGTGGTGTTCTTCTGCGCGGCGGTGCTGGGCGTGCCGCTCACGCCGGACAAGATCGTGATCGGCGCGTTCGTCGCCATCGCGATCAGCATCGGGTCTGTTGGCTTGCCGGGGGAGATCTCGTTCGTTGCGTCAGTGGCGCCGATCTCCATGGCGATGGGCGTGCCGATCGAATTGCTCGGCATTCTTGTCGCGGTCGAGGCGGTGCCGGATATCTTCCGGACTGTCGGCAATGTGTCGGGCGACATGGCGGCGACGGTGATTGCCGCGAAGGGCCAGCCCGCTAGCCCGCCGGAGGAAGCGGCCGTCGCACCACCCGGCTAGCAGCGAGCACGTCGTCGATAGCTCTCACAACCACATCGGGCTTGTAGAAAAAGAACGCGTGGTTCGAGTCCGGCACGATCTCCAGCCGGGCGCGGCTCGACCATGTCGCAAGATCGGCCTGCAGTTGGCGCCACACAACTTCACTCTCCGGCGTATCCGATCCGGCGACGAGGCCATCCGCAGACAGAAGGTAGGCGTCGTGTGCATCCGCATGTTTACGCGCTTGCGTCTGTTCGGGCAGTTCGCGCGCCAGCACGATGACGGGCCAGTTCTGCAGGTCGCGATACTTGCCCGCCTCTTCCATGGTGGCCGAGCGCGCACGGGCCTCGCGCGCGTTTGCTTCCGCTGATTTCGGGTAGAAGGCGTTCACATCCGACGCGATCGCGGGATCAGCGGGATAGGCGGACAGCCGCATCAGCCCGGTCCATTTGAAGGCGAGCGCGATTTCCTGCGCCGGCGTCACGTAATCGCCCACGGTGAGGCCTGCTTCGCGGAAGCGGCGCTCCTGGTCCGGGTGCGAGGAGTCGGCGAACACGAGCCCGGCCATTTCGTCGCGATAGAGACCCGCGAAGATCAGGCTGTAGAGCCCGCCGCGCGAGTGCGAGACCAGCAGGTAAGGGCCGTTTTCGCCGGAAGCCTTCAGCGCGGCGTGCAGGTCGCGCGCGACTTCCTGCGGATCGAATGAGCCGCGCGCGGGATCGCTCCAGAGAATGCCGGCGCGGCTGTAGGCGCAGGCGCGGGATTTTTCCGCGGCCCTGTCCATCACCGGCGTCCAGGCGAGCGATCCCATCAGGTCGCCGCCGGACTGGAAGACGATGGTGGGCGAGCCCGCGCCGCGGCAGTCGATCTGGATGTGGCGGCCGCTGCCCACATCCACCAGCTTGCCGGGCGCAGGATGCTCGCGCGCGGCTTGCGCCTCGAACATCGTCTCGCACGCGGACAGCACTGGCACGGCGGCAAGCGCGGCCAGGATGGCCACGGTTGCGTGTTTCGGCTTGCTCCGCTTTGCCTGCATCGCCGCGATCCTAGGCGCCGTGCGCCACGTTCGCCACATCACAAAACGGAAAGCGTCGTGTGGAACGTGAATGCAGAAAGCAGAACGGGCGCCCGTTGCCGGACGCCCGTTCCAAGAGTGTGGCTCGTAGGCCAGACCTATTTCAGCGTGACTTCGATCTCGCCGATGGTCGGGTGAGCGATCTTGAACTTGTCGCCCGAGACCTTGCCGGCCGGGTATTCGACGCAGGTGTTGTCTTCGCCGACAGCGGCCGAGGTCGAGCAGAGCTTCGAGCCGTCAACCTTGTAGGTGCCTTCATACTGGCCGTCGAAGCCCGAGAAGGTGCCGTCCGGCTTGTAGTTCACGTCGCCGGTCATGCCCATCTGGATGACGTTGAGCGTGACGCCCTTGGCGAGCGCGATTGTCAGCGTGTCCGACGGAGCCGTCTGGGCCAGCGCGGGGGCGGCCAGGGCGGCAACTGCGGCGATCAAAGCAAGGCGTTTCATTGTTTATGTCTCCCAGACCCTATCGTACTTGATGGTGTCAGGCAGGCAAAGAACATAGACGGGCGCTGTCTTGCAAGTGGCCGCCGCAGCTACAACTGATTAGCGGATTGTAATCTTCATCGGGCCCATGTCCGAGGTCAACTCGAACGAGTCGCCCGACTTCTTGCCATCGGGATATTCCTGGCACTGGTCGACGATGCCGAAGGCTTCCACGGTGATGCAGAGCTTGTTGCCGTTCGTTTTGTAGGTGCCGCCGAACTGGCCATCGAAGCCGGAGAACGTGCCGTCAGTCTTGTACTCGATGTCGCCGACATTGCCGGCGATTTCCATGGTGACGCCTTTTTCGACGACGGCTTTAATCGTGTCGGACGGGGCGGCGGCTTCCTGCGCGATGGCGATGGCCGGAACGGCCAGGGCAGCGGCGGCAGCGAGCAGGACAAGCTTCAGTTTCACGACGTTTTCTCCCAACGAGGTTTTTGATTGCAGTGCAGGAAACCTATCAGTTTCCGATAGCATCGACCGGCGTTCCACAAAAGGGGGTGAGTGCAGCGAGAGGTGCATTCCTGTGCAGGGCGGGCTAACGGGTGGCGCATGAGCTTCCGCGCGACCTGTCTCACACTCTTTCCCGAGGCCTTCCCCGGCATTCTCGGCGTGTCGATCGTCGGCAACGCGCTGCGTCAGGGGCTGTGGGAGCTTGAGACAATCGACATCCGCGACTTCGGTCTGGGCAAGCACCGGACTGTGGACGACACGCCTTCGGGCGGCGGGGCCGGCATGGTGATGCGGGCGGATGTGGTCGGGGCGGCGCTGGATAGTGTCGAGACCGGCGGGCGGCCGCGGATCTATCTCTCGCCACGCGGGAAACAGCTGACGCAGGAGCGGGCGAGGGAACTTGCGTCCGGACCCGGCGTGATCCTGGTCTGCGGGCGGTTCGAGGGGCTGGACGAGCGCGTCATCGAGGCGCGGGCGCTGGAAGAGGTCTCGATCGGGGATTTCGTGCTGGCGGGGGGTGAGGTTGCCGCCCACGTTTTGCTGGAAGCCTGTATCCGCCTGCTGCCCGGGGTCGCGGGAAATGCGGAGAGTCTTCAAGAGGAAAGCTTCGAGACGGGGCTGCTGGAACACCCGCAATATACCCGCCCCCAGACATGGGAAGGACGGGAAATTCCGGCCGTATTAACCTCTGGCGACCACGCAAAGGTCGCGGCCTGGCGGAGAAATCAGGCCGAGGAGTTGACTAAAGCCAGAAGACCCGATTTATACGCCGCTTCCCGGAATGCCCCTCCAGAGCAGGGTACGCGGGCAAAACCGCGCGACTGAAAGACATTCATCCATGACCGCTCACCTCATCCAGACCCTCGAGCGCGAGGAAATCGCCCGCGTCACCGAAGGCAAGAAAATCCCCGCTTTCGCGCCCGGCGACACGCTGCGCGTCAACGTGAAGATCAAGGAAGGCGAGCGCGAGCGCGTCCAGGCCTTCGAAGGCCTCTGCATCGCCCGCGCCGGAACGGGCGTGAACGAGAACTTCACGGTGCGCAAACTCTCGTTCGGCGAAGGCGTCGAGCGCGTGTTCCCGCTGAACTCGCCGTCGCTGGACTCGATCGAAGTCCGCCGCAAGGGCAAGGTTCGCCGCGCCAAGCTGTATTACCTGCGTGGCCGCACCGGCAAACGCGCCCGCATCGCCGAGAAGACCTCGACGCGCGGCGAAGCCGCTGCCGAGTAGGCCGCTTCCGGACATCCGGATCAAATTTCAAACCGCCGGTCCGATGGGCCGGCGGTTTTGTTTTGGGGTCAACGCAAAAAAATCCGGCGCGGGAGTCGTATCCCGCGCCGGTCTCACTCCACACACGTCACGCTAGAACTTACGTATCCTGCAGGGTCCACTGGTAGAACATGTTGTAACCACACATGTCCTGCGAGACGCCGTTGACCTTGCCCGGCCGGAAGCGTTCGCCGCGGATCCATTTGAGGGCTGCTTCGTCGAGACGCTGATAGCCGCTCGAACCGGCGACCGAAGCCGACGTCACGCGGCCGGCAGAGTTGACGCAGATCTCCAGCTTGGTCGTGCCGGCCTCGCCATTGCGGCGCGAGGCGGACGGATAGGCGGGCTTGTCGCCGGCGATGAGCTGCGGCGTCGAGCGGCTTTGCATCGCAGGGGCGGGCGCGACGGGCAGCGGTTCTGGCATCGGCATGGGATCGGCGACCGGCGCGGTGATGACCGGGATTTCGTCCGGCACGAATTCGATGTCCGGCGCGACGAGTTCAGGCGGGGCCGACGGCGCAGGCTCATCTTCGACGACGTCAACCTTCGGCGGCTCCGGCTCCTCGATGATCGGCGGCGGCGGCGGCGGCGGAAGCATGACAAGCTCCATCGTGTTCGGGATGATCTTGTCGGCGCTCATGTTCATCGAGCTGAACAGCGCGGCCATGCCGACCGTCATGGCGACAGCGGCCGTGACGCCGACGGCCTTCGTGCTCTTTCCCGATTTGTGGTTGCTCACATACATGCTTGCAGCCTCCTCAAGTGCGGCGCGCGGGGTCTCTCTGTTCCCGGTTCCGCAGGATAGATATGGGAACCAGCAAGGCTGGGTCCCAGAGATATTCAGAGGTGCAACGCAGCTGATCTGCAGCAGGTTCCGCTTGTGTCACAGGCGTAATGTGGCGCTCGCGTGTGAGGTGTGGCGGAAATGTGGTGCGTCCGTGTACGGACAATAGCGGGCGATCTCAGGCGCGCGCCAGCGCTGAGGCAGTGGGGCTTGGGCAATAGGGAATGGGGCGTGAGCTGGGCGGTCCGCGGGCGCTGAACGCGAGACCCCCTCCGTCATGCGCGTGAAGAACG
>JAOATF010000251.1 GCA_030158285.1 Hyphomonadaceae bacterium
TCGCCGGTCATCGCCATCATGCCGCTGAAGGCCTGCAGCATTAGGTCGTAGCCCGGCTTGTCGGCAAGCGGCCCCTCGTGCCCGTATCCGCTGATGGTCGCATGCACGAGATCGGGCCGAAGCGCGCGCAGCGTCTCGTCATCGACGCCCAGTCGCCGGGCGACCGCGGGCAGGAAACTGTCGATCACCACGTCCGCTCGGCTCACCAGCGCGGCCAGCACCTCCTGGCCGGACCGGCTCTTGAGATTGAGCGTCATGCCGCGCTTGCCGCGGTTGACGCTGAGGAAGTTGGCGCTCTGCCCGTCGATGACCGGTGCCCACTTGCGGTTTTCGTCGCCGCCGACATCCTCGACCTTGATCACGTCGGCACCGAAGTCGGCGAGCATCTGCCCGCAGAACGGCCCCGCGAGGACGCGGCTGAGATCGAGGACGCGGATGCCGGCAAAGGCGGTCATGTCAGATGCCGCGCACCGCGGCCTTGCGCTTCTGGCGCCAGGCATTGTGGGCTTCCTTGGAGTCCTCGGTCTGGCTGAGCGCCATGAACCGATAGACGTCGACTTCCGAGGCATCCTGGATGTTGGGAATGTCGAGGCCCTTGGTCAGCGATTCCTTGGCCAGCCGCGCGGCGAGCGGCGGCAGAGCCGCGATATCGTCGGCGACCTTGAGGGCGCGATCCATGAGTTCGGCGTGCGGCACCTGCCACTGTGCCAGACCGATGCGGTAGGCCTCGGCGCCGTCGATCGGATGGCCGAGCGCGGCCTTCATCGCATTGCCCTTGCCGACCCAGCGCGACAGGCGCACCGCGCCGCCATAGGCCGGCATGATGCCGAGCCGCACCTGCGGCAGGCGCCATTCGGCGCGCTCCGACGCCACGATCAGATCGCAGCAATAGGTGGCGATGCAGCCGATGCCGATCGCGTAGCCGTTGACCGCGGCGATCACCGGCTTGGGAAAGTCGGTCAGCAGGTTGGCGACGAACTTGCGCCAGTGCGGGATGCCGGTGATGAACGCCGCCGGAGAGGCGACGGTGTGGGTTTCCGTGTCCGCCAGGTTGGCGCCGGCCGAGAACGCGGCGCCCTTCTCGTCTCCGGTCAGGATCACGCAGCGGATCTCATGGTCGTGCTCGAGTTCGCTGAGCCGCGCCTCGAGGCCTTCGTTGAAGTCCTCGTCCCAGGCGTTGCGCGCCTCGGGGCGGCTCAAGGTCAGGATGGCCAC
>JAOATF010000252.1 GCA_030158285.1 Hyphomonadaceae bacterium
GTGATGGTGGATCGCGAGCTGACGCAGGCGATGACGTATTTCCGCTGGATGGCGCCCGAGAATTTCGCGAAGGGGCCGGCGATGTTCTTCGCGTTTATCCCGGAGGATCAGCGCGAGGCGTACATGGCCAGCGTGCTGGCGCATGTGAAAGCGAATTTCATGGCGCGGGGCATGGGGCGGCATTCGCTGGCCGAGATTGCGATGCTGGCGGGCCGGACGCTGGATGCGCTGGAGCTGTTCATCGGCGACAAGCCGTACCTGATGGGCGATGCGCCGTGCGGCGCGGACGCGATGGTGTTCGCGACGCTGGCGGGGGCGATGACGCCGTTCTTCGACACGCCGGTGCGCGAGGATGCGATCCGGCGGCCGAGGCTGGTGGCCTACGTCTCGCGGATGATGAACGAATTCTATCCGGAGTTTGAATGGGACGCGCAGATCCCGCTCCGCAGACACGCCGCGTAAAACGGCGCCTCCCCGAAGCCGGCGACAGAACCGGCGCCAGACTGTGTGCATGCGGCGGCTACTCTCTCGCAGAAAGAGAGGGCCGCCGGTTTGTTTTCGGGGGTGGGTCTGTTGGTGCTCCGTTACGCATCCTTCGAGACGATCGCATCGCGGGAGTTGCGCCGTTGAGGCGATGTGCCTGCGATCCCTCAGGATGAGGCAGGTGGGTGTTGAAATGGTTCAACGGCAACCGGCCTCATCCTGAGGGATCGCGAAGCGATCGTCTCGAAGGATGTGTTGGTTGGTCCGTCTACCGCGTCACGATCGGGAAGACCGGGTTCGGGGCGTCCATCCATTGCTGCAGCTTGAGGAGCGCCTGCGGGTTGCCGTCGAGCTTGACGGCGCCGCCGGCGATTTTCGCGGGCAGGGGCTGGCCGCCGAAGACGCCGCCGAGGAAATCGGCGCGGGTGAGCGTCAGCGTGGCATCGGCGGGTTCGGGGGCGGGGATCTCCTCGTGCACCAGCACGCCGTTGGCGATGGTGATGAAGGTGCGCTCGTTGGAGTCGGTGAGGACGAAGGCGAGCTTCACGCTCTGGCCTTGCGCCTTCTCGGCATTGAGGCGGACGGCGAGGAGATCGATCAGCTGGCCGAGGGGGAGGTTGGCGAGGGACGCCATCTGGGCGGCGGGCGTGCCGCGTGGGGCGCTGACGCCGGTGCGCAGTTCCTGCGCGCCGGTGAGATAGATGTTGCGCCAGGTGGAGGGCTCGGACTGCCAGCCGAGCTGGTCGTAGCAGCGGGCGAGGAGATCCTTGGCATCCGCGTCGGCGCTGTCGGACATGACGACGTGGTTGAGGAGCGCGGCTGCCCACGCGTAATCGCCGGCATCGTAGGCGGTGCGGGCCATGGCTTTGACGTTTGATGCCCCGCCCATTGCGGCGACGTAGCGCTTGCCCGTGTCGGCGGGCGGCATGGGGGCGAGGTTCACGGGGTTGGCGTCGTACCAGCCCATGTAGAACTGGTAGACGGCGCGGCTGTTGAAGCTGAGCGAGCCATAATAGGGGCGATCGTACCATTCGCGTGCGAGCTCGGGCGGGAGTTTGAGCTGGGCAGCGATCTCGTCGCCATTGAGGCCCTTGTTCATGAGGCGCACGGTCTGGTCGTGAAGGTAGGCGTAGACGTCGCGGTGCTTGCCCAGATAGTCGCGGATCTCTGCGTTGCCGAAGCGCGGCCAGCCATGGCTGGTGATGAGGATGTCGCTGTCGCCGTAGAGACGCAGCGCCTTGGTGAGGCCCTCGGCCCAGACTTTTGCGTCGCGCACGACGGCGCCGCGCGGGGTGAGGATGTTGTGCTGGGTGGCGTTGGCGTTCTCGGCCATGTCCACGATTTTCCAGTCGGGGAAGTTCACGTTCATCTCGGCGGGGGCTTCGGTGGAGGGCGTGAACTGGAAGGTGAGCTTGACGCCATCGATGGTCATCGCTTCGCCGGTGGCGGCGATTTCTTTTGTGGGCGGGATCAGCGAGGTTGAGCCGGCGGCGATGCCGGGGCCGATGCCGGCGTTGATGAGGCCGCCGGCCTCTTTCGGGAGCGGGATGCCGAACTGGTAAAGCGCGCGGCGTTGCATGGCGGGGCCGGCGATGACGTTCTCGCCGACGGCGGCTTCGAGGAAACCTTTCGGGGCGATCACCTGGACCTTGCCGGCTTTCACATCCTCCAGCTTCACGAGGCCGGCCGTGCCCGCGAAATGGTCGGTGTGGGAGTGGGTGTAGATCACGGCGACGATGGGGCGCTGGCCGACATGTTCGGTGATGAGATCGAGGGCGGCTTTCGCGGTTTCATTCGCGCCAAGCGTGTCGATGACGATCCAGCCGGTGGCGCCTTTGACGAAGGTGATGTTGGCGAGATCGAAGCCGCGCACCTGCCAGATGTTGTCCGAGACCTTGTAGAGGCCGTGCTTCGCCATCAGCTGCGCCTGGCGCCAGAGGCTGGGGTTGGCGGTTTCGGGCGGCGGGCCTTTGAGGAAATCGAAGGCGGCGAGATTCCACACCGGCTGTCCGGCGGCGGTGGCGATGATGGGATCCTTGCGCGTGGCGATGAAGCCGCGATCGGCGAAGGCGAAGTCCTGCGTGTCGGCGAAGGGCAGGTCGCGCTGGAAGCCGGCGTTGATGTCGCGCGTGAAGGTGGAGGGGGATTCTTTCGCGGCGAGGGGCGCGGCGACAGGTATTGCGATCGGCGTGGCGACGGGGGCGGGCGGCGCGGCTGTGGTGCAGGCGGCGAGCGCGAAAGCCGATGCGGCGGCGAATGCGGCGTGTTTCATGTGATGTCCTCCCGCGACGTCTCCCCCCTGATTAGGAGGCGTGGCGCGTGAGGTCCATCCAGTATCGTGGCGCTGGACGCGGGCGCCGCAGCGTCTCATGCTACCCGGATCGGGCAGGGAGGCTTGCGATGGACGGTGCACTTATTGGCGGTCTGGTGGGTGCGGTTGGCGCGGCCACGGTGCTGCTGCTGTTCGCCATGTCGCGGAAGCCAGTGAACTGCCCGAGCTGCGGCCGCGAGCAGCCGAAGATGCGGACGCCGTCGAACATGCAGCAGGCGATGTGGGGTGGCTATACGTGCGAAGGCTGTGGCGCTGATCTGGACGCGCGGGGTCGGCTGCGGGTGAAGAAGGGCGGGAAGTAGGGAATGGGCAGTAGGGAGTAGGCGCGCGCATGGCGCGCGTCGCACGACTCCCCACTCCCTAGTTCCTATTCCCCGCCGCGCGGCGACTACGCCTTCAGACGTTCCGCGCGTTGGGGGTTGTTTGCGTTGAGCCAGGCGTCGGTCATCGGGGTCATCCAGCGGCTGGCGCTGTCGATGAAGACGAGGGCTTTCATCGCGTCGGGCGAGGGGCGCGTGGCCATGGCGTAGGCGACGTCCATGTCGCGGGTGCGGGTGGGGAAGTTCAGGGTGAACATGTCCCGGCGCAGGTCGAGATCCTCGGTGTAGATCTGCTCGCGTTCCAGCACGAGGGCGAAGGCGGCGGCCAACACGGAGTGGCCGGCGTCCATGGCGGCGGCGCGGACGCGATCGGGCGACCTGGCGGCGGCGAGGCGGCCGGCGGCGTTGAGCATGCGCGGGCGGAAGCCGAGAATGTCGCCATTCATCACCGCGGCGTCGAGGCGTTGCGGCGCGAGCATGCGCGTCATGTTGCGGCCGGCGATGCAGACCGAGTTCACGGCGAGGCGGAAGCGGGCCGGCGAGAAGGCGGCGTCCGTGGTGAACACGTCTTTCCAGCTGAACACGGCGATGGCAACACGGCCGACACGCGGATGGCGCTTGCGGATCTGGGCGGAGAGCAGGTGCTCCCAGCTTTCGGCATGGTTGGCAGCGTTGTGCGTCGCGCCCATGCGCAGGAGGATGAATACCGCCATGCCGCCCGGACGGCCGCGCGCGGCGGGGCCGGAGAGATAGACGGAGTGGAGATGATCGCCAAAGCGTTCGAGGGCGGCATCGGCAGCTTCGTCAGCCGCCTCGAGCGAGGGCTGTGCGATCTGGTCCCGCGGGATGGCGGCGTTCGTCACACGACCCCAGTGATCCTGGGGCCAGAAACTTCCGCGCAGCCGAACCATGTGGCCCATAAGCTACTCCCGTCTCCACTCAGGGGATGTGGTGCATACCCCGAGCCACGCCTCCCATTCCCGGCCACGTAACGTTGCTGCTGACGCAGCGCTCGCGCGCCTTTCGTTCGTAAAGAAAACGTTAAGTCAGGCGCGCGCGAGTTCAAGCGATTTCATCTGTTGGGACAGCAAATTAAGCTGTGGCTCACCATGACACGGCGCGTTCACATTCGTTAACGACGAACGTCGCGGAGTGGCACATGCGGCGGTGCGATGCGCGTGTATGCACGCTGCAATGCCGTCAGCATGCCATCAGCGTGGGTTAAGCATGCGGCGCGGAAACGCCTGCAGCGCAGCAGTTTCCGGTGTGTCGGAGGACGTTAACGATTGCGCCAAGCGGCGTCTCAAAGCTCCACACCTCATGTCTGGCCACAGTGACGCCAGAATCGCAGTGCGGAATTTGAGTGGCTCTTGGTTAAAGCAGTTGCAGCATGGCCTTCTATAAATACTGCCATAGTCGTGATGTCGAAAAGATAGCCGCTGGCTCTCTCCGCCTCAGCAGCCTCGCTTGGTTTCGTCACTTGGAGGACGACGAGGGAGATAGCGAGGTCGGCGACAGGTTTGAAGGGCTGGCCGAAACGCGCATCGATCCCCTTTTTGCCGAAAGACTTGCCGAAGATCAGCGACAGGGTTTAGAGCGCGTAGGTATTTCAATAACGGGAAACGTATCGAACATCACCATCGGTCAGAGCTCGATGTTCCAAGACTGTGGACACTGGTTGGTGTTCTGCGTTTCCGAATCCAGCGAGTTGGCGCTTGATCAAAGCGGATACGACGCGTGCGTAGAGATTAGTGACATTCACCAGCTTGCCGAGTGCGTCGCGAAAGCTGGTTCGATTGGCGGAAAGCCGATCAGCGATTTTTTTGATGCTATTGCGGTGGGCAAGGTCGAGTACACATCTCGAACGGCAAATGCTCTACAGGTGCGGCAGCAGTTGGCAGCCTCGCCATTCGTGAAGCGGCCAAAGTATCAGTCCCAATCCGAGTGGCGATTGGCGCTTCATGCGAAAGACAAATATCTTCCGGACATTCAATACCTGACTCTCGTTCCCCCAAGAGGGTTGCTGCGAGTGGCCACCGCTTCTTGCTCTCTTCCGCCACGCCAATCATCCGCTGCCGTTCAAACGCATGAGTCTTTGGCGAGGGATTTGAATCGGTTGATCGAAAGGGTTGATCAGTTCAACCGCGCGCACGCAGCGCTCGACCTAGGGTACAATGTAACCGCCGCAAACAGTAGCTTGGACTTCCAGAAGCGTGTCGCTCGATTGGATGCAGCAAGCGCCAAACGCCAACAGGAGTTTGCGTCGGAGCTCCGTGGAGAAGTGGTGAAAGCTTATTGGGTGGCTAGGAGTCTAGGGGTAAGAGGTAGTTGGGAAAGCCATTTCCACGTTGGTCCATTGACCCCCAATATGCTGGGCCATCGGTTGGCACAGCTAGTTGATGCCTTGGTGCCTGGTAGCGCCCCGCCACAATACGACGGGTGGGTGGAGCGTCGTCGTTCTGAGCGATTCCAATAGCGAAGACGGTTATTCGAATACGATCTTCGGCGCGGGCTGGTTCGGCGCGAGGGCGAGCGCCTCGTTGACGGCTTCGGCGAGCAGCTTGAACGCTTGCGCGGCGCTGCTGTCGCCGGTGGCGGCAGGGACGCCGGCATCGCCCCCTTCGCGGAGGGCGGGCAGGATGGGCAGGGCGCCGAGGAACGGCGCGTTCATTTCCTCGGCCGTGCGCTGTGCGCCTTCCTTGCCGAAGATGTAGGCGCGCGAACCGTCGGGCTGGTCGAACCAGGCCATGTTCTCGATCACGCCAAGCACGGGGACATTGGTCTTGCGGAACATGCCGATGCCACGGCGCACGTCGGCGAGAGCCACTTCCTGGGGCGTGGAGACGATCACCGCGCCATCGAGCGGCAGTTTCTGCACCAGCGTCAGCTGCACTTCGCCGGTGCCGGGGGGCGTGTCGATGAAGAGCAGGTCGAGATCGCCCCAGTCGGTGTCGTTGATCAGCTGGGTGACGGCGGACATCACCATCGGCCCGCGCCAGACGACAGCCTGGTCGGGATCGACGAGATAGCCGATCGACATGGTGGCGAGGCCGTGCGCCATCACCGGCTGCATGCGCTTGTTCTTCACCTCGGGGCGCAGGCCGACCGTGCCGAGCATGGTGGGTAGCGACGGACCGAAGACGTCGGCGTCGAGGAGGCCCACACGGAGCCCGCTGCGCGCGGCGGCGACGGCGAGGTTGACCGAGACGGTCGATTTGCCGACGCCGCCCTTGGCCGAGGCGATGGCGACGATGCCGCGCGCCGGGCGCGTAACGGCGGCTGGCGCTGGCGGCGGCGCAGGCATGGGCGCGGGGCGGGCGGCGGGCACGGCGCGCGCGCCGGTGGCGGCCTCTGCAGTGAGCACGGCGGTCACTGTCGTGACGCCCGGCACGCGGGCAACGGCGTCCTCGGCCGCCTTGCGCAATGGTTCGTCCGCCGCGCCGACGCCGGTCTCGATCACGAAGCCGACTTTTCCGTCTGCGCGCGCGACGAGGCCCGCAACGCGGCCAGAGGCGACGAGGCCCTTGCCGGTGACAGGATCGGTCACGGCATCAAGGACTGCGCGGATTTGCGTTTCGAGGGGCGAGGGCATGGGCAGGACGTCCGGTTGGAAGGCCCTGCTATCAGACTTTCTTGCGTCCGCCAAAGCGGCCTGCGACCATGCGAACAACGCCGCGCGTCACATATGGGATCTGGCGGACATCCTTCAGCAGGACGCCGGCTGCGCCGACGACATTTCCCTTCTTCATCGCGGTCATGAAGTCGATCCAGGCGATGCGGGACTGGGTGGTGAAGCGGTGCTTTTTCACGAGGGTCGCGTCGGCTTTGGAGAGGGGGAAAGCAAGAAGTCGGGTGTCGCTGGCTTCGAGGGCGGCGAGGTCGGCGCGGCCGTGGTTGAGGGAGAGGGAGTTGCCGCGCATCACGCTGACATAGCCGGTCCACGGGATGAGGCGCATGCGGGCGCCGAGGCTGAGGGCGCGGGCGTAGAGATCGTAGTCTTCGCCGAGGCGCATGGTCTCGTTGTAGGCGAGGCGGTGACGATTAAGGAAGCTGCGGCGCATTAGCGGCTTCAAGAAGCCGAGTTCGCGGCGGAGGCGGGCGGCCTTCGTGATGTTGCTGTCGATGAAGAAGCCGAACGAGATGTCGAGCGGCGTCTGGTCGTCGCGGAACCAGAGCGGCTTGCCGGCGGAGACGGGCTGGCCTTCGGGCGTCTGCAGGAGATCGTCGGCGATGAGGTCGTAGCCGCTGTCCTTGAGCGCCATGAGCTTGCCGAGGCGGCCGGGCTCCATGAAATCGTCGGAGTCGAGCACGGCGATCCATGCAGCCTTGCTGGCCTTGAGGGCGGCGTTGCGGGCGGCGGCGGGGCCGGCGTTCGCAGGCTGAGCGAGGAGGACGAGGCGGCCGGTTCCATCGTCGGCGGCGCGGGCGGCGGCGAGGGTTGCGCCATCATCGCCCGAGGCATCGTCGACGACGACGACTTCGGCGGTTTCGGGCTGGGCGAGGGCGGAGGCGACGGCGCGGCCAATTGTTGCGGCGGCGCGCCAGGCGGCGATCACCACCGTGACATCGCGCTGTGGGGCAAGGGGGGCGGGCGCGTCCATTCCGGGTCCGGTCAGGGTTGATGTGGCGTCCAGCATGGCCGGAAAGGTGCAAGAAAGCCGCCAGCAAACAGGGTTTCTTGCCCGGCAAGTAATGCCGATTACCGTCTACAGGCGTCCCGAAGTCTTACGCGGGATGAATCACAGGTTCGTCATAGGCGAAGACAGTCGCGCTGCTGGCGAAACTGTCTTAATGGCGCGTCTTGAAGTGGCTTTAATCCGCGCTCAACTAGTGGAAGACACAAATCTCCACGTAAAAGCGCGCAACAGGAGGGGCTCGATGCCCTGGAACGACAACAAGGGTGGCGGTGGCGGCCCCTGGGGCGGTGGCGGGTCCGGCGGCAGCGGCGGTAGCGGCGGCGGCGACGGCAACAGCCCGTGGGGCAAGCCGTCGAACGGCGGCTCTGGCGGCGGCAAGCCTCCCGGTGGCGGATCCAAGGATCGCCCTGATCTCGAAGAAACGCTGCGTCGCATGCAGGAGCGCTTCAAGCGCAAGGGCGGATCTGGCGGGTCGGGTGGCGGCGCTGGCGGCAGCGGCGGACGCGGCCCTGGCAATTTCGGCGTGACTGGCCTTGTGGTGATCCTGGTGATCGCGCTGGTCGGCTGGGCCTTCACCGGCATCTACCAGGTCGACGAACGCCAGCAGGCCGTCGTGCTCCGCTTCGGCACGTTTCACCGCTATGAAGGTCCGGGCTTCCGCATTCGCCTGCCGAGCCCGATCGAGCAGCACTACAATGTCGAGACCAACACCGAGAAGCGCACGCAGATCGGCGGCGCTGGCGCCAACAACCTGATGCTGACCGGCGACGAGAACATCGTCGACATCGGCTTCGTCATCAACTGGCGGATCAGGGAACCGCGCGACTACCTGTTCAACGTCGTCGACCAGCAGGATGGCCGCAACGAGCTGATCGAGCAGATCGGCGAGAGCTCCATGCGCGAAGTTGTCGGCACGTCCGAGTTCGAGCGCATAACCACGGGCGACCGTTCGGGCGTCGAGGCGCGCGTGAAGGCGCTGATGCAGCAGACGCTGAACTCCTACAAGGCTGGCGTCGAGGTGATCTCGATCTCGCTGTCTGGCGTGTCGGCCCCGGAAGAGGTCGTCACGGTCCAGCGCGATGTGTCGAGCGCCGAGCAGAACAAGGCCAAGCGCGAAGCTGACGCCATCGCCTATCGCAACCAGGTGGTGCCGGAAGCCGAGGGCAAGGCGCGCGCGCGCCTGCAGCAGGCCGAAGGTTACAAGGCCGCGACTGTCGCCCAGGCGAAGGGTGAAGCGGATCGCTTCGACCTCGTCTATGGCCAGTACAAGCTTGCGCCGCGCGTGACACGTGAGCGGATGTTCCTCGAGACCATGGAAAAGGTCATCGGCGACGCCAACGTCACGATCATCGACACCAAGTCGGGCGCCGTGCCGATCATCCCGCTTGACCAGTTGCGCGGGCGCCAGACGCCGCCGCAGGGGCAATAACCATGCAACGTATGCTCATCATTGCGGGATCGATTGCAGCAGCTGTCCTGCTGATCCTTGCCAACGCGCTCTATATCGTGCCGGTCGACCAGCAGGCCATCGTGCTGCGCTTCGGCGAAGCCCAGTACACGGTCAACGCGACCGAGCCGGGCATGACCGAAAAAGGCCCGATGCAGAACGCGCCTGCGGGCCTGCATTTCAAGATGCCGCTGCTCGACGACGTGAAGTTCTTCGACAAGCGCAACATGGGCTATGACCTGGAAGCCGACGAGATCATCGCTGCCGACCAGCAGCGCCTGAATGTCGACGCCATCGCGCGCTATCGCATCAAGAACCCGCTGCAGCTGTTCCGCGCCGCCGGCACGCTGGAAGGCGGCGCCACGCAGCTTGGCTTCCGTTTCACTTCGGCCCTTCGCGCCGAGCTGGGCAAGGTTTCGCAGCCGGACATCGTCTCGGCGCAACGGACCGCCCTGATGGGCCGCGTGCGCACCAACTTGCAGGCCGAGGTGAACACGCTGGGCATCGAGATCATCGACGTCCGCATTCGCAAGGCCGACCTGCCGCAAGCGAACTCCGAGCGCGTTTACGAGCGCATGAAATCGCAGCTGAAGCAGAAGGTTGCTCAGTACAACGCCGAGGGCGAAGGCCTCTATGCCTCGATCACCGGCGAAGCCAACAAGCAGGTGCAGGTGATCACGGCCGAAGCCGAACAGAAGGCGCAGGTTCTTGAGGGTGAAGGCGACGCGGAACGTAACCGCATCTACGCCGCCGCCTACAACAAGGACGCCGAGTTCTTCGCCTTCTACCGCTCGCTGGAAGCCTACAAGCGCTCGATCAAGGCGGGCACGCCTCTGGTGATCTCGCCGGACAGCGAGTTCTTCAAATACTTCAAGTCGATCGGCGGCCGCTGATCGGTTGATCGGTTGAGAGTTGAAAGGCCCGCTCGCAAGAGCGGGCCTTTTGCTTTTGGGGCGTGCTTGCGGCTCTACCGCTTCTTTGGCGGCTCTTCCGACAGCGCCATGAACTTCGCGTCGCTCATCAGCGTGTTCTCGGCGATCATCCAGCTGTCGTCTTTCTGGCGGACCAGCACGACGAGGTAGGCGTCGCCTTCGTCTTCGCCGACTTTCACGAAGGCGTCGCGGCGATCATAGCGCGGGCCTTCGACCTTGCCTTGTTCGCGGCCGATGATGAGCGCGGCCTGGGGATTGAAGATGCCCTGCCAGGCTGGGCCTTCCGGGCCTTCGTTCAGCGCGGCCTTGAGCACGTCCATGTTGACCTGATCGACCAGCGGCAGCATGCGCGGCAGGTCTCGCGCGTTGAACGCGTCAACGAACGCGCGCGCGACGGACGCGGGGTCCTTCATGTCAGGCGGCTGCGGGCCGCCGCAGGCCGCCAGCAGCAGCAGGAGGAGGGCGCTGAGCGCCTGCCTCATGCGGCGAGCCACGCGGGCTTGGCGAAGGGCAGGTCGAGATCATGCGCCACGGCGGCGTGGGTGATCTTGCCTTCGGCGACGTTGAGGCCTTCGGCGAGATGCGGATCGGCCTTGAGGGCGGCCTTCGTGCCCTTGTTGGCGAGATCCAGCGCGAAGGGCAGCGTGACGTTGTTGAGCGCGTAGGTGCTCGTGCGCGGAACGGCGCCGGGCATGTTGGCGACGCAGTAGTGCAGCACGCCATCGACTTCGTAGATGGGATCATCGTGCGTGGTGGGGCGCGAGGTTTCGAAGCAGCCGCCCTGGTCGATCGAGATGTCCACCAGCACGGCGCCGGGGCGCATGTCTTTCAGGTGAGCGCGCGTGATGAGCTTCGGCGCGGCGGCGCCGGGGATCAGCACGGCGCCGATGACGAGATCGGCTTCCATCACCGCGCGATCGATGGCGGCTTGCGTTGCATAAACAGTGTCGACGGCGCCGGCGAACTGGACGTCGAGCTCTTCGAGGCGCGGCATCGAGCGGTCGAACACAGTGACGTTGGCGCGGCTGCCGATGGCCATTTCAGCGGCGTGCGTGCCGGAGACGCCGCCGCCGAGGATAACGACGTTGGCGGCGGGAACGCCGGGGACGCCGCCGAGCAGCAGGCCGCGGCCACGCTTGGTTTTCATCAGGGCGTAGGCGCCGACATTGATCGACATGCGGCCGGCGACTTGGCTCATCGGCTGCAGCAGCGGGAGACGGCCGGCGCGGTTGGTGACGGTCTCGTAGGCGATGCAGGTGGCGCCGGATTTCATCAGCGCTTCGGCTTGCGGTTTATCGGCGGCGAGGTGGAGGTAGGTGAACAGCGTGTGGTGCGGCTTCAGCATGGCGCACTCGACGGCCTGCGGCTCCTTCACCTTCACGATCATCTCGGCTTCATCGAAGATCGCCTGGGCGGTGGGGAGGATTTTCGCGCCGGCCTTGATGTAGGCCGCATCGGGCGCCCCGAGGCCCATGCCGGCATTGGTTTCCACGACCACGTCGTGACCTGCGCGGACGAGTTCGCCCACACTCTCGGGCGTGAGACCCACGCGATATTCCTGCGTCTTGATCTCTTTCGGAACGCCAATGCGCATGCGGCTCTCCCATAAATTGTGGGCTGCTTATGCCAGAATGCAGCCGTTTTGCGCCAGAGCATTGCGTGGTGAGTTCTGCCTATTTCTTGCGGTCGCCGTCACGCATGGAGGCAAAATGCATCACGCAGGGCCTAGTTGCGTGGGGGCAGGCCCTGAATGAAGGCGCGGAGATGCTGTGCGGTCGCGTCCGGCAGCTGTTCCATGGGGACGTGGCCGCCTTCCGGATAGGTGACGAGATAGGCGCCGGGGATGGCTGAGGCGATGCTGCGGGCGCTGTCGGCGGGGATGAGCGCATCCTTCTCGCCGGTCATGACGAGGGTGGGCGTGCGGATGGCGTGGAAGCTGTCTGGCGTCCATGGCGGATCGGGGCGGGAGTCCTGTGTCAGCAGCACGTCGCGGTGGCCTTCGGCCATGGCGAGGTTGGCGTAGCGCTCCACCAGCGCCTCGTTGACGAGGGCGGGATCGACATAGGCGGCCTTGAGGCCGTCGCGCGCGAGGAGGCGCGGGTCGATCAGCTTCATCAGAGAGCGGGCGAAGCCATTGTTGAGCAGCGCGAAGACGAGCGGCGGCGGGCCGCCTGCGCGTTCGCCGGGCCAACCCGCAGCGTCGATGAGGACGAGGCCGTCGAGGCTTTCGGGATGCTTCATCGCGTAGGCGAGGGAGACGGCGCCGCCCATGGAGTTTCCGGCGAGAACGAAATGGTCGACGCCGAGATGCGTGGCGAGTTTGTCGACGAGGTCTGCATTGCCTTCGAGCGAGGCGCGGTAGCCCTCGGGCGTTTCGGTGAGGCCGTGGCCGGGGAGGTCGATGGCGATGAGGCGATAGTCGGCGGAGAGGCGTTCGACCCACGGGCGCCAGGCGTGGACGGACGCAGCAAAGCCGTGGACGAGGATGAGCGTGCGCGCGTCTCGCCTGCCTTCGTCGGTGTAGTGGAGACGTACGCCGGGCGCGAGCTCGAATGTCTGTGAGGCGGGGAGGCCGTAGGTGAGTTTCAGCTCGGCGATCGGGATCTCGCGCGAGGCGCAGGCCGTGCCCGCGAGCGCCACCGCGATGATACTGGCAAGTCTGGTCGCGCGGCGCATGGAACTCCGGTCGGGCTTTTGTCTGGGCGGTTTACGTGCGTGCTACCGCGCTGGATCATCGATGGAAAATGCCTTGTGCGGCAACAGGGCGCGGAGCCTCGCGGCGCCGTCGCGGTAGAGTGTGAGCCTGATCCAGGTGGTGGGGATCACCTCATGCAACAGCTTTACGTCGCGCCTCTGCGTGCATTCCTGGCTGAACGACCTGCGGCGTGGCGCCTTGGCGCTGTGCTGGCGGGCAGCTGGGTGATCGCGGCGTCGTCGTGGGTGACGGCGCCGATGTATCCCGTGCCGATGACGCTGCAGACGTTTGCGATCCTGCTGGTGGCCGGGCTGGCGGGCGCGCGGCTGGGCGCGGCGATCGTGGTGACGTGGCTGGCGCAGGCGGCGCTGGGCTTGCCTTTCCTTGCGGATGGCGCGGGCGGGCTCGATCATTTCTCGGGACCGACGGCGGGCTATCTCGCGGGCTTCGTGGTGGCTGTTGTTGTGTGCGGCTGGTTGACGGAGATGCCGCGGCTGCGCGGGTGGGCGGCGATGATGGGCGTGTTCCTGCTGGGCCACGCGCTGATCCTCGCGTGTGGCTGGGCGCGTCTGTCGCTGATGATCGGCGTGGCGCCCGCATGGGACAGCGGCGTTGCGCCCTTCCTGCTGGGCAGCGTGTTGAAGTCGCTGCTGGCGGCGGCGGTGATCCAGCTCGCGGCGCCGCGGATGCGCTCGCTGAGCCGCTAGGCGACTTCGACCGTTTTCTCGGGCGTGAAAGAGAGCCCGCGGGCTTCGGCCTGTTCGGCGACCCATGCCGTGATCGCTGTCTGGCTGATGCCGAGGGTGCGCAGGAGATCGGTGGCGAGTTCGATGCCGTGCGGGGCGGCGTGGGCGATGTAGGCGTTGACGCCGACGGCGGACAGGTTTGCGCGTTCGGCAGCGTCGGCGACGATGACGAAGCGGGGCGGGCTGCCGTGTGTCATTGGCTGGGGGATGGTGCTTGAGCTGACGACGATGGCCTTGGCTTGCGCGGCGCCGAGGGTCTGCACGAGCTGTTCGTTGCGGGCGTCACCAAAGGTGATGGAATAGCCGTCGGACGCGGCAGAGACGAAGCGCTCGGGATCGGAATCGACCGCGACATAGGGGATGTCGTGGTCGCGCAGGGCGTCGGCGGCGAGGCGGCCTTCGCCGGTCATGCCGAAGATGAGGACGGGGTGATCCTCGGCCACTTCATCGGTGTCGATGGGCGCGGTCTTGGAGCGCTCGGCGAGGATCTTGGCGATGTGCAGGCCCAGCGCCGTCCAGATCGGCGCGGCAATCAGGGTGAGGGCGACGGCGGCCGTGATGATGCCGGACCAAGCGCCCGGCATGGCGCCGGCGATGGAGGCGACGCCGACGACCACCAGCGTGAATTCCGAGCCCTGGCTCAAGAGGAAGCCGAGTTGCGTGGCGCCGGGAACAGCCCAGCCATTGAGGCGGGCGGCGATAAAAACCACGACCGTCTTCACGATCAGGATCACCAGCGCGGTAGTGAGCACGGCCGGCCAGACATAGCCGATGGCGGGCAGGTTCACGCCCATGCCGACGCTCATGAAGAAGAGGCCGAGCAGGAGGCCGGCGAAAGGCTTCACCTCGGCCTGCACGACCTGGCGGTAGGGCGTGTCGGACAGCGCCATGCCGGCGAGGAACGCGCCGAGCGTGAGCGAGAGGTCGGCGCGCGCGGTGGCGGCGCTGGCGGCGAGCACGATGAAAAGCGCGACGACGGTGAAAGTCTCGCGGTTGCCGGTGGCGGCGAGGGATTCGAACAACGGGCGCACCACGAAGCGGCCGACAAGGATCGCGACGGCAAGCGCTGCAATCGCCTTGGCCAGCACGATCAGCGCCTCTGTGCCGATGAGGCTGGCGCCGCTGCCGACGGAGGCAGCGAAAGTGAGGATGAAGATCGCGACCACGTCCTGCGCCACGAGGACGGCAGTGGCGGAGCGGCCCATCGGGCAGGCGGGCTGGTTGCGGTCGGCAAGGATGCGCGCGACGACTGCGGTGGAAGACAGCGCCAGCGAGACGCCGACCAGAACGGCGATCGGCCACGGGAAGCCGAAGGCGGCGCCGACAAGCGCGAAAGCGAGGCCGCAGAGGATGATCTGCAGCGGGGCGAGGCCGATCATGTCGCGGCGGCGCTTGCGCATTTCTCCAAGGGAAAAGTGCAGCCCGATGTCGAACAGCAGGAAGACGACGCCGAGTTCGGCGAGGAAGCGGGCGGTGTCGTTGTTCTGGACGAGGCCGAAGCCGGACGGGCCGATGACGAGGCCCGCCACGAGATAGCCCACGATGGGGCTGACGCGGGCGGCGCGAGCGGCAAGGGCGGCGGCAAGACCTGTCCCGAGATAGATGATCGCGGGCTGCAGGGTTTCGACGGCAGTCATGCCTTGTCCGTTCCTCCCGCGCCGGCGCCCCTGCCGGTGTCTGCCCTAGCTGTTGCTCTGGCCCCTTTTGGTGTGCTCCTGGCGTCCGGGCGCCGAAGCCCAAACGAAAGGAGCCGCCGCGATAACCGCGACGGCTCCCACTGTTTCCGACGGCAGGGCCGTCAGGCAACTGTTATTTCGGTAGTTTCCAGCAAAAGCTGGAAATTACATCGCGCGGCCGATCGAGAAGATGTAGCCGTCGTCCGAACCAGCGATGTCGTTGTCGTAGAAGCGCGCGCCGAGCGTGACGCCGCCGACAGCCCACGAAGCGCCCGCGTTCCAGCCGGTGTATTCGCCAGCGCCTTCGAGATACGCGCCGTAGCCGGCCGAGAGCGAGAATTCCGGCGTGACGGCGTAGGCAGCCGAGGCGTCAACGAAGGTGGTTTCGTTGTCCGGATCGTAGTTCACCGAACCCGCGAGGGTGATGGCGTCGAAGGTTTTCGACAGCTTGCCGTAAACTTCCCAGAAGTTGATGTCCGACGGCCCCGAGTCCGGGTAGGCGTAGTAGATCGCGCCAACGTCGGCTGCGATGCCGCCGAGGTCGAAGCGGTAGCCGCCGTACAGGTCGACTTCGAGGTTGGTGTCGTCTGCGCCGTTGTTGAAGTCGACGCCCGACGCCCACGTGCCGAGATAGAAGCCCGACGTCGTGGTGAGGTCGATGCCGCCCTGGATGGTGGCGTCGCCGTTGGACTGCGAGACGTTACGCCAGACGTAGTCGCTGACGAGCGCGACGTTGCTGGTAACCGTGACGTCCTGGGCGAAAGCGGGGGCAGCGGAGGCCGCCACGAGAGCACCGAAAACCAAGAGGCTGCGCATTATGTAACCCTTTTCCCCTCGTGTTGATCCGACCCGCAGACGCGGTTTGCAGGCACGGAGGCGTCGGGGGAGAGCTTCCGTCCTATGGGCAAGACCTTGGCGATCGAAGCAGACACAGCTGAAGCGCTTTCCCGTCGCGATGGTGCGGCGCAACGCATCCGCACAATTTCATGACAGCAGATACACCAGCATCGCCCAATAATTGGGCTATTGGTTGCTTCGAACACAAGTTTCAGGCCCGGGAATCATCTTGGCCGGAGCCGCGTTAAGGATCGAGGGGGCGACGCGCGGTTCCGCATTAAGGTTCGATAAGGAAAGGGAATTTCTTCGGTCGAATACTCCGCAGCCGGATCAATTTTCTGCCCTACGGCGGAGGCGGCTTGCAGAATTTCTGCTGCAGCGCGATTAAGCAGAATGAATCCCTCCCAGCCCCCCTCCGGCCTGACACAACTTGGCGCGCAGACGTCACAGCCAGCCTCGCCTGACGAGGCAAAGCTCGAGCGCGTGGCAAATCCCCACCCCGGCACACTCTATCTGGCGCGCTTCACGGCCCCGGAGTTCACTTCGCTCTGTCCGGTGACCGGCCAGCCGGATTTTGCACACATCGTGATCGACTACGCCCCGGCGGCGTGGATCGTGGAGAGCAAGAGCCTGAAGCTCTATCTCACGTCGTTCCGCAATCATGGCGCGTTCCACGAGGACTGCACCGTGGCGATCGGCAAGCGGCTGGTCGAGACGCTGGACCCGACCTGGCTCAGGATTGCCGGCTACTGGTATCCGCGCGGCGGCATCCCGATCGACGTGTTCTGGCAGACGGGCAAGGCGCCGGACGGATTGTGGGTTCCCGACACCGGCGTGGCGCCGTATCGCGGGCGCGGGTGAACTTAAGAGAAGTCACGCACATGATCGGCGCAGTCGAGAGCATCTATCGCCATCCCGTGAAGGGGCTGACGCCGGAGTTGATGCAGGCGGTGTCGCTGACGGCGGGCGCGTATTTTCCGGGTGACCGGGACTACGCCATCGAGGTGGGGCCATCGGGCTTCGACCCCGCCGCGCCAAAGCATATCTCCAAGCAGCGCTTCACGGTGCTCGCGCGTTTTCCGGAGCTGGCGCGGGTGAAGACGCGGCTGGATGACAAGAGCGGCATCTTTCATGTCGGCGATGCGCATGGCTTTGGCGTCGAGACGCGGCTGGATACGGCAGACGGGCGCGGGGCGCTGGAGCGGTTCCTGCAGGCGTATCTGGGCGAGGAAGCGCCGGGCAAGCTGCGCGTGCTGGAGAGCCCGCCGGGCTACCGCTTCATGGACCATCCGCAGGGCTACATCTCGGTGACGAACCTCGCGAGCGTGCGGGCGGTGGAAAAGGCGATCGGTCAACCGGTCGATCCGCTGCGTTTCCGCGCGAACGTTTATGTCGACGGGCTGAAGCCGTGGGCTGAGGATGAGTGGGTGGCGGGATCGCGCGTTGAGCTGGGCGCGGCGGAGCTTTCCGTGTTCAAGCCCATCGTGCGCTGCGTGGCGACGCATGTGAACCTCGAGACCGGCGAACGCGATATCGACATGGTGGGCCAGCTGCGCGAGCATTTCGGCCGCGACACGCTGGGCACGTATTTCTCGATCACGCGCGGCGGCGTGGTGAAGGTGGGCGATCAGCTGGCGGGGTGAACCCTACCAGTGCGGCGGGGGCGGTTCGTCGCCCGGATCAGGCCCCATGGCGGCTTCGGTGGTGGCGACGCGGTCGCCGAGGCGCTGGAGCTCCCGCTTCAGGCGATCGATGTCCTTCCACTGTGCGGTGATGGTCTGGTTGAGATCGTCGATCATGCGCTCGTGATGGGCGATGCGGGTCTCGAGTGCTTCGAGGCGGGATGTATCGGTCATGGCTGCAGTGTAGCGCCAAGCAGGGGGGCACGGGAACTGTCTGCCGTGTGACTGCCGAAGGTGAGCGCGGTCTATTGACGGGCGGGGCCTCAGGCCGACATTGACCCCCGGCTGGGTTGGCGGGCGGCGGCGGGCGGCGAGGACATGTGAACAAAGACTGGGGAATGAAGGCTGTTGTGCGCTCTGGCGCTGTGCTGCTTGCCTGCGCGCTGGCGATGGGCAGCGCGGCCGCGCAAGGCAGCGAGGCGCGGGCGGCGATGGCGGACGGGCGCTATGTCGATGCGCTGGCGGCGCATGCGGAGGCCATTGCGGCGGCGCCGGACGATGCGGGCGCCTATGCGCAGCGGGCGAGCGTGTTCAGCGTGCTGGGCCAGCCGGATCTGGCGGCGCTGGACTATCGCAGCGCGGTGAAGCTGAAGCCGGGCGATGCGGGGTTGCAGCTCAACCTGTGTCTCACGCTTGCGTTGGCCAATCATGATCTCGATGGCGCGCTGGCGGCTTGCAATGCGGCGGTGACGATCGAGCCCGGCAATTACGAGGCGCTGAGCGCGCGGGGCTATGCGCAACTGCGCCGGGGCGCGTGGGCGGCGGCAGAGAAGGATTTCGCGGCGGCGCTGGCGGTCAATCCGGCGTCTCCCAATGAGATGTTCGGGCACGGGCTGGCGGTGATCAAGCTTGGACGTGCGCAGGAGGGGCGGGACGAGATTGCCAGCGCGACGCTGGACAGTGCGGGGCTGGTCTCCGAGTGGAGCACGCGGGGTTTTGGCGCGCGCGGCGAGATCAGGCCGGGCAGGCCGCTGACGACAGCGGCGCAGCCGATTGCATCGGTGGATGATCCGAAGGTGTTCCTCAATACGGACGAAGGCGCCCCGGGCGGTCCATGTGGCCGGGTGTACCCCAAGGTAATTCCAGCCAACGCCAAGCTCTCCCTGAAAGGGGCCACGATGAGTGGCAGCGAATGCAGGTTCGGCTTGATGCATGGCGAATGGACGCTGAGGAGCGAGGACGCGGGCACGCAGGTCATGCGGTTCATGTACGGCCGCGCTATTACGCCGGACGCTACGGGCGATGCGCTGGAGCGGAAATTGACGCTGGCTTATCAGGCGGCAGAGAAGGCGCTGACGCCGTGAGCCTGCACTGCTCCTGGCGGGACATGATGCGCGAGGCGGCGGGGCGGCTGCAGGCCGCCGGCGTCGAGGGCGCGGCGCGCGATGTGCGGCTGCTGCTGGCGCACGCGCTGGGTGTCGAGCCGGTCGACGTAATCCTGCGCGAGATGGACGCGGTCGATCCGGTGGCGCTGACGGATTTCGAGGCGGCGGTGCAGCGGCGGCTGACGGGCGAGCCAGTGTCGCGGATCAGGGGCTGGCGCGAGTTCTACGGGCGGCGGTTTGTGGTGACGCCGGACGTGCTCGATCCACGGCCCGAGACGGAGCTGCTGGTGAGCGAGGGGATCGCGCGGTTGCCGGCGAGCGGGCGTGTGCTCGACCTTGGTACGGGGTCGGGGTGCATCGTGTTGTCTGTGCTGGCGGAGCGCGAGGACGCATCGGGCGTTGGCGTCGATGTGTCGGAGGCGGCGCTGGCGGTGGTGCGGCGGAATGCGGAGGCGCTGGGCGTGGCGCGGCGCGTGGAATTTTGTCTGGGGAGTTGGGAACGGGCGCTGCCCGAAGGCTTCGACCTGGTGCTGTCCAACCCGCCCTACATTCCGACGGGCGAAATGAGAGCGCTCGCGCGCGACGTGATTAACCACGATCCGCACCTGGCGCTGACGCCGGGCGAAGATGGGCTGGCGGCGTATCGCGCGATCCTGGCGCAGGCGCAGCGTATTGCACGGCCGGGCGGGTGGATCGGCTTCGAGTTCGGGATGGGACAGGGCGAGGGGGTCGCGCACCTGATGGCAGAGGCAGGTCTTGAAAACACCGTGCTGCATGACGATCTCGCTGGCATCACACGCGCTGCATTCGGTCGCAGGCCCCTCCAGGCCCCGTAAACCGTTGGGTGGAACGCCCTTGAAAGCGCAGGAAATCGCTTGGCGGCGGTCTGCAAACAGGCTAGCGTTGTCAGTGACGGACTGCGGGCGATTCACCGGCGACCTACGCCGACAGATCAGCCAAGCGTCTGATGGGTCCACAAGTAGTGGACCGAAATCCGCCAAACTGGGGCGAATACTCTGAAGATCAGGGAAGGTTTCATGAAGCGTCAGCGGGGGCGCGGGCGCAAGCCCGGCGGCGGCGGCGGTGGCGGCGGTGGTGGAAACCACAACCACAACCACGGCAACCGATCGCTTGAGAGCAATGGTCCGGATGTGAAGATCCGTGGCACGGCCGCGCAGATTTACGAGAAGTACGCGCAGTACGCCCGTGACGCACAGTCCGGCGGCGACCGCGTGAAGTACGAGACATATCTCCAGCACGCGGAACACTATTACCGCGTGATGGCCGCGACGATGCCGCGCGAGCGCCTGCTGCAGCAGCAGAATGGCGAGGGTGGTTTCCAGCAAAACCAGCCGGTGAACGGCGAAGGCGGTTCGCAACCTAACGAAACCATCGTGTCCGGCGACCAGCCCGATGCGATGCGCACGTCCGATGCGCCGATGAACGACGCAGACGATGGCGATGACGAGGTTGAAGCCTCCAACGCGGAAGAGAGCGAAGAGGCTGAAGCCGCTGCCGCTCCGGAAGCGGCGCAGGATGAAGAAGGCGCCGGACGCAACCGTCGCCGCCGTGGCCGCCGTCGGAACAATGATGGTGACCGTTCGAATGCTGGTGGTGCTGGCGGTGGCGACACCGAAGCCCGTTCGGCGCTGGACAGCCTCGCCCGCAAGCAGGGCGCGCTGAGCGGCTGAGGCCGGCAAGCACGACAACAGAACACGTGGACGGGTCGTGCAGCGATGTGCGGCCCGTCTGATTTTCGGGGCCAGGTTTCAGCTTGCTGGTGGCGAGTTGTTGGCGCGCAGCTGGTCGATCTCCTCGCGCAGCTTCTCGATGTGGAGGTCGCGCTCCAGCGCCTGCTCGGCCGAGAGGTAGCGGCGGAACTTGAGCAGCACCCAGACGCTGTAGGACGCGGCGATCGCGAACACGAACATCACGGCGAACATCCCGGAATTGCCCTCGCCGAAGCCCGCGAGGGCGCCGATCAGGAAGAACAGCGCGAACAGCACATTGCCGCCAATGCAGAGGACCTGAGCGTGTAGCGGCATGTGTGGCTCCCTTTACCCGCCAGCACGCTAGGCCCGCCGCGCCGTCGCGCCAAGGTTTGACGGGCGGGCCGGGGGAGGCGCATAAACGGCCTGCACGCGGGAGGGGACCTCATGGGCATTGTCGCACTGATCGCGGCCATTATCGGGGGCATCGGCTTCTGGTGGTGGCGGGCGCAACAGGTGAAGGGCGCGGCGGATACCGTCATCGACGCAGCGGGCAAGGCGCGCGGCATGATCAGCCGGGCGCGGTTCCGTCAGCGGTCTGGGCAATCCGTTCTGGCGGGCGTTGATAGCCCGGGCATGGCGGCGGCGACGCTGCTCTACAGCGTTGCGGCGCTGCGCCGGCCGGTGGCGCTGGCGGACGAACAGAAGATCGAAGGCCTGCTGGAAACCGTTTGCCGGATGAACAAGCAGGATCGCGAGGACGCCATGGCGTTCGCGGCGTGGGCCTCCGGGCAGGTGGCGGATACCAGCGACATCGTGCGGCGCTTCCTGCCGATCTGGGGCGATGCGCTGAAGGGGCCAGAGCGGCGCGAGCTTGTCGGCATGGCGGTGACGATCGCCGAGCTGGGCGGCGCGCCTACGGATGCGCAGGCGGCCGTGATCCGCAGGCTGAGCGATGGGCTGCTGAACGATTAGGGCGGATCAACCGGCCATCGTGAAGGCGCAGAGCTTGTTGCCATCGAGGTCGCGGAAATAGGCGCCGTAGAAGCCGCCGCCACGATCGCCGGGCTTGCCTTCATCCTTGCCGCCGAGGGCGAGCGCCTTGGCGTAGACCTGCTCGACCTTCTCTGCGGTGGCGCAGCGCAGGGCGATCATGTTGCCATTGCCGCAGTTCTGGGCGGCGCCGTTGTGAGGCCGGGTGACGCCAAACAGCGGGCCCTGCGCGAAGCCGTAGAGCTGGCCATTCTTCATTTCCATGATGCGCTTGCCACCGAGCTCGCCAAGCACCGTGTCGTAGAAGGCCAGGGCCTTGTCGAGATCCTGCGCGCCGATGGTTGTGTAGCCGATCATGGAACCGTCCTTCCCTGCGTTGGCAGGGAAGGAATCATGTCATCCGACAGCTAGCAAGGCTTACATTCCCGGCGCGTAGAACGCACACAGCTTGTTGCCGTCGAGATCGCGGAAGTAGCCAGCGTAGAAGGTATCGCCGCGCGCGCCAGCCGGGCCTTCGCATTTGCCGCCGGCTTTCAGCGCGGCGTCATAGACTTCGTGGACCTTTTCCTTTGACGGCATCTGCAGGGCGACCATCGTGCCATTGCCGAATGTTGCCGCGCTCTTGTCGTAAGGCTGGGCGACGGCGAGCATGGGGCCTTGTCCGTTCGAGTAGGCATAGCTCGTGCCGAAATCCATGGCGCGCTTGCCACCAACGGGCGCCAGCACCTTGTCGTAGAAGTCGAGCGCCCGGGCGTAGTCGTTGGTGCCGAGCATTACGTAACCGATCATGGGATGTGTCCTCCGTCCGTCCTGATGTGCGGGACAATTGCGCGGCTGTGTGACGGCGGCAAGGCGATGCACGCGTGATGCTGACAGGACGTGGTCAGCAGGGGCCGTTGTCACGTGGCGGAAAGCTCGGAGTGGGGTGGAGGAAAAGTGTTTGCAGCTGCAATTGCAGGTGTTGCAAAGCAAAAGGCCCGCTCGGGAGAGCGGGCCTTCGCATCAGCAACTATTCGAACAGCTTGGCCCATTTCGGCTTCTTGCGGTTCTTCCAGACGCCGCGGTGATAGGCGTCGGAGGCGATCAGCGGCACGATGGTGGTGGCTTCGGCGAAGACCATCTGTTCGTGCGTGGTCGACACCTTGCCCCAGCTGGCTGCTTCTTTCAGCGTCGAGGACGAGCAGGCGCCGTCGCGAACGTCGGCGACGGTGATCTGCACGGCGTATTTGTGGACCTCGGCTTCGACGCCGAGGATCTCGGCGCAGACGACCGTGTCCTGCGCGAAGTTCTTCGGCACGCCGCCGCCGACCATGAAGAGGCCGGTGGTGCCAGCCGCGATCTTGATGTCGGTCAGTTCGCGAAAGTCCGCGACTGCGTCGATCATCATGTACGGCTTCTTGGCCTTGGCGCGTTCCTTCTGGTGCTTCACCAGACCGAAGCCGGCCGAGCTATCGACGAAGGCCGGGCAGAAGATCGGCACGCCTTCCTCGTAGCAGGTCTGGATCAGCGAATCCTTCTTCTTGGCGTTGCCGTCGGCAAGCCATTTGCCCATCTCGTGGATGAACTCGCGCGAGGAGTAGCCGCGCGGCTCGAGCGAATCCGCGATCTCGAGGATCGTGTGGTCGCACGCCTGCAGTTCTTCCTCGTCGATGTAGGTGTCGTAGATCCGGTCGATGTAGTTCTCGCGGAGGACGTTGTCGTCCACCGTACCGGCGGCCTGATAGTGCTTGAAGCCGAGCGCTTCGAAGAAGTCCATGTCGACGATCGACGCGCCGGTGGCGACGATCGCGTCGATCATCCCGAATTTCACCATGTCGCGGTAGACGTGCATGCAGCCGCCTGCCGATGTAGAGCCGGCGAGGATGAGCCAGGTCGAGCAGCCCTTTTCCTTCAGCGCCATGTTGAAGATGTCGGCCGCGCGCGCGGTGTCGCGCGAGGAGAACGACATCTTGCGCATCGAGTCGATAATCGGGCGCGCGTCGTAGGACGTGATGTCGACATGCTCGACGGTTTTGCCGAGCAGCTGGGCTTTGGTGTTGTTGCGCTTCTTCGCGACGGCTTTGACGGGCGCGGCTTTGGCGGTGGCCCTCTTTTCAGAGGAAGAATGGGTGGCCATGGGTTCATGACTCCAGGGGAAAGGACGTCAGAAGGGCGACGGCCAGCCTTGGTTCCTGTTGCCGGGGTTCCCGTTGCAGGGCTCCCCGTTGCGGGATTGGGCGGGGATATAGCAGCGTACGGAGCAATTTAAATAGAAAAGCGCGGGCCGGGGTTCATTCGGCCCGCGCTTCCAATTTGTTACAGTTTTTCTACCGCACGACCTTGAGGCGGCGCGTCGGCTTGCGGCCGGCGCGGCGGGCAGGCTTCTCGACAACGAGCGGGCCGTACATCGAGGTCCACGGCAGGTCGCGGACGCCGATGGTTTCGGTCTCGCCGAAGCCGTTGAACCGGGTCTGCATGGCGACGCCATAGGCGCCGAGCATGCCGATCTCGATATAGTCGCCTTCGCGGATGTCGGCGGGGAGGACGAAGGGTCCTTCCATCGCATCCAGCGAGTCGCAGGTCGGGCCGTAGAGCTTGAAGCCCTGCTCGCCGCCTTCGAATGCGCCATCCGGGCGGTGGGCCTTCACGGGGAAGGGCCACTTGCAGTGCGCGGCGTCGAACAGGTTGCCGTAGCTGCCATCATTGATGTGCAGCGC
>JAOATF010000253.1 GCA_030158285.1 Hyphomonadaceae bacterium
TCATCGATGCCAACGGCACGCTGGTCTACAAGGGCGGCATCGACTCGATCCCGTCTTCGAGTGTCGCGGACATCCCGAAGGCCACGCAGTATGTTCGCGTGGCGCTCGGTCAGGTGCAGGCCGGCCAGCAGGTCGCCGATTCGTCGACCCGTGCCTATGGCTGCACGCTGAAGTACCCCAAGACCTCGACCTGACGGACCGGCCATGCCGCACGACGGCTGGCATCCGCACGACGAGGAGCCTCACCACCATCATCACCACCACGGCCCGCTCACGCGGCGGACCGTGCTGGCGGCGGCCGCTCTGCTGCCGTTCGGTGCCGCCAGCGCCCAGACGGTCGACGCCGCGCAGCGCATCGCCGACGCCGCCAATCGGTTCCTGATCTCCCTCGACGAGGGCCAGCGCCAGAAGGCGATGATCGCCTTCGACTCCGCCAATCGCCTTGACTGGCACTACATCCCGCGCAGCCGCTCGGGCCTCGCCCTGGGCGAGATGCGCGCGCAGCAGGCGGATGCCGCCCGCGCCCTCTTCGCCTCGGTGCTGAACCAGCGCGGGCTCGAACTGCTCGATGGCGTGCGCCTGCTCGAAGGCGTGCTGCGCGAACAGCAGGGCAGTTTCCGCGATCCCGGCCGCTACTACGTCTCGATCTTCGGCACACCCGGCCGCTTCCCCTGGGGCTGGCGCTTCGAGGGCCATCATTTATCGCTGAACGTGGCACTGCCCGCCCCGGGGAACGTCTCCGTGACACCGTTCTTCACGGGTGCCCATCCGGCCACGGTGCGGGACGGACCGAACCGCGGCTTCCGGCTGCTCGGCGCCTCCGAGGACCTTGCGCGCCAGATCATGGCGAGCCTCAACGATCAGCAGCGCCAGGCGGCGATCATCGCCAACCGATCGTTCGGCGAAATCGTGGCGAGCCCGCAACGCGAGCGCGATCTCGGCACGCCCCGGGGCCTGCTGCTGGGCGAGATGACGGGCGCGCAGCGCACACTGGTCGAGGCGCTGATGGACCGCTTCCTGGGCACGCTCGCAGCCGACCTTCTGGCGCAGCAGAAGCAGCGCGTCATGGAGCAGGGTCTCGCGGCCTTCCGCTTCGCCTGGGCCGGTTCGCTGACGCCGGGCGAAGCGCATTATTTCCGCGCGCACGGTCCCGCCACCCTGCTCGAGCACGACAATACCCAGAACGGCGCCAACCACATC
>JAOATF010000254.1 GCA_030158285.1 Hyphomonadaceae bacterium
AGATCGAGGAGTTCCTCAAGGACTATGGCGGCGAGGGCATCCAGCACATCGCGCTGGGCACGGATGATATCTATGCCAGCGTCGAGGCGCTGCGGGCGCGGGGCATTCCGTTCCAGACGGCGCCGGATACTTACTTTGAAGGCATCGGCCAGCGGCTGGGCGCGCATGGCGAGGATGTTTCCCGCCTGCAGAAGAACCAGATCCTGATCGATGGCGCGCCGACCAAGGGGCAGGGCCTGCTACTGCAGATCTTCACCGCCAACCAGATCGGCCCGATCTTCTTCGAGCTGATCCAGCGCAAGGGCAATGAAGGTTTTGGCGAGGGCAATTTCCGCGCGCTGTTCGAGAGCATCGAGGCGGATCAGGTGCGCCGAGGCGTGCTGAAGGAGGCGTAGTGCGATGAGCGAGGTTGGCGCCGACCCAGCGCCGCTGTTGACCCGTCATTGGGAGCGCGCCTTGCTGGTTGCGGCCCTCACCGCTTGGGCGGTGATCGTTTTGCCAACTGTGATGCCTCCTTTTCTTCGCAACCAAGCCGATCCATACGCGCTGCGCGTATTGACCAACCAGCTTCTGCTGTTCGGCATCTTTGGAATTCCTATCGCCCTCCTTTTGTCGTTCCTCGCAGGCGTTGTGGCGTTGCTAGTGGCGGACGTTCTCAAGCTCTGGAAATGGTGGCATGCGCCAATAGTAGGCGGCTTCGCGGGGCTATTGATCGGACTGTTCCTAACGCTGCTGATGAGTTCAAGCGGCCAACTGCTTGAGCGTTTCCTTGTGCTGCTTGCTGTTGGTGCGCTTTCGGGCTTGGCGGGTTTGGTGGCAATAGGAACGAAGGCAAAGGTCCGATAACGCTCTCCCTTGTTATCGCAGGCGCGTGCATATGCGGGTGATGCGTGGGCTGGGTTTGCCCCGTGGCAGCATCCGCCCGCTTCGCAGGCAGCCCCCTCCGTCGGCTTCGCCGCCACCTCCCCCGCCTTCGGCGAGGGAGGACTTCCCATTGTGGCGGCGATTGTGAGCACGGCCCTCGTGGTTCGATCCTTCGACAGGCTCAGGATAAACTTGCGCTCCCGTTGGTCGCTGCTCACCATGAGGGGCCTCAGCCAGCGCCAGCTAGAGCCCTCATGGTGAGCAGCGCGAAGCGCGTCCGTCGAACCATGGGGGCGGTGAGGGGACTGGCGCGTTCAAGGGTGGATGCGGGGCGCGGATCGCGTCATAAGGATGGCTATGACCAATGTTGATCTCCCCGTCGAAGGCGCGTGCATGTGTGGCCAGTGCCGCATGCGGGTCAGCGTGGCGCCGATCATCACGATGGCGTGCCATTGCACGGGCTGTCAGAAGCTGAGCGCGAGTGCGTTTTCGCTGACGGCGATGGTTCCCGCGCAGGGCTTCGAGTTGCTGGCGGGCGAGACACTGGTGGGCGCGTTGCATGGCGACAATCCGTATCGCTACTGCGCCAACTGCCTGAACTGGCTTTATACGGAGCTGACCGCTGCGCCGTTCGTGAATGTGCGGCCGGGGTTGTTCAATGTTCCGGCGTGGTCGACGCCGTTCATCGAGAGCTATGTGAGCGAGAAGCTTTCGTGGGCGGTGACGCCGGCGAAGCATGCGTTCGCGCAGTTTCCCGAGGCGCATCAGTATGGGCCGCTGATGGCCGAGTATGCTGCGTGGACGCCGGGTGGCTGAGATGCCGCTGAAGGTTCATCCGCGCCTGTATCTCGATATTGGCTGGGGCGACCTGTGGTTCGGCATGATGGCCGGGGGCAAGGCCAGCGGCGCGGAGGCGAGCCGGGCGGCGTTGCGCAAGACGTTTGGCGCGGATGCTGTGGCGGCGCTTTCGGTGCGGTCGGCTTTGCTGGCGCTGTTGCGGGCGATGAAGCCGGCGTATGGCGCGGAAGTTCTGATGAGCGGCGTCAATATCGAGAACATGGCGGATGTGGTGCGCGCGTGCGGGCTGACGCCTGTGCCGGTGGATATTGATCTCGAGACGCTGGCGCCTTCGGCGGATGCGGTGCGGGCGGCGATCACCGAGCGGACGGTGATCTACCTGCATGCGCATCTCTATGGCTCGCGCAATGCGCTGGGCGCGCATGCGGCGGTGTGCCAGCAGCGGGGCGTGTTGCTGGTGGAGGATTGTGCGCAGGCGTATGACGGGCGGGCGTATCTGGGATCGCCGGTGGCGGATGTGTCGTTGTTCAGCTTCGGGCCGATCAAGCCGGCGACGACGCTGGGCGGGGCGGTGGCGCGGGTGCGCGATGATGCTTTGCGTGCCGGGGTTGAGGCCGAGATGGCGGGATGGCCGGAGCAGGCGAATGCTGCGGTGGCGCGGCGGGCGCGCAAGCTGATGATGCTGAAGGCGCTGTCGGGGCCGCATCTGTTTGCGGGGGTGCTGGCGCTGATGAAGTGGCGGAAGCTGGATGCGGATGTGGTGATTGGCGCGGCGGCGCGCGGGTTCAAGGCGAGCGATCTCGTGCCGCAGATTTCGCACCGGCCTGCGCCGCGTTTGTTGTCGCTGATGGCGCGGCGGCTGTCGCTGTATCCGCGGGCGGGGTGGCGGCGGGGGCATGCATTGAGATTGCGGGCGGCGTTGCATGCCGACGTGTTCACGCCGGGGGGCAAGGCGGCGGATCATGCGTACTGGCTGTTTCCGGTGCTGGTGGATAATGCGGCGGAGCTGATTGATGCGCTGCGGCGCGAGGGGTTTGATGCGACGCGCGGGGCGACGTCGATGCGGGCGGTCGGCGGCGCGGCGACGCCGGTGGCGCAGCGGATGATTGAGCGCGTGGTCTACCTGCCGTTGACGCCGGGGCTGACGGCGCGGGACGTGGATCGCATGGCGGCGGTGGTGAACCGGCTTTGCGTTTCGGGGCGGGCGTTGGCGGCGTGAGGCGGCGCGTGCTACGCCTTCAGGAAAATAAAGGGAGGCGCGGCATGCGCGGCATTATCCTGGTTGCGGCGTCGATGATCGTGCTGGCGGCGTGCACGGCGGAATCGGCGCCGGCGGCCGATGGCGCGAAGTTCGAGGCGGAGATCCGGCGGACGGCGTTTGGCGTGCCGCACATCAAGGCCGCGAACATGGGCGGCATCGGGTATGGCTATGGCTACGCCAGCGCGCAGGACAATGTGTGCGAGATCGCCGACCGGCTGCTGACGGTGGCAGGCGAGCGGGCGAAGTATCTGGGCGCGGGCGAGAACGACGCAAACATTGCCAGCGACCTCTACCACAAGCGCATGATCCAGTCGCAGCGCGTGGAGGCCTTGCTGGCGGGGCCGGAGGGGTCTGCCGATACGCCGAGCGCGGAGGCGAAGGCGCTGGCCGAGGGTTATGTGGCGGGGTTCAACCGCTATGTGCGCGAGACCGGGGTGGACAAGATTTCCGACCCGCGCTGCAAGGGCGCGGCGTGGGTGCATGAGATCACGGCGGTGGATTTCTGGCGGCATATGTATGTCGGCCAGACGGTCGACAATTTCTTCGGGCCGACGACGGGCGCGGCACCGCCGGGAGCGGATCATGCGGCTGTGTCGCCGGATGTGGTGGTGGACCAGACGGACTGGGGCTCCAACGCGTATGCGTTCGGGCGTGAGATGACCAAGGGCGGCAAGGGCGTTCTGCTCGGCAACCCGCATTATCCGTGGGATGGTGTGAACCGGTTCTATCGCACGCACTTCATCATTCCGGGCGACATCAACATTGTCGGCATCAGCTATATCGGCATGCCGATGATCCGCATCGGGCACACCGAAACGCTGGCGTGGAGCAACACGGTCTCCACCGCGCGGCGGTGGGGCTATTACGAGCTGCAGCTCAATCCGGCGGACCCGACGCAGTACAAGTATGAGGGCCAGTGGGCCCCGATGGAAACGGAAGAGGTGATGGTCGAGGTGAAGCGTGGAGATACCGTTACAACGGGAAGTCGCACGCTTTATTCCACTCGCTGGGGGCCTGTCTTCGAAAGCGAATCCTTCCCGTGGACGAAGGACAAGGCCTACGCACTTCGCACCGTCGAGGTGGGATTGCGCGATCCAGACCAGTACATGGCGGTGTGGCGGTCGAAGACTGTGCGCGACATGAAGGCGTCGCTGGCGAAGTGGCAGTCGTTCCGGTTCAACGCGACGGCGGTGGATTCGACGGGCGAGGCGCTCTATGGCGACATGGGGATGATCCCCAACGTGTCGCAGTTCCTGATCGACAAATGCGGCACGTCCTATGTTGCGAAGAAGGCGTGGGAGACGTCACGCTTCCCAGTGCTGGATGGGTCGCGGAAGGACTGCGTGTGGGCGACGGATGCGGATTCCTCCGCGCCGGGCATCGCGGGCGCGAGCGAAGGGCCGCACCAGTTCCGCACTGACTATGTGATGCAGAGCAATGACAGCTACTGGCTGACCAACATGTACGCGCCGATCACGGGGTTGAGCCCGGTGTTCGGCGATGAAGCCACGCCGCGCAGCCTGCGGACGCGGGCCTCGCACGTGCAGGTCGAGCAGCGGATTGCGGGAACGGACGGGTTCGGCGCGCCGAAGTTCGACCTGGAGACGCTGAAGCAGGTGATGCTGGGCAACCGTCACCATGGCGGCGAGCTGGTGCGGGATGACCTGGTGACGGCGTGCAAGGCGTCGGGCAAGGCGAAGCTGAAGCAGGCGTGCGATGTGCTGGCGGGGTGGGATCTGAAGGTCAATCTCGACAGCAAGGGCGCGCACCTGTTCCATCTGTTCGCCGAGGGCGGCGGCATCCAGTTCAAGGACAAGTTCGATCCGAAGGACGCTGCGCATACGCCGGCGAAGCTGGATACGGGCAATCCGAAAGTGATCGCGGCGCTGGAGGCGGCGGTCGACAAGCTGGCGGGGCTGAACATTCCGCTGGATGCGAAGCTGGGCGATGTGCAGGCGGAGACGCGCAACGGCAAGGCAATCCCGATCCATGGCGGGGCAGGCGGGGAGGGCGTGTTCAACGTCATCACCGTGGACAACAAGAGCCTTGAGCCGGTGAAGGGCTGGACCAGCATCCAGCACGGCGCGAGCTGGATCTATGTGGTGGAGTTCACGGACGCGGGACCGAAGAGCCAGGGCTTCCTGACCTATTCGGAATCGACCGATCCGACGTCGCCGCACTATTCGGACCAGACGGAACTGTATTCGAAGAAGGGCTGGGACGACCTGCTCTGGCGCGATGAGGACGTTGAGAAGGCGACGGTTTCGCGAGTGAAGATCAGTGAGTGAGACGATCCTTTATGGCTATTGGCGATCCTCGGCGACGTATCGCACGCGGATTGCGCTGAACCTGAAGGGGATCAGCTACCGCACGGTGGGCGTGCACCTGCTGAAGGACGAGCAGGTGCAGCCGGCGCATCTGGCGCGGCATCCGAGCGGGCGCGTGCCGATCCTGGAGATCGACGGACATCGCATCGGGCAGTCGATGGCGATGGTGGAATATCTGGACGAGACACGGCCGGAGCCGGCGCTGCTGCCGCGCGATGCGGTTCTGCGGGCGCATGTGCGGGACCTTAAAGACCAGATCGTGGCGGACATCCATCCACTGAACAACACGTCCACGCTGGCGCGGTTGCGTGGGCAGTTCGGCGCGGACGATGCAGCGATTGCGAGCTGGTACGAGCACTGGATCGTGCGCGGGTTCCGCGTGCTGGAGCAGATGCTGCCGGCGGAGGGCGATGTCTGCGTGGGGCACGAAGTGACGCTGGCGGACATCGTACTCGTGCCGCAGGTGGCCAATGCGCGGCGGTATCCGCAGATCGACCTGTCGCAGTTTCCAAATGTCGTGCGGATCGATGCGGCGCTGAAGAAGCTGCAGGCGTTTCATGACGCCGCGCCGGAGCAGCAGCCGGAAGCGAGCCAGCAATGATGCTGCGGCAGGGCGCCGTTTCTTGCCTCCCTCACTTGCAACGCAAGTGGGGGAGGTGGCACGCGCAGCGTGACGGAGGGGGTGGCTCGGCTATCAGCAGAACGAGAGACCCCCTCCGTCACGCGACGAAGACGTCGCGCGCCACCTCCCCCAGTCGCAAGGCGACTGAGGGAGGCAAGAAGCGCCTGCGCACGTGTTCAGGGTTTGGGGGGAAGGCGGGAGACTATGGAATTGAGCACGCCTTCGAGGTTATCGTAGATGTCGGTGTTCCAGAAACGGATGACAGTCCAGCCTCGGCTTTCAAGGGAGTGACGTCTTCGTTCGTCGTGGCGGCGGTCTTCGACAGAGCCATGTGTTGCGCCGTCGAGCTCGATGGCGAGTTTCAGCGGGACGATGGCGAAATCGACGATGTAAGGGCTGATCGGATGCTGGGCGCGAAAGTGCCAGCTACCGAGTTGACCTGCCTTGAGGCGGGACCAGAGGATAAGTTCGGCATCCGTGAACTTGCGCCGCAGGGATTTTGCCCGCCGGCGCGTTTGCCAGTCCTGTTTCAACGTGAGACCCCCTCCGTCTCGAAACCTCCGCCAGTCTGCGATGTGGCGAGACGAGAATTCAAGAGGCACGCATGACCAAAGGCAAATGGATCCCCGTACAGGGCGCGCAGGGCAAGCACTCCAAGCAGGCGCATGCGGACCTGCCGGAGGGCACGTATGAGCGGGAAATGTCGAAGGAGGGGTTCTTCGGGCCTGCGGCGTTTTTCTATCATCCGAAGGCGCCGACGGGGTGGAGCGATTTCGAGGGGCCGTTGCGGCCGCGGGCGTTCAACCTGGTGAAGCCGGATGCGTTCACGCATTCGCTGTGGGATGCGCCGGTGATCCTGCACAACAAGGCCACCGAAATCCGCATGTGGCATCTGACGGCGCCGATGGGCGGCTATGTGCGCAACAGCGATGGCGACACGCTGCTGTTCATCCATGAGGGGCATGGACATCTGTGGACGGACTGGGGCCATCTGCAGGTGGAGGCGGGGGACTACGTCTACCTGCCGCGCGGGACGATGTTCAATCTGGACAAGCACACATCGGATGGATTCCGCATCCTGTCGATCGAGGCGACCAACACGCATTTCACGCTGCCGGATCGCGGCATGCTGGGGCCGCATGCGGTGTTCGATCCGGCCGTGCTGCAGACGCCGGTGATCGATGAAGCGTTCCTGGACCGGCAGAAGCTTTCCGGCGAATGGAAGGTGTGGGTGAAGAAGCGCGGACAGGTGTCGACCATCACTTATCCGTACAATCCGCATGATGCGGTTGGCTGGCATGGCGACCTCGCGCCGGTGAAGCTGAACGTGCGGGATATCCGGCCGGTGGTGTCGCACCGCTATCACCTGCCGCCGAGTGTTCACACAACATTCCTGTCGGACCGGTTCGTGGTGTGCACGTTCGCGCCGCGCCCGTTCGAGACGGACCCCGGGGCGATCAAGATACCCTTCTTTCACAACAACGACGATTTCGATGAGGTGCTGTTCTATCACGCGGGTGACTTCTTCAGCCGCGACAATATCAAGGCCGGGATGATGACGTTCCATCCCTCCGGCTTCACGCACGGGCCGCATCCCAAGGCACTGAAGAAGATGCTGGTTCAGGACAAGCCGATGACGGACGAGTACGCCGTGATGATCGACACGCGCGATCCGCTGGACGTTGGTGCTGCGGCCGAGGGGCTGGAGAACAAAGACTACGTCAACAGCTGGAAGACTGGCGCGTAGACGGTGAGTTACGATCTCTTTGTTTTCCCCGACACGTTCAACGCGGATGCGATCCGCGCGCACTTCGAGGCCCGGCTCAACTATCGCGTGGAGCCGCATCAGGCCTGGTATGCCAACGCGGAAACAGGCGTCCATTTCGGGTTCGACATTCTCGAGCGCCCGGAAGCGGAAGAGGGCGATGAAGCGATGGCGCAGCCGCACATCGCCTTCAACGTGAACTACTTCCGGCCGCGCACTTTCGCGCTGGAAGCGGAGCCAGAGGTCGCGGCGTTTCTCGCAAGCTTTCCATCACGCATCGACGATCCGCAGCGGATGGGCGACGGCCCGTATTCACGCGAAGGATTTCTGGAAGGGTGGGACTACGGCAACGCGGCTGCGTTCCGCGCGATGGCGGAGCAGGGGGCCTCGCGTCCTCTCGCGGCTGACCCTGCGCGCATCGAGGAAGTCTGGGCGTGGAATTACAGCCGCGCGCAGCTGCAGGCCGAGGCTGGCGAGAACCTGTTCGTTCCCAAGATTGTCTGGCTGACGCCCGGCGATGGGCAAGACCCCGAGCCCGCCATCACCTGGACCTTCGGCGTTGCGACCATCATTCCGGAAAGCCTCATCACCCGCATTGTGCTGGTGCGGCAGGAGCGGCCCAAGCTGTTGAAGATGTTCGCCCGCAATCCTGATCCGAAATTCGAATACCGGCTGATCGGCGTCGAGGGCGGGATTCGCATCGCGGGTCTTGAGCGGGGGGAGATCGATGGCCGGCCCGCGCTGTTCACGCCGGCGACCGGGCCGCTGGAGATGCAGGCGGTGTTCTCGGGCGTCTGGTCGAAGCCGGAGTTCAAGCTGCTTGCGCCGGAAGTGGTGCTGGGCGCTGATCTGGTGGCGCTGGGGGCCAGCTGATGACGTATGGACATGGGGCCGGGGCGGCCTAATTCAGGAACGGATGGAGGATTTGAGCATGCGTCTTGTCATAGCCACTGCGATCTCTGCGCTTCTGCTTGCTGCGTGCGGCGGGGAGCCGGCTGCGCCTGCGGGCCCGGTCGAGCCAACCCCACCCATTGACGCCGCGCCGGTGGCCGAACCGCCCGCCATGCCGCCCGAAGGCGCGCGTGTTGGTACGATGAACCTGAGCTGTGGCGGAGAGACGTTCCGTGTCGCCTTCCTCGAGACGCATGCGGCGATCGTCAGCGCGGACGGGACGCAGACGACAGAGCTGCCGATTCTGCCCGCAGGGCCGACATCGGAGCCGGGTGTCACTGTCTATTCGGACGGCATGCAGCAATTCGCCAAGTCGGGCGGCCAGGATACGCCGACCGTCATCCGCTATGCCAAGGGACGGATGGCCTGGCAGGACTGCGCGATCGCGGTCAACTGAGTCTTTCACGTCCGGGCGATTCTTTTCGCGCGCCGCGTTTGCCTCTGCGGCGCGCACGCCCTACAAGCGGGACATGAAACTCGCCTCTCTGAAACATGGCCGGGACGGACGGCTGGTGGTCGTGTCCCGGGATCTCACGCGCTACGCGGATGCAAGTCACATTGCGCCAACGTTGCAGCAGGCTCTCGACAACTGGAAGCGGCATGAGCCGCGACTGGTGACGCTGGCGGAGGAGGTGGAGCTTGGCTCCGTTCCGACCGACCGCTTCCACGAGAAGGATTGCGCATCGCCCTTGCCGCGCGCGTATCAGTGGGCGGACGGGTCTGCCTATGTGAACCACGTGCAGCTGGTGCGGAAAGCGCGCGGGGCGGAAATGCCCGAGACGTTCTGGACAGATCCACTGATGTATCAGGGTGGCTCGGACGGTTTCCTCGGGCCGCGCGATCCGATCCCGCTCGGCGACGAAGCGTGGGGCTGCGACATGGAGGGTGAGGTCGCGGTGATCACCGGCGACGTGCGCCTGGGCGCCGGCCGCAGTGAATCGCAGAAGGCTGTGCGGCTGGTCATGCTGTGCAACGATGTGAGCCTGCGCAACCTGATCCCCGAGGAGCTGGGCAAGGGCTTCGGCTTCTTCCACTCGAAGCCGGCGTCTGCGTTCTCGCCGGTGGCGGTGACGCCGGACGAGCTGGGGCCGATGTGGGATGGCGACCGGCTGAATGGCGTGCTGTCCGTGCGGTTGAATGGCGAGCTGTTCGGCAAGGCCAATACGCGCGTGGACATGACGTTCGATTTCCCGGCGCTGATCGCGCACGCGGCGCGGACGCGGGCGCTGTCGGCAGGCACGATTGTCGGCTCGGGCACGGTGTCCAACCGGGGCGAGGATGGCGGGCCGGGCAGGACGATCGCCGAGGGCGGTGTCGGATATTCGTGCATTGCCGAGCTGCGGATGGTCGAAACCATTACGCAGGGCGCGGCGAAGTCGGGATTCCTCAAGCGCGGCGATCGCGTTGAAATCGAAATGCTGGATGATCGTGGCCGGTCGGTGTTTGGCCGGATCGACCAGATTGTTGGCGGCTAGGAGCGAACGATGGCGAACAAGGTTTACTCCGATGCGAAGGGCGCGCTGGACGGCGTGCTGTTTGACGGGATGACGATCATGGCCGGCGGGTTCGGCCTGTGCGGCATTCCGGAGAACCTGATCGCGGAGATCCAGAAGTCGGGCGTGAAGAACCTCACGGTGGTGTCGAACAATGCCGGCGTCGATGGCTTCGGTCTCGGCGTTCTGCTGAACACCAAGCAGGTCAAGAAGATGATCTCGTCTTACGTAGGCGAGAACAAGGAGTTCGAGCGGCAGTATCTCTCGGGCGAGCTGGAGCTGGAGTTCAATCCGCAGGGGACGCTGGCTGAACGCTGCCGCGCCGGTGGCGCGGGCATTCCCGCGTTCTACGCCAAGGCGGGCGTGGGGACGATCGTTGCCGAGGGCAAGGAGACGCGCGTCTTCAACGGCGAGACCTATGTGATGGAAACGGGGCTGGTGGCTGACCTTTCCATCGTGAAGGCGTGGAAGGGCGATGCGCAGGGCAACCTCGTCTACAACAAGACGGCCCGCAACTTTAACCCCATGATGGCGATGGCCGGGAAGGTGACGGTTGCCGAGGTGGAGGAGATGGTGCCGGTCGGCTCGCTGAACCCGGACGACATCCACACGCCGGGCATCTTCGTGCAGCGCATCATCAAGGGCAGCTTCGAGAAGCGCATCGAGCAACGCACCGTGCGGAAGCGGGAAGGCTAGAACATGATCGACCCAGACGCCTCGGCTGGCCAGACAGCCATTAGCTATACGGACGAATTTCTGGATGCTGCGCTGAAGAAGATCGACAAGATGTTCGGGAAGGGTTTCGCCAAGGACAATCCTGCGCTTGTGCAGGGCTATATCCATGCATGTGCGCTCAACCTGGGGGCGTTCATGCAGGCATCTGTCGCGCTTCAAGCTAACGGCGAACTGGACGGTCTGCTCGATCAACTCGAAGACTTCGACAAGCGCTGAGGATATTTCGATGACCTGGAATCGCGATCAGATGGCGGCACGTGCGGCGCAGGAGCTGAAGGACGGGTTCTATGTGAACCTCGGCATCGGCATTCCGACGCTGGTGGCGAACCATATTCCGGCCGGCGTGGACGTCACGCTGCAATCGGAGAACGGCATGCTGGGCATGGGCCCATTCCCGTTCGAGGGCGAGGAAGACCCGGACCTGATCAATGCGGGCAAGCAGACGATCACGGTTCTTGATCGCTCGTCCTTCTTCGACAGCGCGACAAGCTTCGCTATGATCCGCGGCGGGCATATCGACCTTGCCATCCTTGGCGCGATGGAAGTCTCGCAGACGGGCGACCTCGCCAACTGGATGATCCCCGGCAAGCTCGTGAAGGGCATGGGCGGCGCGATGGATCTGGTAGCGGGCGTGAAGCGCGTCGTGGTGATCATGGATCACGCCAACAAGGCGGGCGAGAGCAAGCTCCTGAAGGCGTGCACGCTGCCGCTGACGGGGATCAAGGTGGTGAACCGCATCATCACCAACCTTGGCGTGTTCGACGTCGTGGAGGGCGGGCTGAAAGTGATCGAGATCGCGCCGGGCGTGACGCGCGACGAGATCAACAAATTCACCGAAGCGACACTGGTGAACTGAGGCTTTCGCCAAAATCTCGCCTGAATGCGGATGCAGCCTGATCATGTGTCGGGGGCTTCCTTGATCCGCTTTTTGTTCGCCATCCTCGCTGTTCTGGCTGCCGCGCCGATGGCGCATGCACAGGCGAACTGGGATATCGCGGGCGGCTGGAGCGGGGCGTATGTCTGCAATCAGGGCCTGACGGCGTTGCATGTCACCATCAAACGCGATGCGAAGGGCGATGGCGTTACGGCCAACTTCAGGTTTGGTCCGGACAAGCGCAATCCGGGCGTGCCCGAAGGCGCGTTCAACATGCGCGGCAGCTTTGATCCGCACAACAAACAACTATACCTGCGAGCGACGTCGTGGATCAAGCAACCCGCCGGCTATGTCACGGTCGATCTAGACGGGCTGATGCGCGGGTCGGGCCTGTACATCAGCGGCGACGTGCTTGGCGTGGGCTGCACGTCTTTCGACCTGATGCGCGATGGCGCGGCGCTTGTCGGCTAAGCCCGGCGGCCAGCGGAACCCGGCCGCTATATCTAAAGCCTGGTGACCGGCGGCACGCGCCATTTGCGGCTGCGCAGGTCCTGTTTCGGCAGGTAGGCGCGGAGTGACAGGCGCATGGCGCCGGCGGGGCTGGGCAGCCAGTTTGCGGCCTTGTCGCCTTCCGGCTTGTCGCGCTGGAGATAGATATCGATGGAGCCATCGGCGTTCTTCACCAGGCCTTTCGTGCGATCGCCCACCGAGAAGCGATTGATCGGGTTTTCGGTGAGGAAGAAGCGGCCGTCAGCTTCAACCTGATACATGGTCAGCGACCAGAACGCGCCGGCCGGAACGCCGCCCGGCGGCACGCGCCAGACGTAGCGATTGGCGCCGGAGAGCGCCGCGCCTGAGCCATCGGTGGTGGCCTGGAAATACATCGCTTCGGCTTCGGGCAGGGCCGCGAGGCCGCCGAGCGCGATCGCTGAGCGGAGGAAGTCGGTAGAGGCGAATTCGCCGACGCCGGATTCCTGATAGCCCCAGCCATTCACGACGAGATCGCGGAAGAGGAATTTCTCTTTCAGCTTCGCGATACCGGTCGGGATATAGGCGCGCCACATCGCGATCTGTTCAGCTGTGGGCGTAATGCCAGCGCCAACGCCAACGGCGGCGAAGTGGCCGGCGCGCGCCATGTGGCCGAGCGTGCTGCCGGAGGAGCGGGCGAGCATGTCGTTGACGACGGCAAGGAAGTTTTCCGGATCGTCGGATGTGGTGGCTTTCACGGCGAAGGCGCGCGGGGCAGCGCCTGTGGTGGATTTCAGCGTGATCTGCTGCTGCAGCGCCTTGGCGGCGGGGAGATCGTCCGCGCCTTCGACGACGATGCGGGCGAGCATCCAGACATCATTGGTGGAGGACCGGAACACGGTGACGCCCGCGGGGGTCGTGCCCGTCCATTGTGGCCCGGCGATCCAGAACGTGCCGCCCTTGCCGCCGGTGAGGCGCGTGCCGATGCCCGCGAAGTTGTCGGTGAAGGCATCCATGAAGGTGATGTTGAAATAGCGGTGCAGGTCGGTCGGCGCGTTGACCTCCATCGGGCCGCCGGAAAGGTCGAGCTGGCCGGAGGAATAGACCGTGTCGTTGTTCGGCGCGGTGATGGCGCGCATCGTGTGGTCAGCAAGGACGGCGCGGTGGCCAAGCTTGTTGAGGCCGGGCTGGGCGGCGCGGTTCTGGCCGGTGCGCGCGATTTCGTAGAGCGGGAAGGCGTAGAAGAACGCGGCCTCGACGCCGGCTTCATTGGCGGCAACGGGGGCGGCGGTTATCTGGCAGCCCGACATGGCGATGAGGCCAAGGGCGCCCGCGCCCCAGAGAAGCTCACGACGACGCATGTAGTCTCCTGCGATACTGACTGGTAGCAATCAGCATTATTGGAGCCTGCTGGCAAGTGAGGCCGGCTAAAGCGTCAGGCGATCGCGGCTTCGGCGGCCAGCGTGCGTGAGACGGCGTTGACGACAGCGCCGATGCGGACGGAGGCCTGGATCTGTTCCGTGGTGAAGCCGGCTTCGCGCAGGACGGCTTCGTGCGCGTCCATGCACATGCCGCAGCCGTTCACGGCGGAGACGGCCATGCAGAAGAGTTCGAAGTCGGGCTTGTCGATGCCGGGCGCGCCGATGACCTGCATGCGCAGCTTGGCGGGCGTGGTGCGGTAGACCTCGTTGTGAACGAGGTGGGTGAAGCGATAATAGACATTGTTCATGCCCATGATCGACGCGGCAGCTTTCGCGGCCTTGATGGCTTCGGGCGTGAGCTTGCTCTCAACTTCGCCGAGCAGCGCGCGGATCGTGGTGGGCTCGCCGACGGCAAAGGCGCAGGCGAGGAAGGTTCCCCACTTCTGCTGATCGTTGAGCGAGGTCTCGTTGGAGAGCGTGCCGAGATTGAGCTTCAGGTCTTTCGCGTAATCCGGCAGTGCGGCTTTCAGCGTTTCGAAGTTCATCTCAGCGTGTCCTGGTTGGTTTTGTACAAGTGGAAAACCTCCCGGCCCGGTCTGGTGGGGATTGAGCCGGGAGGTTCCCGCCTCGGGCCTAGGCGGCCTTCAGCGTCTCGCCGCCCACTGCACGGTTGCAGGGGCAGAGTTCGTCGGTCTGCAGCGCGTCGAGCACGCGCAGCGTGTCAGCCGGCGCGCGGCCGACGTTCAGGTTGGTGACGTAGACGTGCTGCACGACGTTGAACGGGTCGACGACGTAGGTGGCGCGCAGGGCAACGCCCGAGGCATCGCGCACGCCGAGGCCGTCCGTCAGCGAGCCGTTGGTGTCGGCGAACTGCCAGATCGGGAGCTTGGCGAGATCCTTGTGGTCGCGGCGCCAGGCGAGCTTCACGAACTCGTTGTCGGTGGAGCCGCCGAGCACAACAGCGTCACGGTCGGCGAAGTCGGAGCCGAGGCGGGCGAACTCGGCGATCTCGGTCGGGCAGACGAAGGTGAAGTCCTTCGGGTAGAAGAAAATGACCTTCCATTTGCCTTCGAACGAGTCCTGCGTGAGGGCTTCGAAAGCGGACTGGCCGTTCTCTTCGTGGTTCATGAAACCCGGCTTCACGCCGGTGATTTCGAAGGCGGGGAGTTTCTGGCCAACGCCGAGCATCTCGTATCTCCAGGTTGTGGTTTCCGCTACGGCTTTCCCTAAGGGCTCCCGGCGGGTTCCATGGAGGTAACGACGAGTCTTCGCAGGTGCAACATAGTTTTGGAATAATTCCAAAAATGTCGCATGCGGTGGAATGTGCTGGGGATTTTGTGGGCGGGGGTGATCGCCGGCCGGGCGAAAAAAAAGGCCCCGGGCGGCGAGGCCCGGGGCAGTTCCTCCACTTAACTCCCTCTCGGGAATTCAGATCAGATGTCGAAGCGGTCGTTGTTCATGACCTTGGTCCACGCGGCGACGAAGTCCTTCACGAACTTCTCTTTCGCGTCGGACGCGCCGTAGACTTCGGCGAGCGCGCGCAGCTGCGAGTGCGAGCCGAAGATGAGATCGGCGCGGGTGCCGGTCCACTTCACGGCGCCGGACTTGCGATCCTTGCCTTCGAAGAGGTTGTCGTACTTGTCGCTGACCGCCGTCCACTGCGTGCCCATGTCGAGCAGGTTGACGAAGAAGTCGTTCGACAGCGTGCCGGGCTTGCTGGTGAAGACGCCGAGCTTGTCGTCGCCGACCTGCAGGACGCGCAGGCCGCCGACGAGCGCGGTCATTTCCGGCGCGGAGAGGTTCAGGAGCTGGGCGCGATCGACCAGATGCTCCTCGATCGCCATGATCGGCTTGCGGACATAGTTGCGGAAGCCATCGGCTTTCGGCTCGAGCCAGGCGAAGGATTCAACTTCCGTCTCTTCCTGCGTCGCGTCGGCGCGGCCCGGCGTGAAGGGAACCTTCACATCGACACCACCAGCTTTCGCGGCCTTTTCAACCGCAGCGTTGCCGCCGAGAACGATGAGGTCGGCCAGCGAGATTTTCTTGGCGCCGGCGTTGAACTCCTTCTGGATGCCTTCGAGGGCCGTGAGGACCTTCGACAGCTCAGCCGGGTTGTTCACTTCCCAGTTCTTGATCGGGTTGAGGCGGATGCGAGCGCCGTTGGCGCCGCCGCGCTTGTCCGACGACCGGAAGGTGGAGGCCGAGGCGAAGGCCGCCGAAGCGAGTTGCGTCACCGAGAGGCCGGTGGCGAGGATTTTCGCCTTCAGCGCTTCGGCGTCAGCCGCGTCGATGTTGCTCGGAGTGCCCGAGATCGGGTCTTGCCAGATCAGCGTCTCTTTCGGGACGAGCTTGCCGCGATAGAGCCGTTTCGGGCCCATGTCGCGGTGGGTCAGCTTGAACCAGGCGCGGGCGAAGGCGTCCGCGAACTCTTTCGGGTTCTGGTGGAAGCGGCGCGAGATCTTTTCGTAGGCGGGATCGAAGCGCAGCGCGAGGTCAGCCGTGGTCATCATCGGCTGGTGCTTCCTGGTCTTGTCGAACGCGTCTTCGACGTTGCGGCCAGCGTCGCCCTTCGGCTTCCACTGGTGTGCGCCGGCGGGGGACTTGGTGAGTTCCCACTCATAGCCGAACAGCGTGTCGAGATAGCCATTGTCCCATTTGGTGGGGTTCGGCTTCCACGCGCCTTCGATACCCGAGGTGATCGTGTGGCCGGCCATGCCGCTTTCGAACGAAGAGGTCCAGCCAAGGCCCTGCTCCGCGATGTCAGCGCCTTCCGGTTCCTTGCCGACATGGCTGTCGGGGCCGGCGCCGTGGGCCTTGCCGAAGGTGTGGCCGCCCGCGACGAGCGCCACGGTCTCTTCGTCATTCATGGCCATGCGGCCGAAGGTTTCGCGGATGTCGCGCGCCGAGAGCAGCGGATCCGGGTTCGCATCCGGGCCCTGCGGGTTCACGTAGATGAGGCCCATCTGCACGGCGCCGAGGTTGCCATGCAGTTCGCGATCACCGGAGTAGCGCGTGAGGGCGTGCTTCGAGTCGGCGAGCCAGGCGTCTTCCGCGCCCCAGTTCACCTGTTGCTCGGGCTCCCACGTATCAGCGCGGCCGCCGCCGAAGCCGAAGATGGGTCCGCCCATCGACTCGATGGCGACGTTGCCGGTGAGGATGAGCAGGTCAGCCCACGAGAGCTTGGCGCCGTATTTCTGCTTGATCGGCCAGAGCAGGCGGCGGGCCTTGTCGAGGTTGCCGTTGTCCGGCCACGAGTTGAGCGGGGCGAAGCGTTGCTGGCCACGGCCACCACCACCGCGGCCATCGCCCGTGCGGTACGTGCCGGCGGCGTGCCAGGTCATGCGGATGAAGAAGGGGCCGTAATGGCCGTAGTCAGCCGGCCACCACGACTGGCTGTCGGTCATCAGGGCACGGAGATCTTTCACGACGGCGTCGAGGTCGAGGCTGTCGAAGGCCTTGGCGTAGTCGAAGGCCGCGCCCATCGGGTCGGACTCCGGCGTGTTCTGATGAAGCACGCTCACGTTGACCTGGTTGGGCCACCAGTCGCGGTTCTGCCGTCCGCGCGCGTGGGGAACCGGGCACTTGCCGCCGTCGCCGCTACCGTTGCCGTCCATGATGACTTCCCTCTGTCTGGCTGGATCTTGTGTCTTGGCCACTGATGGGCCTTCCGATGAGTATTGTTAGAACCATTCTAAATCGGCGACAAGGTGAAACTGGAATAATTCCAGAAAGTGTAGCGGATTGGGAGTTTGTAGCCTGATTACAGGGCTCTTCGGCGCTCGCAGCTAACGGCCCGCGCCGAACTGCAGGGCTACGAAGAGGATGACGAGGGCAAGAAAGCCGGCGAACGCCAGCGCGGCGATGCAGCCGACGGCGCTGAGCGAGCCGGTGGCGACGTCCATTTGCGGCCTGGCGTCTTTCGCCGGCGTATTGGTGAGATCGGCGCCGCAGAATTTGCAGGCCTTGGCGGTCGACGGGATGGTCTCGATGCAGTGCGGGCAGACGCGGACGTAGCGGTCTGTCTTTGTCACGGCCGCTTGTCGCGGATGGAGTCCAGCGTTTCGAGCACGTAGGCGCCGGGGGCTGGCGGGGCTTTCTTCTTCGCAGCCGGCGGCGGCACCTGATCGCCCGAGCGGGACTTCAGCCAGTCAGCCCAGAGCGGCCACCATGAGCCGGGATGCTCTTTGGCGTAAGCCATCCAGCCGTCGCTGGTGGGCGGGAAGATGTCGCTGATCCAGTAGCGGTACTTGTTCGCGGCGGGCGGGTTCACGACGCCAGCGATGTGGCCCGAGTCAGCGAGCACGAAGGTGACGTCGCCAGAGAACAGCTTCACGCCCTTGTAGACCGACTGGAAGGGCGAGATGTGATCCTTGCGCGCGGCGTGGATGAAGGTGGGCGTCTTCACCTTGCGCAGGTCGATCGCGCTGCCTTCGACCTCGAAGGCGCCCTTGGCGAGCGCGTTCTCGAGATAGAGCTTGCGCAGGCTGGTGGTGTGCAGCGGGCCGGGCAGGTTTGTCTGGTCGGAGTTCCAGTAGAGAAGGTCGAACGCCTTCGCTTCGTTGCCGAGGAGATAGCGGTCCTCGACATAGCGCCAGATCAGGTCTTCCGGACGCAGCATGTTGAAGGCGTCGCGCATCGCCTCGCCGGGCATGACGCCTCCGGCTTCGCGGATAAGATCCTCAAGGCCGCCGATGGAGCTTTCATCGATGAACAGGCCGAGATCGCCGGGCTCGGAGAAGTCGGTCTGCGCGGCCATGAGCGTGAGCGAGCCCATGCGCGTGTCGTTCTCTTGTGTGAGGCGCGAGGACAGGATCGAAGCGAGCGCGCCGCCGACGCAGTAGCCGGCGACGTTTACGGGGGCTTCGTGCGCCTTGTGGACCCAGTCGAGCGCGGCGCGGCCGCCGAGTTTCAGGTAATCGTCCCAGCCGAAATCCTTGGTCTCGTGATCCGCCGAGCGCCACGACACCATGTAGACGGTGAAGCCCTGGTCGCGCAGCCACGCCACCAGCGAGTTCGCGGGCGTGAGATCGAGCACGTAGTACTTGTTGATCCACGGCGGGAAGATCAGCACGGGGCTTTCCGTGACAGTCTCGGTCGTGGGGAAATAGCGGATCAGTTCGATCAGCGGGTTCTTCAGCACGACCTCGCCTGGCGTGATCGCGATATTGCGGCCGGGTTCGAAGGCGGTTGAGTCCGATTGGGTGACGGCAAGGCGGCCACGGCCAGCGTTGAAGTCGTCCTGCAGTTGGGCGAAGCCTTTCTGCACTGACTGGCCGTCGGACTCGAACAGGGCCTTCAGCGCGCGCGGGTTGCCCATCAGCATGTTGGACGGCGCCATGGCGGCGGTGGCCTGGCGGATGAAGAAGGCGGCGCGGCGCCGCTCGGTCTCTGAGAGGTCCGGCGCATTCCACGCGAGGCTCTCGGCCCAGCCGGACGAAGCGAGGAAGATGCGGCGGATGAAATCAAAGAACGGATTCTCGCGCCACGCGGCATCGGCGAAGCGCGGGTCGGCGTCGCCATCGATGGAGGGCATTCCAGCCGACATTTCCTGCAGCGCGTTGGTCTGGCGGCCGAACAGGTCCATCTGCGCTTCGTTGAAGGCTTCCGGGCGGCTGGCGTAGGCCTCGGACAGGGACTTGAAGGCGGAGGCGGCGGCGTCGAGTTCCAGCTTGCGGGGGGCGGCGGTGCCGGCGAGACGGGTTATTTCGGAAAGTTCACGCGAGAGGTCTGCGATCCGCAGGCCGAGGCGCTGGAAGCTGACCTCCGAAAAGTCCTCGGGCTGGGGCGGGGTCTCCGCGCCAGAGCCTTTGTTTTCAGGAGGTTTGCCCCCACTCGCGCTCATTCAGGCAACAACCCCGTTCCGGGCGGCGGACTGAAATGGCCGCTCGCCAAATCGACTGACTTTCCCTAGGTAGTAACTCTGACAAGCGCAATGACGGGTTCCACAGTCCCGTCGCCCGGATTTTTTGCATGGCCCGCCCCATCGCCATCATTGCTGGACTGGCTGGCCTGACGGTTTTGCCGGGGTGCGCCGACCTGATGCAGCAGACCGCCATCTCGCAGATCGCGCCGGAATGGTTCGAGGCGAAGGCGGTCGAAGTGAAGGGTGAAGGGTATCCGGAACTTTCGGATATCCCGGCCGTGCGCCCGTTCGATGGCACCGAAAAGCAATGGACGGCCGAGGCGGCCCAGCTGAAAGCCTCGGCGGACAAGCTGGAGGCGCAGCGCGCCGCGCCGTCTGACATGAGGACCGCCGAGGAAATCCGAGCTACCGCAGCGCAGTGGCGCGCCCTTGCCGAGGGTTCGGCTCCCCCGCCGGCTGCGAAAGACCAGCCCGGCCAGTAGTCGTCTTCCGGTCAAATTTTCCCGATAGCTGCCGTTTCAATACGGCCTTACACAATGATTTACCCCGCGCACGGCGATTCCCGGCGTGAGGGTCCAGAACAGGTGAACCGACAATGGTGTTGGATTTCCACAAGATCAGGCGCTTGCCGCCCTACGTGTTCGAGCAGGTGAACGTCACCAAGGCCGGACTGCGCGCCAACGGGGCCGATGTGATCGATCTCGGCATGGGCAACCCGGACCTGCCGACCCCGCCGCATATCGTGGAGAAGCTGCGCGAGACGGCGCTGAACCCCGACGTGCATGGCTATTCGGCCTCGCGCGGCATTCCCGGCCTGCGCAAGGCGCTGGCCGCCTACTACGACCGCCGGTTCGGCGTGAAGCTGGATCCGATGAAGGAGACGGTGGTTACGCTGGGCTCGAAAGAGGGGTTCGCGAACCTGGCCCAGGCGATCGCGGCGCCGGGCGACACGATCATCGTGCCGAACCCGTCCTATCCCCTCCACTCGTTCGGCTTCATCATGGCGGGCGCGAGCATCCGCTCGGTGGAAGCGCACTCGCCGGAGCAGTATCTCTCGAACCTTGGCCGCGCCGTGCGCCACTCGATCCCGGCGCCGACAGCGATGGTGGTGTGCTATCCGGCGAACCCGACCGCGCAGGTTGTCGATCTCGATTTCTACAAGGAGGTCGTGAAGTTCGCGAAGAAGCACGACATCTGGGTGCTGTCGGATCTTGCTTACACGGAAATCTATTACGGTGATCCGCCGCCCTCGATCCTGCAGGTTGAAGGCGCGAAGGACATCGCGGTCGAAGTGACATCGATGTCGAAGACCTACGCGATGGCCGGTTGGCGCGTGGGCTTTGCGGCGGGCAATGAGCGCCTGATCGCGGCGCTGGCGCGCGTGAAATCGTATCTCGACTATGGCGCGTTCACGCCTGTGCAGGTGGCGGCGGCGGCGGCGCTGAACGGTCCGCAGGATTGCGTGACGGAGCAACGCGAAATCTATCGCACGCGCCGCAACGCAATGGTGGAAAGCTTCAGCCGCGCCGGTTGGGAAATCCCTGAGCCCAAGGCCTCGATGTTTGCGTGGGCGCCAATCCCGGAGCCGTTCCGTGAGCTAGGCTCGCTGGAGTTCTCGCTGCGGCTGATCAAGGAAGCGCATGTGGCCGTGGCGCCGGGCGCAGGCTTTGGCGAGCACGGCGACAATTATGTGCGTCTCGCGCTGGTCGAGAACGAGCAGCGCATCCGCCAGGCGGCGCGCAATGTTCGCAAATTCCTCGAGGCGAACGGCGTGAAAGCCAAGCCCGAGAAAGAACCCAAGGCGAAGGCTGAGCCCGCGCCGATCAAGAAGGTAGTGGGCTAGAGTCTTCACCCGGGGGCGGAGTTGCGGTTCTTGATTACAGATACGGAGGGGGGCTTCGATGATGTCGGACCGGCGATCCTGCTGAAGGAGCGCATGTCGGTCATGACGTTCGGAGACCCCAGCCTGCATGAGCAGCAACGGCGTGCTCTGTTTAAAGCCGCAAGCGACAACGGGCGTTACAGTTACGTTGTCGGCGTTATCCACTCCGATTGCGCTCTCGTTGATATCCGGCCGGGCGACCAGATGTTTGCCAAGGACATCTCAGGGTTCAAAGCAATGTCCGATGCCGAGTTCGCGTTTGAAGCGGTCAACGTTGTTCGTGGCGAGCACATAAACCCATCTGCGATCCGGCGCGTTGAGTAGCATGACGCGCCCTTCCACTACCTCCTGTTCGGGTCTTTCATAATGACAAGCTCAAGTCAGAAAACACTCAGGCTCGGCGTGGCTGGCCTTGGCACGGTGGGCGGGGGCCTGCTGAAGCTGATCGAACGCCAGGCCGAACTGCGCCTTCCGGGCAAGCTGGAAGTCGTGGCGGTTTCGGCGCGCAACAAGAACCGCAATCGCGGCGTCGACATCTCGAAATTCCGCTGGGCGGACGATCCGATGGAGCTGGCGACGGCGCCGGACATCGACGTGATCGTCGAGCTGATCGGCGGATCGGATGGCCCGGCCAAGCGGACGGTCGAGGCGGCGCTGCGCTCTGGCAAATCTGTCGTCAGCGCGAACAAGGCGCTGATTGCCGAGCATGGCATCGAGATTGCCGCGCTGGCGGAGAAGCATGAGGCGCACCTGCTGTTCGAAGCGGCGGTGGCGGGCGCGATCCCGATCGTGCGGGCGGTGAAGAACTCGCTGTCGGGCGTGATCGTCAGCCGCGTGTCTGGCATTCTCAACGGCACGTGCAACTACATCCTCTCCGAGATGCTGCGCACGGGCGCGGCTTACGAGACGGTGCTCGCGGAGGCGCAGCGGCTTGGTTATGCCGAGAGCGATCCGTTCCTTGATGTTTCCGGTGGCGATGCGGCGCACAAGGTTCTGATCCTTGCAGCGATCGCGTTCGGTGCGCAGCCGGCGTTCGATCAGGTGCAGGTGGAGGGCATCGACAAGATCGAGGCCATGGACATCACGCTGGCCAACAAGTTCGACTATCGCATCAAGCTGGTGGCGGAAGCGTTCCGTGCCAATGGCAGCGCGCGTTGCCGCGTGGCGCCGGTGCTGGTGTCGAAGGAGCATCCGCTGGCGCAGGTGAACGGGCCGCTGAATGCTGTCGTGGTCGAAGGCGAGCCGGTGGGCCGCCTGACATTCACGGGGCCGGGCGCGGGCTCGGGGCCGACGGCTGCGGCTGTCATGGGCGATCTGGCGCGTCTGTTCGAGGGGCCGGCGACGCCGCCATTGGGCAAGCCGTCGCGTGACCTCGCGCCGATCATCACCAAGGCGGACAGCGCGACGGATCAGGGCTCGTTCTTCATTGGCGCCAAGCTGGCCGACAAGCCGGGCATGTTCGCGGCGCTGACCGAGGAGCTGGCCGAGGCCGGTGTCTCGATCGACAAGCTGATCCAGGAGTCGGCGGGTGACACCGGCGCTGCGCCGGTGGCGATCATGACGCATCCGTGCCCGCGTGCGGCGGTGGAGAGAGCGCTGTCGCGTGTGGCGGAGCTGAAGATCACCGCGGATGAGCCGCGCCTGCTGCGGATCGAGACGCGGGCGTAGCGGCTATTTCCCCGTGGCGAGGTTTTCCTCGACGCGGGTGAAGGCTGAGCGGACGCCGTAATCTGTGTCTAACACGTCGGTCGCAAAGTAGGCTACGCCCGTGCCGGTTGCGGGATCAATCCAGAGGCCCGACTTTAGGCCGTAGGCGTCGCCCGCATGGCCGATGCGGCGCACGCCATCTCCGAAGGGATTATCGCGACAGCCGTCGACAGGCGCGGCGAGTGTCTGCGTGGCGAGGCCGTAGGCGCAGGTGAAGCCGCGTGCGGCGTCGTTTCCGCTGTCGGCTTCGAAGGTCTGCCCGTTGGCGCCGTTGTAGGTCCATTGCGGCGTGAGCAGCTGGTCGACGGAGGCCGGGGATAGCAGGCGCACGCCATCGACTTCGCCGCGGCCGAGCAGCAGGTGGCCGATGGTGGCGAGGCCGTTGGCGGAGATGCGCAGGCCGCCTTGCGGCGAGAAGATCGCGCCGTTGAGGCCGGGCTGCCAGAGGGAGAGATCGCATGAGCCGTTCGCGGCAGGTGTGACGGAGCAGGCTGGTCGCGCGCCGTGATTGTCGTCGCGCACCGGCTCCCCTTCGCGATAGAGGACCACACCGCGGGCGACGGCGGCGTCGGTGCAGGTGTCCCAGTTGTAGCAGGCGTCGAGCTTCAGCGGATCGAGCACGAGGCGGCGCATCAGGCGGTCGAAGCGTTCGCCGGTGGCGCGCTCCATCACGGCGGCGATGACCGGGAAGTTGAAGTTCGTGTAGGCGAACACATCGCCGGGGCCGTGGGCGGCATCCCAGGCGGCGGGATCGGCGAGCGCGGTTCGCATCGAAGCGTCCAGCGGCAGGACGTACGAGGTGTTGTCCGTAAGGCCGGTGCGGTGGGAGAGCAGCAGGCGCAGGGTGATCGGGCGGTCCGGGAAGGCGGGATGGCGGAGTGGCCAGCCAAGCTGGGTGGAGACATCCTCGTCGAGCGAAAGCTGGCCCTGCTCGACCAGTCGCATCACGCCGATGGCGACGACGAGCTTCGAGATGGAGGCAACGCGGACGGGATCGTCAGCGGTGATAAGCCGTCCGGCGGCGAGATCGGCATGGCCGGTGGCGGTGGTGGTGAGGATGCCAGCCCGGTCGAAGGTGATGCGGACCTGCGCGACGGGATCGCGTGGCGCGGTGGCGCAGGCGGCGACGGTGAGAGCTGCGAACACGGCGGCGGCGCGGAGAAGCGTCTGCATGGGGCAAGACTAGGACGAATCGACATTCACGTCGCCCACTGCATTGCGCAGGCGAGGTGTAT
>JAOATF010000255.1 GCA_030158285.1 Hyphomonadaceae bacterium
TCTTGTTGAAGCGCGGGAAGTTCATCAGCATCGCGAACGAGGCAAACAGCTGCAGCCCCTCGGTGAACGCGCCGAACATCGCCACCGTGCGCAGGATATCCGCATCCGTCTCCACGCCGAACTTCTGCATGAAGTCGTGCTTGTCGCGCATCTCCTTGTACTGCGTGAACGCCGAGAACTCCGAATCCGGCATCCCGATCGTTTCCAGCAGCAGCGCGTAGGCCGCGATGTGGATCGTCTCCATGTTGGAGAACGAGGCCAGCATCATCTTGATCTCGGTGGGGCGGAACACGCGCGCGTACCGCTCCATGTAGTTGTCGTTCACTTCCACGTCCGACTGCGTGAAGAAGCGGAAGATCTGCGTCAGCAGCGCCCGCTCGGCGTCCGACAGGTTGCCCGCCCAGTCCTTGACGTCCTCGCCCAGCGGAACCTCTTCCGGCATCCAGTGGATCTGCTGCTGGCGCTTCCAGAAGTCATAGGCCCACGGATAGCGGAACGGCTTGTAGGAGTGCGACGCCGTCAACAGGCCTGCGCGAGCGCCGGAAACCGTTGTTTGGACAGGTGTTTTGCCAGCGTCGCTCATCAGAATCTCCAGCCATCCCCGAGGAGGGCCGAGCACCATATCTAGGAGCTCCACCCCGTCGCAACCACTATACCTTGATGAAAAGGTTAATTTTCCCTTGACTCATCACCAGCCAGGCGAGTCTCCCACAACTCTTTCCTGACGCCACTCCCCACCCCCGCAACATCCACAACGAAATGGTCGCGGTCTCCGGACCGCCGGGCGCCTGCCCGGCAGTTGCCGCGCCAGCGGCAAACCCAACCACCCGCACAGAACTCGGTCTCGCCCACACCCCTTGCCCCCGCCGCATCCCCGCGTGAATGTCGCTACCAATCAGCATCACCGGCCCGGGACGAGGCCGGACAGCTTTCTCGGAGGGACCACCCATGCTTCGCCGCACCTATTCCGTTGCCGCGCTCGCAGCCGCATTGCTCTCGGCCTGCGTCTACGCACCGGAAGCCGCATCGCCTCCCCCGCCGCCCGCGTCCGCCGCCCATGGCGGCATGTCGCCGGAGATGCACGCCCAGCACATGGCGATGATGGCGGACCACCACGCCGACAAGCCCGCCGCCCCGCGTAACCTCTCGGTCAGCGCCAGCCCCGAATCCCTCGGCTTCGACAGTGCCCGCCTCAAGAAGCTCGACGACTACATGGCCGGCGTCGTCGCCGATGGCCGCGTCGCCGGCATGACCACGCTGCTTGCGCGTCACGGCCAGGTCGTCGGCTTCAAGACCTACGGCAAGGCCAGCCTCGATGCCGGCACGCCGATCAAGGAAGACACTATCTTCCGCATCTACTCGATGACCAAGCCGATCACCGGCGTCGCCATGATGATCCTGTTCGAACAGGGCAAGTGGCGCCTCGACGATCCGGTCACGCGCTACGTCCCCGAGTTCAAGAACTTGCGCGTCGTCAAATCCGTCAACAAGGACGGCACGATGGTGCTGGAGGACATGGTCCGCCCGCCCACCATGCGCGAGATCATGAGCCACACGGCCGGCTTCGGTTACGGCCTCGCGGAAGAACACCCCGTCGACAAGATGTACCGCACCAAGCAGGTGCTCGGCGCCTCCAGCCTGAAGGAGATGATCGACCGCACCGCCACCGTGCCGCTGATGTTCCAGCCGGGCACGAGCTGGTCCTACTCCTCCTCCGTCGACATCCAGGGCTACATCGTCGAGAAACTCTCCGGCCAGAAATTCTCGGATTTCATGGCTGCCAACATCTTCCGTCCGCTGAAGATGGTCGACACCGGCTTCTCCACCGGCGCTGAAAAGGCCAGCCGCCTCTCGCCCGTCTACGCGTTCGATCGCGCGCAGAACAAGATCGTCGAAGCCAGGGAGCTCTTCGGCAGCCCGATGCCCGACTACACCAAGCCGCCCGCGATGGAATCCGGCGGCGGCGGCCTCGTCTCCACCACGATGGACTATGCCCGCTTCAGCCAGATGATCGCCAATGGCGGCGAGCTTGATGGCGTCCGCATCCTCTCGCCCGCCTCGGTCGAGCTGATGGGCACGAACGTCATTCCGAAATCCGTGCTCGTCTCCTCCAACGGCACCAGCGTCGCCCGCTTCAACGAAGCCGTCGGCTTCGGCCTCGACTTCCAGGTCGTCAACGACGCCCGCGCCTCCGGCTCCCTGCAGGGCGACGGCTCGCTCAGCTGGGGCGGCGCCGCCGGCACCTGGTTCTGGGTCGACCCCTCGAACGACATCATCTTCGTCGGCATGATCCAGCGCATGGGCGGCACCGGCGGCGACGACCTCGGCACGATGGCCCGCACCCTCACCTACCAGGCGCTCGTCGACCCGTCGAAGTAACGACGCCACGGAGAGACCCCCTCCGTCACGCGCGTGAAGAACGCGCCTGCCACCTCCCCCGCTACGCGGTGGAGGCAAGAGGCGCCGGCGCTTGCCTCCCTCAGTCGCCACGCGACTGGGGGAGGTGGCCCGAAGGGCCGGAGGGGGTCTCGCGTTCATCCCGATCCCCCCGCAATTCCCGGGAATTGGCGTTTCACTTTTCGCGAGGATTCCCAACACCACCAAGGCACTACAATTTTTTCCGCGTGTTTTTGGAAACGTGCGTCCCACACCCGCCTGTCCTGAACAGATACTGCGGGCATGATCTTCGAACGCATGAACAAGGCTTTCCGGGAGTACGAGCGGCGCATGGCCCTGCCACCGCCGCCCCCGCCGGCTGACCGCAACGCCCCGGCGCTGTGGACCCGCGCGCGCGACATGTTCACGGCGCTGATGACGCATGCCGTCTCGCTGACACGCCTTGCGGTCCGCCCCACAGTGCGCCGTCCCGAGCGCGGCGAAATCCTTGCGCGCCTGATCCCGGTCGAAAAACTCACGCGCTTCCTGCTCACGCTCGAAGCCGTCACCTTCCTCCTGATGACGCCCGAAGGCGCCCGCCTGCGCCGCAGCGTGACGCCCGCGCCGCCCCGGACCACCACCACGAAAGCCGCGTCCCGCCTGATGCCCGCGCCCGGCTGGCACACCATCGCCGCCGCGCAACCGCGCATCGACCCCCGCATCGCCGAGAACGCCGAACGCGCTCGCCTTGCCGCCGAAGCTGCGGCAAGAGAGGTCGCGCAAGTCCACGAAGATGAAGAAGACGGCGATGACAGCGAAACCGATTTCGGCCTCGCCGCCGCAGACCCCGCCAACTGGGCGTGCAGCTTCCACACACGCATTGATTTTGATCTGTATACGGATGATTACAAGCCGGCGCCGTCATCGTCCCGCCGCCCCCGGATCGAGATGCTTGCCGACGACGCTCACTTCCCGCGCCTGCGCGAGAAAAAGCCCCGCGTCATGCCGCAACCGGACCCGGACGCCGGCATTCTCGGCCCCGGCGCCGCCCTTGCGCGCCGCATCGAGGCGCTTGCCCGCATCCTCAAAAATCCCGATGCCGCCATCCGCCGCCTCGCGCGCCGTCTCGCCGCCATGCCGCGCGACGATCTCTGGCCGTGCGAGCCCGCCTGGCTGGCTGACCGCTGGTGGGCTACCGCCCGCCACGATCTCCGCAACGCCGCCGAACTCTTCTGCCGCGCCCTGATCTCCCTCTGGCGCGCGCAGGCCACGCCGCCGCCCGAACCCGGCTAGCCACCCCTCATCGCAAACCACCCAACGCGCAGCACCTGCGCGAACGCGGCCGCATGTCCGCCCGCTGCTTCGCGGGGCAGGACCACATGCCGTTAGACCAGAAGGAGAAGTCCTCCCCCGCCTTCGGCGAGGGAGGTGGCGCGAAGCGACGGAGGGGGCTGCCTGCGAAGCAGGCGGACAAAAGCAAAAGGCCGCCCCAAACAGGAGCGGCCTCCGCAAAATCAGAACCCTGAGCCTAGTAGCGCAGCGTGTAGCTGTACGCCGCAAACTGCTCGCGCATGTTGATGTCGTTGTGGCCGGCCAGGTCGTTGTAGCGCACCTGGCGCTCGACCAGTCCGAAAGACATCTGGGCGCCCTCACCCGTCGTCCAGGCGATGCCGACCTGCAGGTCGCCCACAGTTGCCTGGTCACGCAAGCTGGCGCCATCCATGGCGCGATGGTCGGCGACGTTCCACACGAGGGCTTCGTTGTCAGCGCCGACAAAGAAATACCAGGAAGGCGCCGCCACCTTCTTCCCGCGCAGGTCGCGGTCGACAAGGTTCGTACCGACGCGGAATTCCGCGCCCGTACGCGCCACATTGTTACCGCTGCGGTTGCGCTCGATCTGCGCGCGCGGGGTGAACGACATGTCGAGGCCAAGGCCCGTGCTCTCGCCCGAAGCCGAGAACGACACCTGGCCGCCGAACGAGTCGCCGCGCATGTTGCGGACCGGCATCGGCGTGGCGAGATCCATCGCCTCGAACCGCGCCGCCGTCAGCGGGTTGGACATGTTGCCGGGGCCGAAATCGCTCCCCACCCGGATCGGCAGACCGAAGCTCGGCTGGGTGGGCAATTCGAGGATGATGTCCGTCGGCGTATCGCCCGAGCGGAACGACTGCGCGCCGTCCACAGGACCAACCGAGGTGATGATGACTTTGGAATCGTCGGGGGGAGTCGTGCAGCTGAGACACGACGCGATCACGACGGAGCTAGCTAGGCTTGCAATCATTTTAACTGCTCGTCCCAGACCTTGATGAACCGAAAGGCTGAACCCACTTTGTTACCGGAGTGATAACGACTTCGGCGAAATTGAGTTCCGGCCCGACCCGGCTGATCTTCTCTCTCTTGCAAGAGCCTAACCCGGAAAACCGTCCGTAACAACGGCGAGAATTTGCGCTTTCACAGCCGAAACAAGCAGAAAGGCGGCCCCTTGCAGGGACCGCCTTCATGGAACTGCCTCATTACGAGACGCCTTGTTTCTACTGGCAGGCCCCTACCTTACTGACAGGCAAGGCACTCTTCGTAGTCGGTGCGGTCCTTGCCCATGTCCATGACGCCCCGGTCAACCTTGTCCGAGCCCGCGAAGCCCGCGCGCTGGATCGACTTGGAGCGGCAATAGTACAGCGATTTCAGGCCCTTCTCCCACGCCGTCCAGTGCAGCATGTGAAGGTCCCACTTGTCGATGTCGGCCGGCAGGAACAGGTTCAGCGACTGGCCCTGGCAGATGTACGGCGTGCGGTCGGCCGCCAGCTCGATCACCCAGCGCTGGTCGATCTCGAAGGCGGTGCGGAACACCAGCTTCTCCTGCTCGGTCAGGCAGTCGAGATGCTGCACCGAACCTTCATGCTCGAGAATCGAGGCCCAGATGCCCGGCTTGTTGTTGCCGGTCTTCTCCAGCACGTCCTCGAGGAAGGGGTTCTTGACCGAGAACGAGCCCGACAGGGTCTTGTGCGTGTAGATGTTGGCCGGGATCGGCTCGATGCCCGCCGACGTGCCGCCGCAGATGATCGAGATCGACGCCGTCGGCGCGATCGCAAGCTTGTGGGAGAAGCGGGCCATCACGCCCACGTCTTCCGCATCCGGGCACGGAC
>JAOATF010000256.1 GCA_030158285.1 Hyphomonadaceae bacterium
CCGTGCTCTCGAAGAAGCCGAAGCTGCTCTACAACTACTTCAAGCAGAACTTCGCCCAGGTCACCAACCCGCCGATCGATCCGATCCGCGAAGAGCTGGTGATGTCGCTGGTCTCGATGATCGGGCCGCGCCCCAACCTGCTCGGTCTCGCCGCTGGTACGCACAAGCGTCTCGAAATCTCGCAGCCGGTCCTCACCAATGCCGACCTCGACAAGATCCGCTCGATCAGCGAGCTGGTCGACGGCGCGTTCCGCACGGCCACGATCGACATCACTTGGGATTCCAGCGAAGGCGCAGCCGGCCTGAAAGCCGCCATCGAGCGCATCCGCCTCGAAGCCACAGAGCACGTGCTGCAGGACATCAACATCCTGATCCTGTCGGACCGCGCTGTTGCCGAAGACCGCATCCCCGTCCCGGCGCTGCTCGCGCTGTCGGCCGTCCACCACAAGCTGGTGCGCCAGGGCCTGCGCATGCAGGTCGGCCTCGTCGTCGAAACCGGCGAGGCGCGCGAAGTCCATCACTTCTGCACGCTGGCCGGCTATGGCGCGGAAGCCGTGAACCCCTATCTCGCCTTCGAGACGCTGGAGCAAATCCGGCAGACGGAAGGGCTGAAACTCTCTGCTTCCGAAGTGAAGAAGAACTACATCAAGGCCATCGGCAAAGGCGTCTTGAAGGTCATGTCCAAGATGGGCATCTCGACCTACCAGTCCTATTGCGGCGCGCAGATCTTCGACGCGGTCGGCCTGCATTCGGGCTTCGTCGAGAAGTACTTCACCGGCACCGCCACCACGATCGAGGGCGCGGGCTGGCAGGAGATCGCCGAGGAGACGGTGCGCCGTCATCGCAACGCCTATGGCGACAATCCGGTCTACCGCACCATGCTCGATGTCGGCGGCGACTATGCCTTCCGCCTGCGCGGCGAGGAGCATGCCTGGACGCCCGAGAGCGTGTCGCGCCTGCAGCACGCGGTGCGCGGCAACTCGTCGGACGACTACAAGGCCTTCGCGACCTCGATCAACGAGCAGAGCGAACGGTTGCTCACCATCCGCGGCCTGATGCAGTTCAAGTGGGCGGAGCAGTCCGTTCCGGTCGAGGAGGTCGAGCCGGCCGCCAGCATCGTCAAGCGCTTCGCCACCGGCGCGATGAGCTTCGGGTCGATCAGCCGCGAGGCGCACACCACGCTCGCCATCGCCATGAACCGGATCGGCGGCAAGTCGAACACCGGCGAGGGCGGCGAGGAGGCGGACCGCTTCAAGCCGCTGCCCAACGGCGATTCCATGCGCTCGGCCATCAAGCAGGTGGCATCGGGGCGGTTTGGTGTCACGACCGAGTACCTGGTCAACGCCGACGACATCCAGATCAAGATGGCGCAGGGCGCCAAGCCCGGCGAAGGCGGCCAGCTGCCGGGCCACAAGGTCGACAAGAACATCGCCAAGGTGCGTCACTCGACGCCCGGCGTCGGCCTCATCTCGCCGCCCCCGCACCACGACATCTATTCGATCGAGGATCTGGCCCAGCTGATCCACGACCTGAAGAACGTGAACCCGGTCGCGCGTATCTCCGTGAAACTCGTCTCGGAAGTCGGCGTCGGCACCGTGGCCGCCGGCGTCTCGAAAGCCCGCGCTGACCACGTCACCATCTCGGGCTTCGAGGGCGGCACGGGCGCCTCGCCCCTCACCTCCCTCACCCATGCCGGCTCCCCGTGGGAGATCGGTCTCGCCGAAACGCAACAGACGCTGGTCCTCAACGAACTGCGCGGCCGCATCGCCGTGCAGGTCGATGGCGGCCTGCGCACGGGCCGTGACGTCGCCATCGGCGCGCTGCTTGGCGCGGATGAGTTCGGCTTCTCCACCGCCCCGCTGATCGCGGCCGGCTGCATCATGATGCGCAAGTGCCACCTCAACACCTGCCCCGTCGGCGTCGCCACGCAAGACCCGATCCTGCGCGCCCGCTTCACCGGCGCGCCCGAGCACGTGATCAACTACTTCTTCTTCGTCGCCGAAGAGCTCCGCCACATCATGGCGCAACTCGGCTTCCGCAAGCTGGAAGACATGGTCGGCCGCGTCGACCTGCTCGACATGCGCAAGGCCGTCGACCACTGGAAAGCCAAGGGCGTCGACCTCTCGAAAATCCTCTACCAGGCCCCGGCAAAAGACGGCGTCGCGGTGAAGGTCTCTGAAACACAGAACCACGGCCTCGAAGGCGCGCTGGATCACAAGCTGATCAAGGCCGCCAAGTCCGCGCTCGCAAAAACGCCCAAGCCGGTCCAGATCACCGAGACCGTCAACAACGTGAACCGCACGGTTGGCGCCATGCTGTCCGGCGACGTCGCGCGCAAGTTCGGTCACGCCGGCCTTCCCGACGACACGATCCAGATCACCCTCACCGGCACGGCAGGCCAGAGCTTCGGCGCCTTCCTCGCGCGCGGCGTAACGCTGAACCTCGTCGGCGATGGCAATGACTATGTCGGCAAGGGCCTCTCGGGCGGGCGCGTCATCGTGCGCCAGCCCGAAGGCGTGAAGCGCGAGCCGACGGAAAACATCATCGTCGGCAACACAGTGCTTTACGGCGCCATCGCTGGCGAAGCCTATTTCGAGGGCGTCGCAGGTGAACGCTTCGCCGTCCGCAACTCGGGCGCCGTCGCTGTCGTCGAAGGCTGCGGCGACCATGGCTGCGAATACATGACCGGCGGCGTTGTCGTCGTTCTCGGCAACACCGGCCGCAACTTCGCAGCCGGCATGTCCGGCGGCGTCGCTTACGTCTACGACCCGAAGAAGACCTTCGCCAGCCGCTGCAATCCTTCCATGGTGAAGCTCGAAGCGATCAAGTCCGCCGAAGGCGGCGCGGAGAACGATGCGCCCCAACAGCGCTCCATCTCCGTCGAGAACAACGGCATGGGCGACATGCTGGCGTTCGATGCCGAACGCCTGCGCATCCTCGTCGAGCGCCACCTGCTGCACACGGGCAGCAAGCGCGCCCGCGAGCTGCTGGACACCTGGAGCGAGGCCCTGACGCATTTCGTCAAAGTCATGCCGACCGACTACGCCCGCGCCCTTCAGGACATGAAGACCGCGAGCGCGACCACCGTGGCGGCCGAGTAGAGTTCAGGGAGCACCAACATGGGCAAGCCCACAGGCTTCCTCGAGCACGAGAAGAAAGAGCGCGGCTACGAAAAGCCGGAGACGCGCACGAAGAACTATGGCGAGTTTCTCAAGCGGATGGACAACGCCGACATCCGGCAGCAGGCCGCGCGCTGCATGAATTGCGGCATCCCGTTCTGCCAGGGCACCGGCTCGGTCGCGCCGGGCACGCCCGGCTGTCCAGTGAACAACCAGATCCCGGACTTCAACGATCTCGTCTACCGCGATCACTGGAAGCGCGCGCTGGAGAACCTGCACTCCACCAACAACTTCCCGGAATTCACCGGCCGCGTCTGCCCCGCCCCGTGCGAGGCGTCGTGCACGCTCAACATCAACGAGAACCCCGTCTCGATCAAAACCATCGAGTGCGAGATCGTGGATCGCGGCTGGGATGAAGGCTGGATCCGACCGGAATCCGCACCGCGCGGCACTGGCAAGCGCATCGCCGTCGTCGGCTCCGGCCCCGCCGGCCTTGCCTGCGCGCAACAGCTCGCCCGCGCCGGTCATTCGCCCACCGTGTTCGAGAAGTCGGATCGCATCGGCGGGCTCCTGCGTTACGGAATTCCCGACTTCAAGATGGAAAAGCACACCATCGACAAGCGCATCCGCCAGATGGAAGGCGAAGGCGTCATCTTCCGTCCGCGCATGCATGTCGGCATCGACGTGTCGGTGCAGCGCCTGCTCGACGACTATCAGGTCATCGTGCTCGCCGGCGGCGCCGAGAAGCCGCGCGACCTGCCGATCCCCGGCCGCGAACTCGATGGCGTCCACTACGCCATGGATTTCCTGACGCAGCAGAACAAGCGCGTGGCCGGCGACGACGAGAAGACCGCAGCCCCCGGCGGCACGATCTCCGCCAAGGGCAAGCATGTCGTCGTCATCGGCGGCGGCGACACCGGCTCGGACTGCATCGGCACGTCCAACCGCCACGGCGCAGCCTCGGTGACACAGCTCGAAATCATGCCGAAGCCGCCGACGTCCGAGAACAAGGCCATGACCTGGCCCGACTGGCCGCTGAAGCTCCGCACGTCTTCGTCACACGAAGAAGGCTGCGATCGCGACTGGTCAGTGATCACCAAGCGCGCCATCGGTGAAGGCGGCAAGGTGAAAGCCATCGTCTGCGTCCGCACCGAATGGGTGCGCGGCCCGAAGGGCATGGAGATGAAGGAGGTCGAGGGTTCGGAATTCGAGCTAAAGGCCGATCTCGTCCTCCTCGCTATGGGCTTCACCGGCCCGGTCATCCCCGGTCTCGTCGACCAGACGAAAGCCACGCTCGATCCGCGCGGAAACGTCGCCGCCACCACGGACGACTACAAGACCAGCTCCGACCGCATCTTCGCCTGTGGCGACATGCGCCGTGGCCAGTCCCTCGTCGTGTGGGCCATCCGCGAAGGCCGCCAGTGCGCGCGTTCGGTAGACGAATACCTGATGAAGACGAGCAGCCTGCCGAGGTAGAGGGGCCCCACGGCCACACAACCAGTAGACGCGCGCCCTCACCGGAGTAAGGTCACCTCCGAAGCGGACTCCCTTTCGCTTCACGTAGAGGCCGACCCGGACTTGTTCGCGACTGCGGCAATTGGGTTACTGCCGTTGCGAAGACAGACCCCGGGCGAGCCAAGCCGCGGACCGTGATTGGTCGCGCCAAGCATGGGGTCGTGCGTGCAAGCTACGGACATTTCGCGTCCCGATTACTTCCACAAAGTCGTCGATTGCCAGTGGGCATGTCCCGCGCATACGCCCGTGCCCGAATACATCCGCCTCATCGCGGACCGACGATATACCGACGCCTACATGATCAACTGGAAGTCGAACGTCTTCCCGGGAATCCTCGGGCGAACGTGCGACCGGCCCTGCGAGCCCGCCTGCCGGCGCGGCCGAGTCGAAGAGGAGCCGGTGGCGATCTGCCGCCTGAAGAGGGTCGCAGCCGACAACAAGGCAGACTTCGCCAGGCTCCTGCCCCCGGTCGCCCCGCGCAACGGCAAGAAGGTTGCGTGCGTGGGCGGCGGGCCCGCCTCCCTCACCGTCGCAAGAGACCTCTCGCCCCTCGGCTATGAAGTCCACGTCTATGACGGGGACAAGAAGGCCGGCGGCATGATCCGCAGCCAGATCCCGCGCTTCCGTCTGCCGGAAGAAGTCATCGACGAGGAAGTCGGTTACATCACCGCCCTCGGCCCCGAAATGCGCCTCAGCCAGCGCGTGGACAGCCTCAAGGCCCTGCTCGCTGAAGGCTATGACGCGATCTTCGTCGGCACCGGCGCCCCGCGCGGCCGCGATCTCGAGATACCGGGCCGCAAGGAAGCCGGCGCCAACATCCACATCGGCATCGACTGGCTCTCCAACGTCTCGTTCGAGCACATCA
>JAOATF010000257.1 GCA_030158285.1 Hyphomonadaceae bacterium
GAAGGCCATGTGCTGGACGTGCGCGAGGTGCGGCTGGCGGCGGGGGCGGGGTTCATCGTGGCGATCTGCGGCGACCTGATGACGATGCCGGGCCTGCCACGCCAGCCCGCGGCGGAGCTGATGTCGGTCGATAGCGACGGCAACATTCACGGGCTGTCGTGATGCACATCGCCAAGCTCTCCTTCCTCGTCCGCGACTATGACGAGGCGATCGACTGGTTCACGCGCTGTCTCGGCTTCCAGCTGGTGGAAGATCGCGACATGGGCGGCGGCAAGCGCTGGGTGGTCGTCGCGCCGGCGGGCGGGCGTGGCGCGTCGCTGGTGCTGGGCAAGGCGGTGGGTGAGCAGGTTGCCACGATCGGCAAACAGGCCGGCGGGCGCGTGTTCCTGTTTCTCGAGACGGATGACTTTGCGCGCGACTATGCGCGGATGAGCGCGGAAGGCGTGACATTTCGCGAAGCGCCGCGACACGAGCCTTATGGATCGGTCGTGGTGTTTGAGGATCTCTACGGAAATCCGTGGGACCTGATCGAACCGCGCGGGTAGCACCGAAATAACTTTGCTCTGCCGCTAGGACGTGGGTTGCGCCTGACGCTGTCAACTGCGAAAGATTCGCAGATAAGACGACATAATCTCAGGGAGTGAATCATGCGGCTGACACGGCGGACTCTGCTGGCGACGGTCTATGGCACGGGCATCGCGGCGTGCGCACCGATCCCGAAGGTTGCAGCGACGGGCGGCGCAGGACCAGACGCGACGGCGATGGCTTCGATGATCCGCGCGGGCGACATGACCGCCAGCGAAGCGGTGGAAGCGGCGATCAAGCGCTGCGAGACGGCGAACGCGCAGCTGAGCTTCGTCGTGAACGACACGTATGAGCTCGCGCGGGCGCGGGCGAAAACCAAGCTGTCGGGCCCGTTCGCGGGCGTGCCGTGGCTGGTGAAGGATCTCAACGACGTGACGGGCGCGAAGACGCGCCATGGGTCGCGCGCGACGGCGAGCGCGCCGGCGGCGACCGAACAGGAAGCTTTCGTCAACGCGACGTTTGCGGCGGGTCTCGTCTGCATTGCCAAGTCTGCGGCGCCGGAGGGCGGCTATCTGCCGACGACGGAGCCGCTGGCGTTCGGGCCGACGCGCAATCCGTGGAACACGGGCTATTCGACGGCGGGGTCGTCAGGCGGTGCGGCTGCCGCCGTGGCCTCGGGCGTGGCGCCTATGGCGCATGCAAACGATGGCGGCGGATCGATCCGCTTCCCGGCGGCGAACTGCGGCCTTGTTGGCCTGAAGCCGTCGCGTGGACGTCTGATCGATGACCAGCCGGGCGCACGTCCGCTGGACCTCGCCGTGCAGGGCGTTGTCTCGCACACGGTGCGCGATACGGCGGGCATGCTGGCCGCGACCGAGGCGACAGGCTCGGCGGCGGTCTATCCGCCGGTGGGCCTGATCACGGGCAAGGGCGCGAAGCGCCTGAAAGTCGGCGTGCTGACCAAGACATTCACGGGCGTGGAAGCCCATCCGGAAGTTGCGGCGGCGGTGAACAACACGGCGAAGCTGCTGGAAGGCCTCGGCCACAACATTGTCGGCACGACGACGTGGCCGACGGCGCCGGGCTTCATCGACGACTTCCTGTCGTTCTGGTCGCTGGGCGCGATGCAGGACCTGGCGGCCATGTCGAAAGCGATCGGCAAGACGCCGGATGAGACGCTGTTCGAGCCGTTCTCGCTGCAGATGGCGGAGAACGGCAAGAAGCTGACGCCGGCGGAGATCGGCGCGATCCAGCAACGCCTGCTGGCCGCAGCGACGGCGTACGACACGTGGATCAAGGGCTTCGACGTGGTGATCTCGCCGCTGTTCCGCTCGCCGCCCTCCCCGCTCGGCTTCCTGCGTGGCGACGTGCCGTTCGCGACGCTGCGTGAGCGGCTGACGGACCAGGTGGGCTACACGCTGATCCACAACATCTCGGGCGCGCCGGGCATCAGCCTGCCGCTGGGCTGGTCGTCGAATGGCCTGCCGATCGGCGTGCAGGTTTCGGGCGCCAACGGCGATGATGGCCTGCTGGTGCAGCTCGCCTACGAGATCGAGGCGGCGGCGCCGTGGATCGGCAAACGCCCGCCGGTGTGGGTGGGCTAGTCGAAGACAGCCTTCCCGCGAACGGAATGTTGGGGTGCTTCGGCGCCGCAACGACCCCGCTGGAAAGGCACGCTGGCGTACCCGTCTGCACAGGAGTAAGCTTCGCTTTCCTGCTGCGGGATGGGTGCGACGGTGGCCAGGGCGACGTCACTCACGAACATGGATAGCGCTGAGCGGCGCATCAAGGTGTTCGTGTCGTATTCGCGCGCCGACAAGGCGTTTGCGAGCGACCTTGTGCTCGGCCTCGCGGCATGTGGCTTCGCGCCCTACATCGACCGGCAGGACATCGCGCCGGGCGAGGACTGGGAGCGGCGGCTGGCGGGGCTGATCGCGGAAGCAGATTCCATCGTCTATATCGTCTCGCCTGACAGCCTCGCCTCGAAGAATTGCGCGATCGAGCTGCAGCAGGGGCTGGAGCTGCGCAAGCGCATCCTGCCCGTGGTGTGGCGGCCGATCGACGATGCGCTGGCCTCGCCCGACCTGAAGCGGCTCAACTACATTTTCTTTTCCGGCGAGGGACGCACGTTTGCGGCGGGGCTGAACGAGCTGGCCGAGGCATTGCGCACGGACATCGACTGGATACGCGAGCATACGCGGCTGGCCGAGCTGGCGGGACGCTGGACTGCGCGCGGGCACGGGGCGGAGCTGCTGCTGCGCGGCGGCGATATCGACGCGGCGCTGGCGTGGCAGGCGGGCAAGCCGATCACCGCGCCAGCGATCACCGATGACCAGGCGGACTTCATCAAGGCGAGCACGGATGCGCGCGCGGAGGCAGAGCGGCGTGCAAAGCGTGCGCGTGCGGGATTGCTGACGGCAGTGTCCGCAGCGGCGGTGGTGTTCGCCGGGCTGGCGGCGATGGCCGGTTGGCAGTGGTACAACACGGAGCTGCAGCGTGAGGCGAAAGAGGTCGCCCGCCGCGAGGCGAAGGCGGCGCAGGCGAGCGCCGAGATCGAACGCGACAATGCGAAATCGGCCAAGCTCCGGCTTGAAGCGGATGTGTGGCTGCGTACTGCGCCGCGGCAGAGCGGCTATTTTGTGATCGACTCGGGCTGGTATCCGGTGGTCTCGAATTATTCCGGCGCCATCGTGCGCGTGACGCGCGAGGGCGGCGGGCATCCCAGATGGACGCAGACCGGCTTCATCGTCGACGGCGAGCTGGTCCATCCGCGCTACACCGGCGAGCCGCTGCTGGTGCTGTATGCGGACCAGCCGATGCTGAGCGCGCGGCCGCTGAAATGGCAGCCTCCACCTGATGACACGGCGCCGGCGGATGCACCCGCCAATCCGCGGATCGATGCGCCGCCGGACACTGTGCCGGCCATGAGCGATGTCGATCAGAAGATCTTCGAAGAGGAACAGCGCCGCACAGCCGCCCGCAGGCGTGAGCAAGAGGCGGCGGCGGCCGCTGCAGCGGCTGCGGCACGACCGCCTGCGCAGTCCACCCTGCCCGCGCCGGTGCGGACATCAACCACTCCCAGGCAGCCGCCGGGCGTTGCACCGCGCTCACCGGACGACACGCTGACGGCGGATGATCCGAAGTTGGTGCAGCGGTTTGAACTTTCAAGTGAGGCGGAGGCAGGGCCGGAGGTTATCTCTGTGGTGTTTCCGGCGCTGAAGCCGAAGGAGGCGCCGGCAGACACCCCAGATGTCGTGCTGAAGGCGACGGAGATGGTGTGGAAGACGCCTGTTCAGGCGGCGGCGGAGGAGCCCTTCCAGATCTGGCGGCTGAGCGCGCCGCCGCCGTTCGGCTGGCGCGCCATCATGCAGAAAGACATCGACTGCCAGCCCTTTGGTCCGGTCCTGGGTGAGCGCACGGTCGCCATGATGAGCATTGCGATGCCGGCGGAAGGTGGACCTTCACCCAATGCGCTGGCGCTGAACATCAGCCAGCTGCTGTCGCGCGATACGGCGCAACTGATCACCTACACGCATTCGACCAACCGGGCGTCGGGCGGATCACCGGTGTTCGACCTGGAGACGGGCAAGGTGTTTGCGGTGCATGTCAGCTCGTCGCCCAACCACTCTGGCCCGCGGAAGGGGCAGCGGACGGGCGAAGGGTATTCGTTGCGGCACCTGCTCGACATGGCGCGCAGTTCGATCAAGGACGCGCAGCTGGGGCCGGTCTGCGGGGCGGCGCCTGTACCTTCAGTGTCTGGCCCTGCGGCGACTGTACCTTCGGCGCCATCCCGCTAGGGTGCGGGAAAAGACGATTTGGGAGGCTCCGCTGAAACATCTTTATCTCGCCAGTGTAGCGCTGGTTGCGACGCTGTTTGTGGGCGCGTGCGCGACGGCGCCCGCTGTGCCGGTGGGGCCGCCCCCGCCCTCTCCGCCGACGGTGAGCGTGTTCACGGTGGCGCACGAGGATGACTGGCAGCTGTTCATGAACCCCGAGGCGTATCACGCCATGAACGCGCCGCAGGAGAAGGCGGTGTTCATCCATGTGACGGCGGGCGATGCGGGCGCCGGCGTGGGTGGCGAGCCGGTGCCGTATTATCTCGCGCGTGAGGAGGGTGCGCTGCGGGCCGTGCGCTTCATGGCGAATGCGGCGGATGCCTCGCGCGGACAGGGCGTGGCGATGGAGTCTGCGAAAGTGGATCGCGCGGGGCATGCGATCCAGCGGTACGTGTACGGAAATGCGGTGGTGTACTTCCTGCGCATTCCGGATGGGAATATCGTGAATGGCACGGTCTATACGCCGCATCCGCAGTCGCTGACGAAGCTGCGCGCGGGTGAGGTAAGCGCGACGGAGACGATCGACAAGAGCGCGACTTACGTTGGCTGGCCGGACCTGGTGACGACGCTGAATGCGATCGTTGAGGCCGAGCGGGTGTCTGGGTCGGGGCTGAAGTTGCATATCGCGGAGCTCAACGAGACGCTGAACGAGCGCGACCATCCGGATCACCGCGCGGTGGCGTTCGCGATGGAGGATGTGGCGCTGAAGCATCCGTGCGCGCCGCTGGTGCGGCATGTGGAGTATTTCACCAGGACGATGCCGGTGAATGTGACGGGCACGGACTACATGATTGATGTCGGCACGTGGGCGGCGACGGCTTCAGGCTTGTCCGACAACTACGCGAAGGGCACGTGGGAGCCGGAACACAATGCCTGGCTCGGCCGCGCGTATTCGCGGACGCAGGCGCCGGCGACGACTTGCGGGGCGGTGGGGTGACTCTGGACCACCGGGCCCTGCTTGCCGCGCCGAAGCGCGCAGCGCGTAGGCTGGCCCGGCAGCGCGTCGCGGTCCTTCAGCATCGCAACCATTCGCAACTTCGTCGCGACTGCCGGGCGGGGCGCGTCAGCGCGCGGTCCCGGGTCCGGCTGTCCCGCAAACACCAAAAGCTCCACTGCCGTGCGGCATGGAGGTTCG
>JAOATF010000258.1 GCA_030158285.1 Hyphomonadaceae bacterium
GCTTCACCACCGCGCCCGACGGCAAGCTCTACCAGCTGCCCGACCAGCAGTTCGCGAACCTCTACTGGTTCCGCTACGACTGGTTCGCCGATCCCAAGAACAAGGCCGACTTCAAGGCCAAGTATGGCTACGAGCTCGGCGTTCCGGTGAACTGGTCCGCCTACGAAGACATCGCCGAATTCTTCACCGGTCGCACCATCGACGGGAAGAAGGTCTACGGCCACATGGACTACGGCAAGAAGGACCCGTCGCTCGGCTGGCGCTTCACCGACTCATGGCTCTCCATGGCCGGCAATGGCGACAAGACCAACGGCCATCCGAACGGCTTCCCCGTCGATGAATGGGGCATTCGCGTTGACGAACAGTCGCGCCCCGTCGGCTCGTGCGTCGCGCGCGGCGGCGACACCAACGGCCCCGCCTCGGTCTATGCCATCGCCAAATATCTCGACTGGATGAAGTACGCGCCGCCTGCAGCCGCAGGCATGAACTTCTCGGAGTCCGGCCCGATCCCGGCGCAGGGCGAGATCGCGCAACAGATGTTCTGGTACACCACCTTCACCGCCGACATGGTGAAAGAGGGCCTGCCGGTGCTCAACGCCGATGGCACGCCGAAATGGCGCATGGCTCCCTCGCCGCACGGCGCCTACTGGGAAGAGGGCCAGAAGCTCGGCTACCAGGACGCCGGCTCGTGGACGCTGATGACCTCGACGCCCACCGATCGCGCGCAAGCCGCCTGGCTCTACGCGCAGTTCGTCACCTCGAAGACTGTGGACGTGAAGAAAAGCCATGTCGGCCTCACCTTCATCCGTGAGAGCACGATCCAGGACAAATCCTTCACCGAGCGCGCGCCCAAGCTTGGCGGTCTCGTCGAGTTCTATCGCTCGCCCGCCCGCACGCAGTGGTCGCCCACCGGCACCAACATCCCGGACTATCCGAAGCTGTCGCAACTCTGGTGGCAGAACATCGGTGACGCCGCCGCCGGCACGAAGACCCCGCAACAGGCGATGGACGCCCTCTGCAAGGCGCAGGAAGACGCCCTCGCCCTGATCGAGAAGGTCCAGACGCAAGGCGACAAGAGCCCCAAGCTGAACCCGGAAGAACCCGCGCAAGTCTGGTTCGACCGCCCCGGCGCGCCCAAGCCCAAGCTCGCCAACGAGGATCCGAAGCCGGAAACCATCGACTACGACACGCTGGTGAAGAGCTGGCAGAAGTAGGCCTCAGCCGGAAAAACAAAGGCCTCGCGGGTTACCGCGAGGCCGAGTTTCCGGGTTGAGATCAAAAGGCAGCAAGCGTCCGGACAAGTCCGTTCGCGCAGCCACATAATCCACGTTGCATGCATGACTCAGCCGGGCCCGGGGCACAATACCGGCTAGCCGGATTGTTTTTGAAATTTCTGCGACATTGCCGTGAAAACCGGCGTCTTCCCCTGCGTCGCTGGGCAGCTTCCGGGCGCCATTTCGGTCCCCAGCCAAGGCGCTATCCGTCCCCAGGACCCGAAACCAGCCCGGCCTTTCAGCTTGCGATTGCCCCAAATCCCGGTAGGAAGGCCGCTCTTCACTGCGAACGCGGTGCGGGGAGGTGGCCGAGTGGTCGAAGGCGCACCCCTGCTAAGGGTGTAAGGGGGTAACCCCTTCGAGAGTTCGAATCTCTTCCTCTCCGCCAGCGTTCGAAAAACTCAGCCAAATCAGCGATCTATATGCCCAATCGCCGCCCGGCGCTGCAGGTCGCCCAGCGTCAGGCTTCCCCGTTCCGTGAGGTAGCCGGTCACCAGCCGCGCCGGCGTTACATCAAACGCCGGATTGGCCGCCGCCGAGCCCGGATTCGCGATGCGGATCGTCTGCCGCTGCCCGGCGCCATCCACGCCCAGAATGTGCGTCACTTCCTCAGCCGAACGCTCCTCGATCTCCACGTCCGCGCCCGTCGCCGTCAGCGGGTCGAACGAGGTGAACGGCATCGCCACATAGAACGGCACGCCGGTGTCGTGCGCCGCCAGCGCTTTCAGATACGTGCCCACCTTGTTGATCGCATCGCCATTGCGCGTCACGCGGTCCACCCCCACGAAGCACAAATCCACCTCGCCGCGCTGCATCAACAGGCCGCCTGCATTGTCCGCGATGATCGTATGCGGCACGCCATGCTGCGACAGCTCGAACGCCGTCAGCGACGCCCCCTGGTTGCGCGGCCGCGTCTCGTCCACCCACACATGCACCGGAATGCCAGCCTCATGCGCCAGATAGATCGGCGCTGTTGCAGTCCCATACGCAAACGTCGCCAGCGCGCCAGCATTGCAATGCGTCAGCACATTCACCGGCTTGCCCGGCCGCTGCTTCGCAATCGCTTCGATCAGCGGCAACCCGCTCCGCCCGATCGCCTCGCAATCCCGCGCATCCGCATCACACAGCTCTGCCGCTCGTGCGTATCCCGCCGCCGCGCGCAGCTCCGGGGGCAAGGGCTTCACCGCCGCCACGATGGCATTCAGCGCGCCCTGCAGGTTCACCGCCGTCGGCCGCGTGCGGAACAGCATGTCATAGGTCCGCGCAAGGTTCGCGTCGCTGGCATCCAGCCGCAGCGCCATGCACAGCCCATACGCCCCCGTCACCGCCAGCATCGGCGCGCCACGCACCCACATCTGCCTGATGGCCAGCGCCGCCGTCTCCGCATCCGCGATATCCGCCCACTCGATCGCCCACGGCAACTGCCGCTGGTCCAGCACGCGAATGCTGAACCCGTCGGCGTTCAGGATCAGCGGCCGTGTTTCCTTGCCGTCGATAATCACGCCGCACGCTCCAGTTTGATCTCCGCGAGGCTGCTCACCGATCCCGCCGCCTTGCCGTCCCGGTCCACCAGCTGCGTCTGCCACCCCGCCTCCGCCGCCGCCGCAATCTCCCCCGCATGATCCGACAGGAACAGCAACCGCTCAGCCTTCGCGCCAATCTCCGCCGCAATCCGCCTGTAGGACTCAGCCTCCAGCTTCCCCCCAATGCGCGTATCGAAATACCCCGAGAACAGCGGCGTCAGGTCGCCCGCCTGCGTGTGCCCGAACAACAGCTTCTGCGCCGCCACCGATCCCGACGAATAGACATAAAGCGGAATCCCCGCTGCCTTCCACGCGCGCAACGCCACCGGCGAGTCCGGATAGATATGCCCCGCGATCTCGCCGCTGGTGTACCCCTCCGCCCAGATCATCCCTTGTAATGCCTTCAGCGGGCCAATCTTCCTGTCCGCCTTCGACCACCCCAGCAGAATCTCCGCCGCCGCTTCATCCGACAGCGCTTGCCCCTCGATCCCGCGCACCTCATCCAGAATGCCGGCGACCTCGGCCGCATGCGCCGCGACAAACGCCGTCAGCCGCGCCTCCGCATACGGAAACAGCACGTCCTTCACGAAGGCGATGCTGCTGGTCGTGCCTTCAATGTCGGTGACAACCGCGTCGACGACAAACGCCGTCATGCCGCCTTCGCCTCATAGCGCGGAAACGCCTGCGCAATCTGGTCGCCCGTGAACTTCGCCACCCAGCCCTCCGGCGTGGTGAACAGCCGGATCGCGGCAAAGCGCGGCTGCGACCCCATGTCGAACCAGTGCTTCAGGCCCGCCGGCACGCTGATCATGTCGCCCGCCTCGCACAACAGCATGTGCACCTTCTCGTTGGCATGCAGGTAGAACATTCCGCTGCCTTCCACGAAGAAGCGCACCTCGTCTTCCATGTGAATGTGCTCATCAAGGAATTTCGCGCGCAGCTCATCCTTCTTCGGATTGTCCGGAAACATGCGGATCAGGTCCCAGCTCTGGTATCCGCCGCTGTCCGCCAGCGCCTTGATCTCGTCGCCATAGGCCGCCAGCACATCCGCATCGCTCGCATCCGCCGTCAGCGGCGTCTTCGGCGTCCAGCGCGTGAACGAAACCCCGATCGGCTTCAGCGCGGCGGCAATCGCCACACCATCGCGCGTGTCCAGCTCCGTGGCCGCGCCATTGCCTTCGCCATAAACAGTCAGACGCGTCATGTCGCTGCTCCAGTTCCGGTCCGCAAGTGTTCCAGTTCGCAGGCCAGCATGTGCTCGGCCCCCTCGATAGCGCAGATCGTTTGTTCCATCGACCCCGCCCACGCATAAAGCCCATGCCCGCGCAGGATGAACAGCGGCGTCCGCGCCGACAGGCTCAGCATGCGATCCACGCGCGGCGCCAGCCGCTCCATGTCCTGGTCGTTCTCGAACACGGGCACGACCACATCGTCCTCATGCGAGTCAAAGCCGGGCAGGGCCTTCGCCATCTCGTATCCGCGCAGCACGATCGCCTCCCGCCGCGCTGCCCGCGACAGCGTCACGCCCTGAACCGAATGCGTATGCAACACCGCGTTCGCCCCGGGCCGGCAGCGATAGACCGCCATGTGCAACAGCGTCTCCGCAGACGGTTTCCGCCCGTCCAGCGACGCCCCATCCGCATCCACCCGCATCACGTCCGAAGGCTGTAGCCGCCCCTTGTGACGCCCCGATGCCGTGATCGCGAAACTGCCATCCGCCAGCCGCACGGAATAGTTGCCGGCCCCCGCCATGGCCCAGCCGCGCGCGTCCAGCCGCCGTCCGGCGTCGACGATCTGCTCCGCTGCCCGCTCGAAGGTTTCGCTCATGCCGAGTGCTCTAGCGATCTTGTAGCCGTTTGCCCAGCTTGCCGCGATCCGGGGCCGCCCCGAACCACAACCTCCGCGTGCATGGACATTCCCCGCGCCGCCGTCCAGCATGGCAAAAAATACAAATGGGAAGAGCCGCCTGAATGACGTTACGTCCGCAATCGACCCGGCGCGTGGTGCTGGCCGAAAAGGCATCCGGCCTTCCAAAACTCCACAACTTCCGCATCGATCAAGCGCCCCTTCCGCCGCTGACGGAGGGCCAGGTCCTCACCCGCACAATCGCCTGCTCGGCCGACCCCGGCACGCGCTCGCGCCTCTCCGATGGCGCCAGCTACGCCCCGCCGCTCCGCATCGGCGATCCCATCGATGGCTTCGCCGTCGGCGAGGTGATCGAAAGCGCCAATCCCCGCTTTGCGGTCGGGGATATCGTCGCCTCCGGCGGCGGCTGGTCGGAATATTCGCTCTTCGGCGGCCGCGGCTACATGCAGAAAGTCCCGCATCGCCGCCTGCCGCTGTCCTACTGGATCGGCATTCTCGGCGTCCCCGGCATGACCGCGTGGTTCGGCCTCAAGCGCGTCGCCGCGATCAAGCCGGGCGACCGTGTGCTCGTCACCTCCGCCGCTGGCCCCGTCGGCGCCACCGCCGCCCAGCTCGCTAGGGCCTTCGGCGCTTCCCGCGTCGTCGGCACGGCCAGCGGCGCCGAAAAGACCGCGTGGCTGAAAGACGGCGGCCTCGACGCCATCGTCGACTACAAACGCGAGCCCGATCTTGCCGCCGCCCTGAAAGCCGCCAGCCCCGAAGGCTA
>JAOATF010000259.1 GCA_030158285.1 Hyphomonadaceae bacterium
CACCCTATTCCCTATTGCCTATTCCCCACTGCCTCAGCGCGCAGCGCGCCTGAGAACGCACCGTCACATCCATTGACAAGCCGCGCAGCCTGCACCAAATACCCCGCATTCTCAGGAGGCACACATGAAGTCCGCGAAGCACGCCTGATCCCGCGCGTCGTTTCCACTCTGGCTTCCGTGTCCCCATGTTCCCCAGCATCACGCTCGATCGCGTCGCCGCCAAAACACCCGGCGACCGCACGCTCTTCGAAGACCTCACGCTCACCATCGGGCCCGAGCGCGTCGGCCTTGTCGGCCGCAACGGCTCCGGCAAGTCCACGCTGCTGCACCTGATCGCAGGGCAGGGCGAACCCGCCTCCGGCGCCATCGCCATCAACGGCCGCGTCGGCGAACTGGCCCAGCGCTGGCCGGATGACTCAATCACGCTCGCCGAAGCCCTCGGCGTTGCCGACGCTCTCGCGCGCCTCGATCGCCTCTCCCGCGGCGAAGGCAGCGAAGAGGACATGGCCGAAGCCGACTGGACGCTCGAACACCGCATCGCCGAAACGCTGGCAAAGGTGGATCTTCCAGAGCGCGACCTCACCCGCACGATCAAAGGCTTCAGCGGCGGCGAACGCACGCGCATCGCTGTCGCTCGCCTGTGGCTGGAAGCGCCAGATATCCTGTTGCTCGACGAACCGACCAACAATCTCGACGGACCGGGAAGGGCGGCCATCCTCACCCTGATCGACGAATGGCGCGGCGCCGCCTTCGTCGCCAGCCACGACCGCGACCTGCTGGAGCACGTCGACCGCATCATCGAACTGACCCCCGTCAGCGTCACCACATTCGGCGGCGGCTGGTCAGCGTTCGCCGAAGCCCGCGAGGCGCGCCGCGCCGCTGCGATCGATGCGCTCGACAAGGCCGAGACGGATCTGCGCCGCGTGAAGGATCAGGTTCAGCTCCAGCGCGAGATGAAGGCGCGCAAGGACGCCGCCGGAAAGGCCGGGCGCTTCACGGCCGGGCAGAGCAAGATGCTGCTCGATTTCAAGCAGGACCGGGCGGAAGCCTCACAAGGCGCCGCCAATCGCCTGGCGGACCGCCAGCTCTCCTCGGCAAACGAAGCGCTCGACGACGCAAAGGCGAAGTTCGAAGTCCTCATCCCGCTCAACGTCATCGCGCCCAGTGTGAATCTGCCCTCGCAGAAGCTGGTGCTGCAGTTCGAGGACGTGACAGCCGAAGTCGGCAGCCGCGTCCTCTTCGGCCCGCTCACCTTCAAGGTCACTGGCCCCGAACGCATCCACATCGCCGGCGGAAACGGTGCAGGCAAATCGACGCTCCTGAAGCTCATCACCGGCGCCCGCATGCCCGCCTCCGGCATGATCCGTCGCCTCGATGGCCGTATCGCGATGCTCGACCAGCACGCAGATACGCTCGACGATAGCCAGACGCTTCTGCAGAACATGCGCGCCGCAAACCCCGAGCTGGATGACAACACCGCCCATGCGGCGCTCGCCCGCTTCGCCTTCCGCAACAAGAAGGCGCACCAGGTCGTCGGCACGCTTTCGGGTGGCGAGCGTCTCCGCCTCTCCATGTCCATCCTGCTGGCGTCCTCGACCCCGCCGCAGCTCCTGCTGCTGGACGAGCCGACCAACCACCTCGACATCGATTCCATCGAAGTGATCGAACAGGCGCTCATCGGCTATGATGGCGCGCTGATTGTGGTCAGCCACGACCCGGTCTTCATCCAGACGATCGGCTGCACCCGCGAAATCGGGTTGGCAGGGCAGGCGACCTAGCGTGGCTTGTCCAGCGGCTGCGATGTGCCCCACTTGCAGAACGGCACGCCGCGGCGGCTCAGTTCGCGCAGAAGCGTGTTGCCGCCGGTGAAGTAGGCGGACATGGGAAACGTCCGTCCATCACGAAAGCGAATGCGCCCATAGTGCTTGCGGTGCGGGCGTATCTCCACCTTCTCGATATCGCTCCAGCTGAGGTTCGCATGCCCGGTCAGCCAGCGGAAACGCACGCCAGTGTCGTCCCATTCCGCGCTGCGCCTGAGAAATGTATGTCCCAGGATGCCGCCCATCACGAGGAAACCAGCCAGACCGAGCAACACAACTTCCCCTCCTGCCGGATAGTCCGTGCCATAACTCTGCGCCATCAGGTAGAAACCGGCGAAGATGAAGAAGCCGAAGATCACCGCCGGCAAGGCCGCGATCGCCGTGATCACCCCGCCATAATAGGCGCGTTGCAAAGGCGGCCCGTTTTCTTCCGCGGATTCCACGGACCAGGCCGCCACGTTCCTGACGACCACGCCCACCAGACCTGCAATCACGACTGCCTCCCGGATTCGCCCTCATCAAGGAAGGCGTAACCGGTCCGGAAAACGGGTCAGGCTTTCACGCCGCCCAGCTTGCAGATGTGTTTCCACTCACTATCTGTCACGGGCTGAACGGAGAGACGCGAGAGTTTCACCAGCGCCATCTCCTTCAGCTTCGCATCGACCTTGACCGCCTCCAGCGTCACCGGCGTTTTCAGCGGCTCGGCGGCGGCAATATCGACGCAGACCCAGGGACCGCTTTCGGCAGTCGGATCGGGATAGGCTTCCTTCACCACCTCGACGATGCCGACAATCTCCTTGCCGACATTGGAATGGTAGAAGAACGCCTTGTCGCCTTTCTTCATCGCCAGCAGGTTCAGCTTGGCGGCGTGGTTGCGCACGCCAGTCCAGGGCTCGCCCCTTTTGCCGGACTTTACTTGAGCATCCCAGCCAAACACGTCCGGCTCAGACTTCACCAACCAGTAGGCCATCCCCACCTCTCCTAAACAGGATGCTCGACGTCCTTGCCATCCAGCCGCCGCGCCTTGCGCAGCTGCGGGAACATCCAGGCCCATCCACCCGCCACCACAATGGCGCCAATACCACCGACGACAACCGCCGGCACAGCGCCAACAGCGCCTGCGCCGATCACGTGCGCCATCGTGCCCGCACGGAATTCGCCGAGTTCGTTGGAGGCAGAGACAAAGACCGAGTTCACCGCGTTGACGCGGCCGCGCACTTCATCCGGCGTCCACAGCTGCAGCAGTGTTTCGCGGATCACGACGCTCACCATGTCGACAGCGCCCAGCAGGACCAGCGCGAGGATCGACAGCCACGCGATCGTCGACATCCCGAACACCACAGTGAACAGGCCGAACAGCGCCACGCAGATGAACATGATCCGCCCGGCATTGTCGCGGATCGGGAAAGCCGCCAGCAGCGCCGCCGTGATGATCGCGCCGATGCCCGGCGCCGCGCGCAGCCAGCCAAGACCCTCGGGACCAAGGAACAGGATCTCTTCGGCATAGATCGGCAACAGCGCGATCACGCCGCCCATCAGCACCGCGAACAGGTCGAGCGAGATGGCGCCGAGGATCACCTTCTGCTTCCAGATGAAGCGGAACCCCTCGAGCATGTTGGAGAGGGTGGGGCGTTCCTTCGGCGGCGCCTTTGGCGGCTTCGGAATCGCAAACACCAGAAGCGCGCCAAGCGCCATGAAGGCGAACGCGGTCGTGTAAGCGATCTCCGGCCCGTGCCCGTTCAGGAACGCGCCGAGATCAGCCTGTCCCAACCCGCCAAGCCAACGCGCAAACGCCGGCTCGCCAAGTCCGAGCAGGAGGCCGCCAGCAGCGGGCCCGACAATCGTCGCCGCTTGCCAGGCTGACGAGTTCCACGTCACGGCGTTGGCGAAGTCCTCCTGTGGAACCAGCGAGACGACCAGCGACGACGATGCGGGCCCGAGGAAGGCGCGCGCAACGCCAAAGACGACCAGCACGCTTAGCATCAGGATCGCGGTGATCATTCCGGATCCGGTCAGCAGCGCCATCGCAGCAGCGCACGCGGCGGCCAGCAGGATCGAGAGCCCCATGATCATCCTGCGTCCGAACTGATCGGCCGCGGTTCCCGTTACCAAGACGAGCAGGGCAAGCGGAAGGAACTGAACCAGCCCGACGAGGCCGGTGAACAGCGCCGACTTGGTCAGCGCGTAGATGTGCCAGATGACGGCTACCGACAGCACCTGTGCGCCGAATGTCGTGAACACGCGCGCCAGGAAATACAGCACGAAGGAACGATGCCGGAAGGCGGCGAACCTTGCGGGCGGAGACGCGCCGTCAGCGGTGGAATCTGTCATCGGGAAGCGGGGGAGGGGTGTTCAGGGAATCTCATCGATCCGCCCGATAAGCGCCTCTCGAAGTCCCATTGCAAGAGGGCCGTCCAAACTTCCGGAAAAACGCCGACGGAACGGGTAGTTCCGTCATTGCTGCCTGTGAATCCGGCAGGCCGAAGTCTCATTTGGCCTGAATCGCCCTCCAGACGTTTCCCGAACCTGCTCGGAATCCGTGCAATACGATGCGTTCCATTTACCGGACCATTATTGGCAGCAAGCTATTGCGTTAGCGAATTCGAAACGCGAGACAGGTTAAGGGGAGCGATTGATAATCACGCGCTGAGTCGGCGTGATCGGAGCCCCGAGTCCATGTTCGGCAAACTCTTCAGCCTTATGTCCACGGACATGGCGATCGATCTGGGAACGGCCAACACCCTGGTCTACGTGAAGGGCCATGGCGTCCAGCTGGATGAGCCCTCAGTCGTTGCCTATGTGAACCAGAACGGCCGCAAGGTCGTCCATGCGGTCGGCAAGGAAGCCAAGATGATGCTTGGCAAGACGCCGATCTACATGGAGGCGGTTCGCCCCATGCGGGATGGCGTCATCGCCGACTTCGAAGTCGCCGAGGAGATGATCAAGCGCTTCATCCAGAAGGTGCAGGTCCGCCGCTCCTTCATCGCGCCCGTCATCATCATCTGCGTTCCGGCCGGCGCCACGCCCGTCGAACGCCGTGCCATCCAGCAGTCGGCCCAGATGGCCGGCGCGCGTCAGGTGCACCTGATTTACGAACCCATGGCCGCCGCCATCGGCGCCGGCCTGCCGATCGATGAGCCGTCTGGCTCGATGGTGGTCGATATCGGTGGCGGAACGACCGAGGTGGCCGTGCTCTCGCTCGGCGGCCTCGTCTATTCGCGTTCGGTCCGCGTCGGCGGCGACAAGATGGACGATGCGATCGTCAATTACCTGCGCCGCGAAGAGAACCTGCTGATCGGCGAGGCTTCGGCCGAGCGGATCAAGAAGGAAATCGGCACGGCCCGCGCCCCGGAAAACAATTCCAAGGGCATGTCGCTCGACATTCGCGGCCGCGACCTGATGAACGGTGTGCCGAAGGAAATCGAGATCACCGAGGCGATGGTCGCCCGCGCCCTGTCCGAACCGGTCACGCAGATCGTTGATTCGGTGAAGACGGCGCTGGAAGCCATGCCGCCGGAACTGGCCGCCGACATCGTCGACAAGGGCAT
>JAOATF010000260.1 GCA_030158285.1 Hyphomonadaceae bacterium
GGCTGACCATCACATCAGGCGAGGACAAGCTCTCGCTCTATCAATGGAATACGCGTGTCGCGAAGCATTACTTCTGCGAGCTGTGCGGCATCTATCCCTTCCATCGCAAACGCTCGAACCCGGAAGAGTACGGCGTCAACCTGCACTGCCTCGACGATTTCGATCCGGCCAGCCTCCCCACCAAGCTCGGCAAGGGCAAGGGCATGACGCTGGTCGCCGAAGGCGCCCGCCCTGTCTGGCCCGGCCCACGCGATCTCTGACCCTGCCCTGTCTCAGGCCCAGTCCGGCTGGATCGCCACGTTGCGGAACCGCGGGTCGACAACGCCATCGCTCCGCAGCGAGGCATGCAGGTCCAGCAGCGGCGCATACGTCCTGTCGAAGAGCGCGCGCACCTCGTCCGACAGGCTCACCTCGCGCTGTGGCGAGACGTTCACCCGCTTGGGCTCCAGCGGCATGTTCGTGCGTGTCACGATCAGGTCGAACAACCCGGAAATGTCCTCGTACGGATAGATCCGGTCGACGCCGATCGTGTTGTCCGTATCGAGCAGCACGCTGCACGGAAGCCAGGCATTCGCCGGCGCCAGCTTCGCTTCGGCCGGATTGCAGACAGACCTGATGAAGTCATCGAATGTCATGCCCCCCACATAGCGGTCCGGCCGCGCGCCCCCCTTCAACTCCTCGCGGCTGTTGGACCGGAACAGGCTGCCGAACCAGTCGAGCGGCTCGCGCATGATCCCGACAACCTCATAGTCACCACGCGACGGCCCGCCAAATTCTTCCAGCATCGGCGCGAACCGCTTCCGGAACTGCCCATAGGTAACGTGCTTCATCTTGTCGGGCCGGCGGATCGACCAATCCGAGCGCGGCGTCAGCGCGTTCTCCAGCGCGACGCTCCCCGTCTTCGGCTGGCTCAGAAGCACAAGCCTTGCAGCTGCGAGATAGATCATGAACGGCGGTCCCGGGACTTGCCGCAACCTATCGATCAGGACGTGCAGGGTAAAGTTGCCGCGCGATCCTTGCCGACAAGGTTCGCAGACCCATGAATTCTCTTTCATGCGCGCTTGCTCAACCGCTCCGGCGGCCCTAGCTCATCAGCGACCCTTAGAGTCTGACTCATAATTGGGGCTGTGTTCTGAGGTGTCTTGCGCGGCGGC
>JAOATF010000261.1 GCA_030158285.1 Hyphomonadaceae bacterium
AAGACTTCAAGGCCGCCAGCAATGCGTGGGGCGCGCCGCCGCTCAACCTTGTATACGCGGACACCAAGGGCAATATCGGTTGGGCAGCCTCCGGCCGCACGCCCGTCCGCAAGAACTGGGATGGCCTGATGCCGGTCCCCGGCGATGGCCGCTACGAATGGGACGGCTTCTTCAAGAAGGACATGCTGCCGTCCTCCTACAATCCCGCCGAAGGCTTCTTCGCCACCGCCAACGAATATAATCTCCCTTCGGGCTATCCCGCGGAAGATCGCAAGGTCGCGTTCGAATGGACCGATCCCTCGCGCGCCAACCGCATCAAGGAAGTCCTCCGCGCTGATGGCAAGGTCAGCCTTTACGACTCGATGCAGCTGCAGGGCGACGCGGTCAGCCCGCAGGCCCGCCGTCTCGTCGCGCTGGTGAAGAGCACGCCCGGCGGCACGGTCAATATAAATGTCGACCACGCGATCAAGCTGCTCACCTCATGGGATGGTCACGAGTCCATCGATAGTCCCGCCGCCGCCATCTACGAGACATGGGCCAACAAGTATCTCGGCAAGGCCGTCGTCGCTCGCGTCACGCCCGCCGCCGCGCGCGAGCTTGTCGGCAACGGCCATCTCGAAGCCATCGTCACCTATCTCGAAAATCCCGACAAACGCCTCGGCGCAAAACCGCTCGAAGCGCGCAACGAAGTCATCCTCGAAAGCCTGAAAGCTGCGACCGATGATCTGGCCCAGCGCCTCGGCCCCGATCCGCACTCATGGGCGTGGGGCCGCCTCCACGTCGCGAAGTGGGAGCCCGCCGTCGCCGTCCTCGCCGATCCGCAACTGCGTGCTCAGATGACAGTCGGCCCGCTCGCCACGCCCGGCTCCGGCTCCACGCCGCGCGCCCAGACCTGGCGCGCCTCCGACTATGGCGTCATCGCCGGCGCCTCCGTGCGCATGGTGCTCGATGCCGGCGCGTGGGACAATTCGATGGTGATGAACACCCCCGGCCAGTCCGCCGATCCCTACAGCGCACACTACCGCGACCTGTTCCCGCGCTGGGCCGAAGGCAGCTACGTCCCCTTTGCCTTCACCCGCGAAGCCGTGGATCGGGTCGCCGAACGGGTCATCCGGCTCACACCAACGAACTAGCCCACAAGGCGAGTTCCGCACCGGTATCGCTGGCCCACCGCATGCACCGTCCCCGTTGACGTATTCCGGGCCCGTGCCCGGATCGGCATGGCCTGCGCCATTCCGGGTCAGCGGAGCATTCGACGGTGAAAATCTCAGTCGTCATCCCGTATTATCAGGAAGCGCCCGGCATCCTCGGCCGCGCCCTGAAATCCATATTCGACCAGCAACTCGACCCCGGCGTGATGCTGGATGTCATCGTCGTTAACGACACATCCCCCCTAGATCCCGCCGTGGATATCGCCGCCGTCGGTGCGCCGCCTGCCCAGATCGCCATCCGCGTCATCCCGCGCCCCAATGGCGGTCCCGCCGCCGCGCGCAACACCGGCTTCGCCGCCGTCCCCGCCGACGCCGATTACATGGCCATGCTGGACTCCGACGACACCTGGTCGCCCAACCACATCGCCCGCGCCATCGAAGGCTTCCGCCTCTCGAATGCCGACGTCTACTTCTCCGATCACGCCTCGCACCATCACGCCGCCTATCTCGACGGCACGAAGATGTTCACCGATCCGCTGGTCAGCCCCGGCGCGCTCGAGCCCCTGCCGGGCGATCGCTACTTCGTCGCCTCCGGCCATTACATGGCCTCCAGCGCCGCCCGCGAATTCCTCGCCCATAGCTCCACCGTGCTTTGCCGCGCCGCCATGCTCCATGACGGCCTGCGCATGCCGGAAAAACTCCGCTGGGCCGGTGAAGACCACAACTTCTTCATCGACATGACCCTGAAGGCCAGCAAGGTCTGCCTGTCGATGCAATCCGAAGCGGCTCTCGGCCGTGGCGTCAGCATCTATGAAGGCGCGCACGAGTGGGGCTCGCTGAAGGATCTCCGCCGCCGGGCCTACAACGTCGCCGCCGTCCGCCGCGTGCAACACCGCACCACCTGGCCTCGCGCCATCCGCGCCGATCTCGCCGAAGGCGTCGCCGCCGGTCGTCGCATCGTCGGCTACCTGCTGATGCGCCGCATCCTGCGCCCGCGCGGTCCCGACATGGAGGCCGTTCGCCTGGTCTGGGGCATCGATCGTCAGACCGTGGTGTGCGCGCCGTTCAGCGTGATCGACGTGTTCGCCCGCAAGGTCCTGCGCAAGGTCGGCCTCAAGGTCGCGCCTTAACCCGCGTACGCCACGCCATCGCCAATGATGTAGTCATTGATGTGCCCGCGATAGCTGCGTCCGCCCAGCTCCACATTCACCATGTGCCCGCGCCACGTATGCCCCACCAGCGGCAGCGTATACGCCTGCACCACGCGCGCCTCGCCCTCCAGCGTCCGTCCATCCGCCAGCGTCACGTGCAGCTTCCGCCGCTCCGCCGGTGCGTCCACCGTCACGCCCGTCACCTCGGTTGAAGCATCGCCCTCCAGTAGATAGCCATCCCGCCGCTTCGGCGCGATCAGCATCGTCGACGCCGCCCCGTCGCCCCATAGCGTCATGTAGCAGAAGGGCGCCGTGAAACGCGGGTTGGTCTGCCCCTGCTCATGAAACTGCGCCGGCCCCTCGATCTCCGTCCGCCGGCCGTCAATCGTTACCACAGCCTTCGACCGCCCGAACACCTCCGTCCGCCCCGCGTTCAGCCCCGAATACAGCCGCTCTGGCGCGAATTCGATCGACACATCCATCCGGTGCTCGCCCTTGCCGAACGCCGACGTCGCAGACTTCCGCGCCAGGCATGATCCCGTGATCGTCGCCCCGGTGGGACGCTCCTTCTCGCCCCGCCGCACGAACTCCAGCACACGTTCGTCGTCCCGGTACATGCGCCCGGATACCACGCTCGTGGCCGCGCGCGCCGGCGCCATGTGGTCGACATAGGAGAAAAACCCCTCCGGCGTCCGCGCATGGATCCACAGCCACGCCAGCCCCAGCTCCGGATACTGGCACAGCCTCACCGTCACCCGCCGCTCGCCATCCTCCGACGACACGCCCGAATGCACGGAATCGCTCTGCGTCGCGATGTTGCCGAACTGCGCATCCAGCGGCGCACCGCCCGTCGTGGCGCAGGCGCCGGCGGCCAGCGTGGAGAGCAGGGCGGTGCGGCGCGTCAGCATGGCGGGCTCCATCAACGTGGCCCGCATCTGATGATGGCCGGCGCAGCCCCGCAATGCCCGCAAGGCCGTTGCGGCCGCCGTCCGGCGCCAGAAATGTGGAGGAGAGGTACACGATTTCGGGATGCCGGAGCGGCGACCCGCTTGGACGGTTGGCCCGTCCCCCTTACCCAGTGATCCGAATATCCGGCCATTCCCCGGCGTCCGATACCCCGAGAAATAGGGGGTTAAGGCCTAACGAGGCCGCGCAGCACGGCTTGCACCACCGCCTGCGTCGTCGTCTTCACGCCCAGCCGCTTGCGCGCCGCCGCCAGGTGCTCGTTGACGGTATACTCCGACAGGTCGAGTTCCTCGCCGACTTCCCAGCTGGATTTGCCTGCCGCGATCCACTGCAGGCACTCGATCTGGCGCTTCGTCAGCTCCGACTGCGCGTCCACCTCGGCGCGCTTGCCCGGGATCAGCTCCAACCGCTCCGCCGCAAACGCATAGTACAGCGACAGCATGTGCAGGATCGCCAGCGTGCCGCGATCCGCCGGCATCGCCTGCTTCGCCATCATCGAGATGCCCAGCATCGATCCGTCCGGCTGGTGCAACGGCAGGTAGAACCCGTCACGCAAGCCAAACGCCGCCGCCTCGTCGTAGATGCGCCGCTGGCTCCGGTCGAGCACATGCTCCTGCCGGAACCGTCCCCACGTCGTCGGCGCGCTGGAGGTCAGGCCCGAGTGCAGCAGGTCGTCGATGTCCGCGAAATTATTGGCGTCGTAATGCCGTCGCCATTCCATATTGCTCGTGCCACTGATCTTGGCGGCCACCGGCCGGCGCTGCGCATCGGTCGCCACATAGAAGGTGAAGGTCGCCAGATCGAACGGCGACAGGTGCTGCCGCATCAGGTCGTCAAGCTGCCCGCCATTGCTGACGCGAAAGCTATCCTCGGCAAAGGCATAAACCGCCGACCGGATGCCCGGGTCGGCCATATACTGCGCAGAGAGCTTGGCGGTGGCGCTCATGCGGCCTGATTGCGCCACGCGCGGAGTTCCCGCGATGCGACATTTCGCTAGCTCCGGGCCAGGAAGCCCCGGTGTTCCGGCGCTGCCACAGCAATGATCGCTTCTGCCCGCGCCTTGGGCGAAAGGCCCTTCAGCCGGGCCACGCCATGCTCTGTCACAAGTGTGTCAACCAGCTCGCCCGCAACCGACGGCGCCGCCAGCCCGGGCACGATCCGCGACGCCCCGCTGCTGGTCGTTGCAGGCAGGGCGATGATCGACATTCCCCCCGGCGATCTCGCCGCTCCGCGCAGGTAATCCGGCGCCCCGCCCACGCTGCTGATCCGCCGGCCCGCCCGCCATTCCAGGTTCAGATTGCCCTGAAAATCCACCTCCAGCGCGGACCCTATCGAGACAAACCCCTCCAGCTTCGCCAGCGCGTCATGCGCATGCGTCACCAGAGCCGACCGGAAAACGAAGCCCGACTGCGGCAGCCATTTGTAGAACGCCGCATCCCCCCACGCGACGCCGGTCACATTCTCCGCGCCCGCATCGATCGCCCCGGATTCCACCAGCGCCTGATACTCCTGCGTGATGATCCCCGAATGCACCCGCAGCCCGCGATGCAGCTTCAGCGCCGCCACAATGGCCGCCGGTGCCTCGCCAATGCCGGACTGGATCGTCGCCCCGTCCGGAACCAGCTCCGCCGTCAAACGCGCAATCTCCGCCAGCACGCCGCTCGTCCGGCCGGGCGAGGGCGCCGCCGTCAGCAGCGGCTCATCGATCAGCACGCCCATCTCGATCTCGTCCGCCGGAATTGCATCCGCACCCGGCAGCGAAGGCATGCGTGCATTCACGAACGCGATCCGCCGCTGCGCGTTGGGCCACACCAGCCCCGGCATGTCGCACGCAATGCCGAACGAGCAGTTCCCGTCACGATCCGGCGGCGCCACGTGCAACACGGCAATGTCGAACTCCGTCGCCGCCAATGTCGTGCCGATCTCGGAGTAAGGCGTGGCGTTCACCGTCGTCCGCCCGCTCGCGATGGACGGCTCCAGCGCCGGCGACGCCATGAACGTGGTCAGCTGCACCGCGCCCGGCAGCGATCCATAATCCCGCGTATTGATCCCCGGGATCAGGCACGACCACAGCTCAACGCCGTTCGCCAGTCCGGGATTGTCGCGCAGCGCGTTATGGAACGCCTCGCACTCTCCCGGCCCACCCTGGAAATACACCCGCTGCCCCGGCCGCAGTGCGCGAACAACATCCTCAGGGTATCCCGTCCTCACGCGATCCCCGCCGCACTGAGCAAGCGCCGCGCGCGCTCGACAACAGGCTGGTCGATCATCTTGCCATTGTGCGAAACGACCCCATCTATCCTGCTGTCCCACGCAACCAGCACGGCCCGCGCTTCCGCAATCTCTTCTTCGCTGAACCCGAACGCCGCATTCAGCGTAGCCACCTGATTGGGGTGAATGCACATCGCCCCCGTCAGCCCCATCGCATGCGCCCGTCGCGCTTCCGCGCCAAACGCATCAAGGTCGGTGAAGTTCGCGATCCCCGTCGCCATGCCGATGCCCATGATCCCGCGCGCCGAAGCCGCATAGGCGATCTGCATCGCCGCCAGGTCCAGCGACAGCGGCGCCGGCTTCCGCCCCAGCGACAGCGAGAAATCCTCGCTCCCGAGGCACAGCCCGCACAGCCGCGGCGCATCCGCAATGCTGGTGACGCGCTCCAGCGCACGCGGGCTCTCGATCACCGCCACCACCCGCACCGCATTCCGCTCCAGCCCCGCCTCATACTCCAGCGCATCCAGCATCGCCGACAGGCTCTCCAGCTCGGAAGCCTGTTCCACCTTCGGCATCACGATGGCGGAAAGCCCGGCCATCACCACCGCCTCCAGATCGTCCGCCAGTAGCGCGGCGTCATTGTTCACCCGCACCGTCACCGTCGCGCCATTGCCCGCCAGATGCCGGATCGCGTCGCCCGCCTGCGCGCGCGCCGCAGCCTTCGCCTCCGGCTGCGTCGAATCCTCAAGATCCACGATCAGCGCATCCGCCCCGCGCGTATGCGCCTTTTGCCAGCGCTGCGGCGCAGCCGCCGGCACAAACAACATCGACCGCCAGTTCGTCATCACGTCACTCTGATCTTTCCCGCCATGGCGACATAGCCATCGCCATCCGTCGCCCACACATCGGCGCCGGCGTCCGTGTTGACCAGATTTACGGTGAAGGGCGCAAGGTCATGAACAGGTCGTTGCGCACGGAAATCGAAACCCGTCACGCGATCATGCGGCCGATGCCTGCGGAAATGGTCCATCAACAGCGTCGCCAGCAGCGGCCCATGCACCACCAGCCCCGGATACCCCTCCATATTCATTGCGTAGTCGCGATCATAATGGATCCGGTGCGCATTATACGTCAGCGCCGAAAACCGGAACAACAGCGCTGTCGTCGGCTCCACCGTCCGCGAAACCTCCGCCACCCGCCGCTCCCCCGCCGGCAACGGCTGCGCATTGCCGCTCCGCTCGCGGAACACAATGTCCATCTCGTCCGTCACGCACAGCGTCTCGCCCGCGAAAACCTCATGCCGAACCGTCAGGAACACCAGCCGCCCCGTGCGCCCGGCTTTCTCCGAAACGTCCACAATCGTGGACACCCGCTTCGCCTCCACCCCGAACGGCATCGGCGCGTGAAACGTCACCCGGCTTCCCGCCGCCATGCGCATTGGCAGGTCGATCGGCGGCACGATCCCGCCGCGCTTGGGATGCCCATCCTCGCCAATCTCCGCCTGCGCCGCCTCCGGCAGGAAGCACAGCAGATGCCCCATCGGCGGCACCACGCTCTCCCGCTCCCGGTCCAGCATCGCCGCCAGCCGGTCGAACGGTCCGCGCGCCACAAAGTCCTGCGTGGTCTCGCTACGCCCGATCCAGTCGCTCACCTCAAGACGCATTTCGCCGCCGCCTTTCAGCGACTTCGTTGAAATGCGCTGCGCCTCCTTCGGCGTCGATTTCACCACGAGTCAAAAATCGCTCCAATGATCTTTCGGCGCGCGATAGAGAAGGCTTGATTCCGACAAGGTGGGCCATCACGTAAACCGGCGTTGGTGTCACTCCGCCTCGAAATGGAAGTTTCCTGTTGAAGAAAGTTCGGCGTAGTTCGTCGTTTTCCACGAAGACGGAGGCATCAACATACATCGTCTTCTCTTGCCCAGGCTGTAGGTCAAATGGAGGATTGTTGGACTCGGGGATTGTAGAATTGGTCTGAACAGCAAATTGTTGCTTTAGCCAGACTGGCCCAACGCTAAATCGACCTGTGCGCCAAGCAATTGAACGAACTTGTACACCACGCAATCCTACGTTCGTGAGGCGGATCGCGATCACGTCGATGGCGGGAGAGCCATCACCACTAATGATCAAGCGTAACCCAGCGCTGATTTTGATTTTGACTGTTCGTTCCGACATCGTCACCCATAGAGCAACAATCACGGCGGCGGCGGTGGCGATCGCTCCAACGGCCTGGCCGATTGCGCCAAATGCCGTCCAGAAAATGACCTGATCCTGTTCCATTTTTGCCGGCCCGTTCAATCCATCAGAATGACTTCGGTATCCCCAGCACATGCGTCGCCACATGGCTGAGGATCAGGTTCGTGGAGATCGGCGCGACCTGATACAGCCGCGTCTCGCGGAACTTCCGCTCGATGTCGTACTCCTCCGCAAAGCCGAACCCGCCATGCGTCTGGATGCAGGCATCCGCCGCATACCAGCTCGCCTCCGACGCCGTCATCTTCGCCATGTTGGCCTCGGAGCCGCACGGCTCTCCCGCCTCGAACAGCTTCGCCGCGTGATCCACCATCAGGCTCGCCGCCGTCACCTGCACATGCGCCCGCGCAATCGGAAACTGCACGCCCTGGTTCACGCCAATCGGCGCCCCGAACACAGACCGGTCCTTCGCATACGCCGACGCGCGATCAATGAAGAACCGCCCGTCCCCGATACATTCCGACGCAATGAGAATGCGCTCCGCATTCATCCCGTCCAGAATGTACTTGAACCCCGCGCCCTCCCGCCCGATCAGATTCTCCGCCGGCACTTCCATGTTGTCGAAGAACAGCTCCGTCGTCGCATGGTTCAGCATCGTGCGAACCGGCTTGATCGTCAGGCCCTTGCCCTTCGCCTCGCGCATATCGACCAGCAGCACGCTCATGCCATCAGACGTCTTCCCCGCATCATCCCGCGGTGACGTCCGGCACAGCAGCACCATCAGGTCCGAATGCTCCGCCCGGCTGATCCAGATCTTCGAGCCATTCACGACATACGTGTCGCCAACCCGCTTCGCGAACGTCTGAATCCGCGTCGTATCCGTGCCGCTCGTCGGCTCGGTCACGCCAAACGCCTGCAGCCGTATCTCGCCGCTCGCAATCTTCGGCAGCCACTGATTCTTCTGCGCCTCGCTGCCATGCCGCAGCAGCGTCCCCATCGTGTACATCTGCGCATGGCACGCCGCGCCATTCGCGCCCGACCGGTGGATCTCCTCCAGCACCGCGCACGCCGCCGAAATCCCCAGCCCCGATCCGCCGTATTCCTCGGGGATCAGCACCGACAGCCACCCCGCCTCCGTCAGCGCCTTCACGAACTCCGTCGGATACGCCCGCTCCCGGTCCAGTCCGCGCCAGTAAGTCCCCGGAAACCGCGTGCACAACTTGCGCACCGCGTCACGGATTTCAGGATGTGTCTCGGTCTTGCTCATGGCGGACAGTCTGCAACGCTGTTCGCGCCACGTCACGCCTTGCCCGACCCGAAATGTCCGTCACAAATGGCCCGACAAGGGGAGGCGTATCCATGACAGACTTCAACCTGCAGAATCCGGTCTTCGAGACCTATGTCGTCGCGGCCACGCTGATGATCCTCAAGGTGGTCGCCATGTCCTGGCTCACCGTCATCCGCATGATGCAGGAGAAGGGCGGCTTCCGCTCGCCGGAAGACGCAAAGAAATCCCCTGCCAACCCCGCCCCGCGCGATGGCCAGGTCGGCCCCAACGAACGCGTTGACCGCATCCGCCGCATCCAGCTCAACGACCTTGAGAACATCCCGTTCTTCCTCGTCGCGGGGCTGCTCTTCGTCACCACCCAGCCGGATCTCGCCCTCGCGCAATGGCTGTTCTACGGCTATGTCGCCTCGCGCCTGTTGCACTTCCTCGCCTACGTCACGGCGCAGCTGCACGATGTCCGCGCGGTGTTCTGGACTATCGGCTCGCTGATCATCATTTACATGGCGGTTGCCACGTTGATCAAAGCGCTGGGCTACTAAGCCCGGTCCCCGACTCAGCCCGCCTATACCGCCGCTTCAGCCCCGCCTTCTTGCGCCCCGGCGCCTCTGGACGCACGCTGCGGACTGGTCCAGACTGTACTAAACGGTAACAAGACCGGCGGCGGGAGAGAAACATGAAGCGGCTTGCTTTAGCTGTGTGCGCGGCTGCGTTGCTGGCGGCCTGCGGCGGGCAGGGCGAAGCGCCCGCCGCCCAGAACGAACAACCCCCGGTCGCCGAGCGTCCCGCGGCCAATCCGCTGAAGAACGCCTATTTCGGCGACACCCACCTCCACACCCGCAACTCGTTCGACGCCTACATCTTCAACGTCCGCGCCTCGCCGGATGAAGCCTACGCCTTCGCCAAGGGCGGCACGATCAAGCATGCGCTCGGCTTCGACATGAAGCTGAACTCCGGGCCGCTCGATTTCCTCGCCGTCACCGACCACTCGGAATATCTCGGCGTCCTGCCCGCAATCGACACGCCCGGAGACCCCTACGCGGCGGTCCCCTACGCCAAGGACCTGTTCTCCAAGGACCCGAAACAGGTCAACACCGCCTTCCGCAAGTTCGGCGACGCCCTGCGCACCGGCAAGCGCATGGAGGAATTCGCTGACCTGCGCACCGTGAAGTCCGCCTGGCACGACATCATCGAAAGCGCGAAGAAGAACTACGAGCCCGGCAAGTTTACCACGCTCATCGGCTACGAGTTCACCTCGGCCCCCGAGGGCCGCAACCTCCATCGCAACGTGATCTTCTCGGGCGATAGCGCGCCGGAGCTGCCCTTCACCGCGCTCGAATCCCAGAACCCGGAAGAGCTCTGGAAGTGGATGGACCAGCAGCGCACCAACGGCTTCGAAGCGCTCTCCATTACGCACAACGGCAACGGCTCCGACGGCACGATGTATGAGCGGACAATGTGGAACGGCCAGCCGGTCGACCGCGCCTGGGCCGAACTGCGCGCCCGCAACGAGCCGCTGGCCGAAGTCACGCAGGTGAAGGGCACATCCGAAACCCACCCGCTGCTCTCGCCCAACGACGAGTTCGCCGGCTTCGAGATCATGGAGTGGTATATCGGCTCCACCACGCCGGTGACCAAGTTCGATGGCGGCTATGTCCGCAAGGCGCTGAAGGATGGCCTCGAACTCGAAGCCAAGGTCGGCGTGAACCCCTACAAATTCGGCCTCATCGGCTCGTCCGACACGCACAACGCCGCCGGTTCGTATGAGGAAGACAGCTACCACTCGAAAGTCGGCATCCAGGACGGCAACCCCGAGCGTCGCGGCTCTGCGCCGCCGGAAGGAAAGACCTGGGCCAACTACAAGCCCGCCGACAACACGATGCGCTTCTCCACCTGGGGAGCCTCGGGCCTCGCCGGCGTCTGGGCCCCGGAAAACACCCGCGAGGAAATCTACGCCGCGCTCAAACGGAAAGAGACCTTCGCCACCTCTGGCCCGCGCATTCGCGTTCGCTTCTTCGCCGGCTATGGCATCGGCTCATCGCCGATCACCACGGATGAAGGCGTGAAGAACGCTTACGCCAATGGCGTCGCCATGGGCGCTGACCTCATCGGCAAGGCCGATGGCAAGCCGGACTTCCAGGTCATGGCCATGCGGGACGCGCACTCCGCCCCGCTGCAACGCATCCAGGTCGTGAAAGGCTGGCTCGACAAGAACGGCAAGGCCCAGGAGAAAGTCTTCGACGTCGCCTGCTCGGACGGCGGCAAGATCGATGCGAAGACCCAGCGCTGCTCGGACAACGGCGCCAAGGTCGATGTGAAGACCTGCGCCTACGATCAGGACAAGGGCGATGCGGAAATCTCCGCCGTCTGGTCCGATCCGGAATTCGATCCGAAGCTCAACGCCTTCTACTATGCCCGCGTGCTGGAAAACCCGACCTGCCGCTGGTCCACATGGGACGCCAACCGCCTCGGCATCGAGCCCAACCCCGACCTCGAAAAAACGATCCAGGAGCGCGCCTACACCTCGCCGATCTGGTTCATCTCCACCAAGAGCTAGGCCGGGGCAGGCATGGCGTCGTCAGTAACGGGCTTCCTCAAGCGCGCAATCCGCGAACCGCTGGTGCATTTCCTCGCCATCGGCGCGGCGCTGTTCGTGCTCAACGGGCTCATCAACGGCCCGGATGAAGGCCCCACGGGCGAAACCATCACCATCTCCGAAGGCCGCGTGAACCAGATAGCGGAAAGCTTCATCCTGCTCTCCGGCCGCCTGCCCACGCGCGAAGAGGTCGAATCTCTCGTCGACGATTTTGTCAGCGAGGAAGTCGGTTATCGCGAAGCCGTCGCCATGGGCATCGACGCCGACGACACCATCGTCCGCCGCCGCATGCGTCAGAAGCTCGAATTCCTCATCGAGGACGGCGCAGCTTCCGACCAGCCTACGCAGGCCGAGATGCAGGCGTGGCTCGACAAGCATGCCGACCAATACCACCTGCCCGAACGCCGCGCCTTCCGGCAGGTCCTGCTCAGCGCCGACAAGCGTGGGGCAGGGGCCGCGCGCGATGCCGATGCGGCCCTCGCTTCGCTCCGCTCCGGCGCCGATCCCGCAAAGCTTGGCGACAGCTCCATGCTGCCCGCCGCCGCCCCGCTCACCACGCAGGAAGGCGTCACCGGCCTGTTCGGCACAGACTTCGCTGCCGCTGCTTTCGCGCATCAGGGCGAAGGCTGGTTCGGCCCCGTCGCCTCGCCCTACGGCCAGCACCTCATCAATGTGAGCAGTATCGAGCAGGGTCGCCCCGTCGCGCTCTCGGAAGTTGCCGACCGCGTCTCCGCCGACATTGTGGAATCCCGCCGCAACGAAGCCCGCGATGCCTTCCACGCCCGCATGCGCCAGCGCTACCACATCCGCATCGAATGGCCCGATCCGTGGAAAGACCTGCCCGCCACGCCGGACCCGGCCCCGAAGACGAAGTCCACGCCCGAGGTCGGCGAGTGATCCGCCTGCTGCTGCTCTGGCTCGCCGCGCTGGTCATGGCGCCGGCCGCGCTCGCGCACGAAATCCGCCCCGCCTATCTCGAAATCCGCGAGATCGAGCCAAACGTCTACGACTTCCTCTGGAAGACCCCCGCGCGCGGCGAGATGCGCCTCGCCCTCAACATCCTCCAGCCGGACGCCTGCACCAACGCCGCCGAGCCGCGCAGCACCATGGTCGGCGGCGCCGTCATCCAGCGCTGGCGCGCCGCCTGTGAAGGCGGTCTCATCGCCAAGCCGATCGAGATCGAAAATCTCTCCCACACGCTCACCGACGTCATTGTCCGCTTCGAGCCGATCGAAGGCGCGCCCAAGACCCTCCGCGTCCGCCCGGACGATCCCTTCGCGGTCATCCCCGACAAACAGCCATGGACCGAAGTCGCGAGCACCTATTTCGTCCTCGGCATCGAGCACATCCTGCTCGGCTTCGACCACCTGATGTTCGTCCTCGCGCTCCTGCTGCTGGTGCGCGACGTGCGCCGCCTGATCGGCGCCATCACCGCCTTCACCGTCGCCCATTCCATCACGCTCGCCGGCGCCACCTTCGGCTGGATCAAGCTCGCCAGCGCCCCCGTCGAGGCGACCATCGCGCTCTCCATCATGTTCATCGCCGTCGAAATCATGCGCGTCCGGGCGGGGCGGGAAAGCCTCACCGCCATGATGCCCTGGCTCGCCTCCTTCGCCTTCGGCCTCCTGCACGGCTTCGGCTTTGCCGGCGCCCTCCGCGAAATCGGCATACCCGAAGACGCAGCTCCCCCGGCGCTTCTCTTCTTCAATCTCGGCGTCGAAGCCGGCCAGCTCACCTTCATCGCCGCCGTCCTCACTCTCATGTTCGTCTGGCGCCGCTTCGCCCCCACCACGATCAACACCCCGCAAACCGCCGCCTACGCCTGGCGCATCCCCGTCTACGTAATCGGCATCACCTCGGCCTACTGGTTCGTGGAACGCACCGTGGGCGTTCTGGGCCTTTAGGGGCGGCAGTTGCCGTTGCCCGGAAGCTGGCTATGTTGCCCCGCCATCTGAGGGAACAACCCATGACCAAGCTCCGCCGCGCCGCCATCGTCAGCCCCATCCGCACGGCGGTGGGCAAGTTCCAGGGCGCGCTCGCCCCGATGCAGGCGGGCGATCTCGGCGCGGTGATCCTGAAAGCCCTCGTCGAACGCACCAGGATCGATCCCGAACGCATCGACGACGTGGTGTTCGCCCAAGGCTACCCCTCCGGCGAAGCCCCCTGCGTCGCCCGCTGGTCCGCTCTCGCAGCCGATCTCCCCATCACTGTCCCCGGCTACCAGCTCGACCGCCGCTGCGGCTCGGGCCTCCAGTCGATCATCGACGCCGCCATGTTCGTGCAGACCGGCGCTGCCGATGTCGTCGTCGCCGGTGGCGTCGAGAGCATGACCAATGTCGAATACTATTCCACCGACATGCGCTCCGGCGCCCGCGCGGGTTCGGTGACCATGCATGACCGCCTGCAACGCGGCCGCGTCATGTCCCAGCCCGTCAGCCGCTTCGGCGTCATCACCGGCATGATCGAGACCGCCGAAAACCTCGCCAAGGATTACCAGATCGGCCGCGAAGAGTGCGACGCCTACGCCGCCCGCAGCCAGCAACGCGCCGCTGCCGCCTGGAAGGCCGGCAAGTTCGACAACGAACTCGTCCCCGTCGCCGTCCCGCAGAAAAAGGGCGATCCCGTCATCTTCAAGATGGACGAAGGCGTCCGCGGCGATGCGACAGCCGCCTCCCTCGGCGCGCTGAAGGCCATCGAAAAAGGTGGCGTCGTCACCGCCGGCAACGCCTCGCAACAGAACGATGCCGCCGCCGCCTGTCTCGTCGTCGCTGAAGACAAGCTCGAAGAGCTCGGCCTCGAACCGATCGGCTGGTTCACCGGCTGGGCCGCCGCCGGCGTCGAACCGTCCCGTATGGGCATCGGCCCCGTGCCTGCGGTTGAGCGCCTGTTCGCCCGCACCGGCCTCAGCTGGAAAGACATCGACCTCGTCGAACTCAACGAAGCCTTCGCGCCGCAAGTCCTCGCCGTCCTCAAGGGCTGGAACTGGAACGACGCCGACAAGCTCAACGTCAATGGTTCCGGCATCTCGCTGGGCCACCCGATTGGCGCCACAGGCGGCCGCATCCTCGCCAACCTGATGAACGAGATGCAGCGCCGCGAAGTCCGGTATGGTCTTGAAACCATGTGCATCGGCGGCGGCCAGGGCATCGCCGCAATCTTCGAACGCGCTGCCTGATCCTGTGTCGTTTCGGTACTAGGTTCCACGATCGCGAAGTTCCGCGGCCGGCCCCCCGTTTGCTGTCCACCGCTCGTGCGCTAGAAATATCGCGTGGCAGGTGGGCTGGCCACGCGGGGGCGTAGCGTGCTGACGTTCGGCAAACGCGCAAGCGATGTGAGGGGATGGTTGTTCGTCATCGCCGTCGCGCTCACCTGCGTTGCCGCCGGCTACCTCCTCCGCCTCGCCATTGACGTTCTGATCCACGGCCAGGTTCCCTTCGTCACCTTCTATCCCGCCGTGATGGCCGCCTCGCTGATCGCGGGCATCCGCTCCGGCATTCTCGCTGTCATCCTCTCCACGCCCGTCGCCGTCATGGCGTTCGAAGCGTATCCCGTGATGACCACGGTTATCTGGCTCGGTCTTGCCACCGTCGTCGCGGTCGGCTGCGGCCTCGCCCACGAACTCCGCATCCGGCTCCGCTACGAACGCGACGAGCTCGCTCGCGCCAAGCTGAAGCTCGAACTTGTCATCCGCGAGCAGACCCACCGCGCCAAGAACACCTTCGCCATCCTCAACGCGCTAGCCCAGCAATCCGCGCAAGGCGCCCTCAACATCGAGGAATTCCGCGACCGCCTGATCGCTCGCATCCGCGCGCTGTCCTCGGCCTACAACCTCATGTCCGCCGTCGAAGGCGACAACCCCGTGGACCTCGGCCAGCTCACCGCCGCCGTGCTCGCCCCCTTTAGCGACACCTACGCCGCCCGCCTCAATGTCACCCCCGGCCCCGTGGCATCGCTCGCGCCCTCCGCCACCATCCCCATCGCGCTCTGTCTGCACGAACTCGCCACCAACGCCGTGAAGTACGGCGCGCTGTCGTCGCCAGAGGGCAGGGTAAGCGTCTCCTGGGCCGAGGCGACGCCTGGCGTCATCGTTCTGAAATGGATTGAATCCGGCGGCCCCCGTGTCGAAATCCCCCGCGCCTCCGGCTTCGGCTCCCGCCTCATCAACGCGGCCCTCAACGGCGTCCCCGGCGGCAGCGCTATCCTGAAATTCCACGAACAGGGCGTGACGTGCGACCTGGCGTTCAGCAAGCTTTGAGTGAGATCAGTTCTGACCGCCTTCAGTTGAAAGAGCGCAAGCCTCGACTTGTCATCCCGGAAGCGGGTAGCGCTATCCGGGACCCATTTCTCCACCTCGACACCCGATGAATGGTTTCCGGCTCACGCTGCGCGTGTCCGGAATGACAATCCATGCGTGTCCAGGCGCAGCCTACTTCGCCGGATACTTCGCCGCGTTCGCGCGATCGCCGCTCCAGATAGCGGCCCCATCCACCGGATACGCCGCCAGCACAGACGCCTCGAGGTTCATGTGGCGCTGGCCCTTCACTTCGAACAGCGCCTCGAAATTCCCGTCCTTCGGCGTCTTCTGCTCCACGCGCTTCAGCCGGTCCATCTGCGTCACTGCCTCGGCCACGCCCATCACGGCCGTATCGCGCGAGCCTGACAGGATCACGATCCGGTTGCCGGTCGGTCCCTCGAAGCTCGAGAAGAAGCCATAGTCGCGGTACATGTCGTTGCTCGACGCCACGACAAACGCCTCGCTGGTATAGCGCCGGCCCGTCTCCTGATCGACGATCTGGTCATAGCTGGCCCCGATCGCGAACCGCGAGTTCGAGAACACCGGATCGCGTAGCGGCCCCAGCCCGCTCAACAGGCCGACATAGATGATGTCGTCCGTCTTCATCCGGTCGAGCGGCAATTCCGACGACAGCGTCACCTGAACCTGCCGCCCGTCCCGCAGCAACGGCGCGAGGTCCGCCAGCGCAAACGCCGCCGACGCCGGAAGGTATTGCAACGCCACATCCGAATAGCGCTCGAAATCTTGCGGGTTCTGACTCTGGCTGGTGACCAGGTCTTCCTTCGAGTTGATCGTGAAGTCGCGGATCAGCCGCTTCAACTGCACCCGGTCTTCATATTCCCCGAACATGTAATAGTCGCCCACCACGATCAGCAGCGGCCGCTTGCTCTTGGCGACATCGGCCCAGATGTTCGTCGCCGCCAGCTGCTTCTCGATGCGCGGCTCATGCCCCGCCAGCATCGACCACGCCGCGATATTCCCGCCGATCGCCACCACGGCCACCGCCGCTGCAACCAGCCCCCAGCTGAACCGTTTCTTCGGCGTCTCCACGGGGGCCGGGGAGGCGACAGTCTCATCTTCGCTTGTCGCCGCCTCCGCGCCCTCGGGTCCGACGCTCGCAATGCGATAGTCGCCCTTCGGAATGTCCAGCCGCATATCGCCCGGCGTTCCGTTGCGCAGGTAGAAATCGTCCAGCCGCTTGCGCAGCCGGTGGATGTAAACGCGCGCCACCGGGTCGTCGCGCAGCGCTTCGGCGTCGGCCTTGCCGAACACGGTAAGGGCAATCTCTGCCTCTTTCGGCGGCCGTCCCTCAGCCGACCGCAAGGCGAGGTAGTCGAACAGTTCGAGCAGCCGCCCCGACGTGCCGAGCACGCCCGAATCCCGCACGCGCGCGATCTCGGCCAGCGTTGCGGCGTCGAGCGAGTTGGCGGGTTCGAGTGCAGTAACGGTCATGTAACGTCCGACAATTCCGGCGCTTGGTGTAACCCGTCCGGCCCCGGCCTGTCTCGCCCGAATGTCTTCACGTTGTGGGTAGTCAGCGCCAAGCCGCAGCGCGGCAGGGCTTATTCATGTGCAGGTGTGGAGCTCCGGCCACGTCCGATGCGTCTGAAAGCGCGATGCCGTGCGGGGCATATTCTTGCGCCGGGCGAGCCGGAAAGCTCAGCCCGCCTTGCGCGCCGCCCGGTCTTCCAGCTGCTGGTTCATCAGCCCGCAGACCTCGTCCAGCGGTTCCCGCAGCTGGTTCAACTGGCCCAGCGCCGCCACCAGGTCGCCCGCCTTGCCCGCCATCTCGATCCGCTCGCAATGCTCCGCCACGCGGGCGGCGCCGGCCGAAAGCGCCATGGATTTCAGGAAGTGCGCCTGTTGCGCGATGGCGGCAGGATCGCCCCCTCGCGCTAGTGTCTCCAGCTTGAACGCCGCATCCGGGGCCTGTCCGAGGAACAGCTTCCAGACTTTGCCGACCACGTCCCGGCCGTTGCGCTGGCCAACCGCTTCCATCGTCGCAACCGCGTCCTGATCGATCGCCGGGGTCTCAACCGATGCGGCCACCGCAACCGGCTGCTCAGCCGGTTTCTCTTCGACAACCGGTTCCACGACCGGTTCTGCGATCCGGCGCGTTCCCGCCCCCGCATCCTTCAGCGCCTCCATCAGGCGCGCCGAGGTGAAAGGCTTCGTCATGTGCCGGTCGGCGCCCGCCTGCGACCATGCTTCGGCGTCCGCCCCACGAACCTGCGCCGTCAGCGCCACCACGAATGTCCGCTTGCTGCCACCAGTGGCTTCCGCCTCGCGGATCAGTTTCGTCGCTGTGAACCCGTCCATTTCCGGCATCGAGCCGTCCATGAAGATCACGTCGTAGACCTTGCCCGCCGCCGCCTCGACCGCCTCGACGCCATTGCCGACAAAGTCGCCTTCCGCGCCGAGGCTCAGCAAGGCCTCGCGCAGCACTTCGCGGTTCACCGCATTGTCGTCCACAGCCAGGATCGACAGATGCCCGAACGTCTCGCCCGGTCCCGCCACCGTCGCCGAAGCCAGCGCCGAAGCTCCTCGGAACGCACCCTGCTTCGCCCGCGCAATGAACTCCCACAGCGACAGCCTGCCCAGCGGCAGCGGCAGCAAGTCCGCCGCCACGCGATCCCGGATCAACCCATCCGCATGGCTGTCGCCCACATCGGTCAGGCACACATTCACCGCACCCATCGCGCCGCCAGCCTTGGCCAGTTGCTCCGACAAGCACAGCACGATCTCGCCCGGCATCGCATCACCCGGCGTCTTGATCTCGCGCGCCATAAGGCCCGCATCCTTCAGCGCCGTCGCGATCATGCCGCGCATGACAGCGGAGGGCAGGGCCAGCGCCACGCGCAGCCTGCCCACGTCCGGAACGCCCGGCGCAGCTTCCTCCACCGGCATCGACACGACCGTCGCAAACGTCGATCCCTTGCCGATCTGCGATGTGACAACAATCTCGCCGCCCATCGCATCGACCAGCCGTTTGCACACCGTCAGGCCAAGGCCCGTGCCACCAAACCGCCGCGTCGTGGATTGGTCCGCCTGGCTGAACGCCTCGAAGATCGCGCCAATGCGCGACTCCTCGATGCCGACGCCCGTATCCGTCACCGCAAAGCGCAGCTTCGTATTCGCGCCATTGGCCTCAGCCGTCACATCGATGGTCACGCCGCCGCTCTCGGTGAATTTCAGCGCGTTGTTGACGAGGTTGGTGATCACCTGGTTCAGGCGCGTCGGATCGCCCACCACCTGCAGCGGAACCTCCGGCGCGATGCGCACCGCAAGGTCCAGACCTTTGGATCGCGCCTTCTCCCAGAACAGGCTCGCCACATCCTCCACCATCCGCTCCGGCGAGAACGGCACGGCTTCGAGGTCCAGCTTGCCCGCCTCGATCTTCGACAGATCGAGAATGTCGTTGATGATCGTCAGCAGGCTCGCGCCCGATCGCGTGATGATCTCTGCATAGCGGCGATGGCGCGACGACAGATCAGCCGACGCCAGCATTTCCGCCATCACCATCATGCCGTTCATCGGCGTCCGGATCTCGTGGCTCATCGTGGCGAGGAAGTCCGACTTGGCGGCGTTGGCGAACTCCGCCTCCTCCTTGGCCAGCCGGAAATCGCGCGTGCGATCCTCCACCGTCTGTTCCAGCGTCTCCATGTGTGTCGCGATGCGCTGGTCGCGCTCGCGGATATTGTCGATCATGCCGTTGAACGCATCACCCAGAACGCCCGTCTCGTCGCGCTGCTTCGTCGCCGGCATCCGGCGCGAGAAATCCTGCTTCGCGCCCACCTCGGCCATCACCGTGGCCAGCTCGCGGATCGGCTTCGTCATCCGCCCGATCAGCACCTGCGCCACCGCGAGGCTGCCGGCAATCGCCGCCAGCGCCGCCAACGCGGTCCATCCAAGCGTCGCATACAGATCGCCACGCAAGTCGCTGATATCAGCCAGCACCTTCAGCTCGCCGATCTGTTCGCCGCCCTGCACGATGGGCATGCGAACCGAACCGCGATCCGCCGTCAGCAGTTCGAACCCATCCAGCGTGCGCAGGTCCACCGTCTTGCCGCGCAGCGAAGCGCCCGCGCCAAGCTGTGCGAAGATGTTCCCGTCGGCGTCCTCGATCGCCATGTAGATGATCGAGCGCACGTTCTGCATGCCGCGCATGTGCTCGTACGCGGCGTTGCGGCTGCGCATGCCGAGCGGGTCGGAAAGGGCCGCAGCATAGGCGGAGGTCGCAGCTTCCAGCGTCTCGGCCCGGGCATCAGCTGCCTGCCTCAGATCGCGGAAAGCCCCTGCTACCGATACGGACATTACAGCGACAAGGATAACCGCCGCAATCATCAACGACAGGCGGAACCGGATCGACCGGCGGAAGGGAACCGCAAGAGTTGCCATGGTTTTCGCGCCATTCCCGTTTGGCGTCACCATGACAGAGCGGCCTGATTACCCGGTTAACAACGCGGTCAATGGAACCTGGAGTCGTTGATTAGCGAGTGAACCATTCATTCAGGCACAGCTGCTACGACGTACACGGAAGTTTCGTGCGTCGGGGGGCGTGTACGGAGTGTGGCAGGAGCCCTATTTGCGCCCGTTTGCGCGCGACACGCGAGGGTCGATGATACTGTGGGCCGCAGGGCTCATGGCGGTCGCGGCTTTTATCGTCGGCGGCATCGTCGACTACATGTCACTCTCCAACCAGAAGCACCAGCTGCAGGGCGTTGCCGATCGTGCAGCCATCGCGGCGGCGCAGGAACTGATCGTCTTCAAGGGAACCGACGGCCGTGTGACCGCCGTCGCAGAGACCTTCGTGAAGGCAAACTACACGCGCACCCCGCAAACCACTTCAGCGACTATTGTTGATGACGGCAAGGCCGTCAAAGTCACGATCAGGGCCGAACCGCAGACCTTCTTCCCCGGACCCGTCGCCCAAGGCGTGAAAGAGCTGAAAGTCGAAGCCATCGCCGAGATCGCGGGCGGCGGCTTCGTCTGCATGGTCGGCCTCTCGGACTCCGAAGATTCGACATTGGAGATGCACGACAAGGCGCGCGTCACGGCCGAGAAATGCGCGATCTACTCGAACTCCCGGTCGTCATCCTCGCTGCGGCTCCACAATTCCGCGCGCGTGAAGGCCGATCTCGTCTGTGTCGCGGGCGGCGTCACGGGACCGATGTCGGCCGTCTCGCCCAACGAGCCGATCACCGATTGCCCGCCGCTGGTTGATCCACTGCGCGATCGTCCGGAACCGAATGTCGGCCTGCTGACTTGCAGCAACATTCTCGGCAAGGACAACATTCTCGGCAAGGATCTCACCAACAAGGACGGCGGCCTCCTTGGCGTGAAGGAACTCCTCAACGGGGGCGTCGGCGGCCTTCTGAAGGGCGATCTTCTCAAGAAGAAGAACTTGCTCACCGACATCACGAATGGAGATCTCGTGGGCAACCTCGCGCAGGGGCTCATCGTGACCGGAAAGACCGAACTGTCGCCCGGCGTCTACTGCGGCGGCCTCAACATCATCGGCGGCGACGTCAAGCTGAAGCCGGGCACCTACATTCTCAACAATGGCGGTCTCGTCGTCGCCAATGGCGGCAAGATCAGCGGCGAGAATGTCGGCTTCTACCTCACCGGGGCGCTCGGCCTCTCCACCGTCCAGCTCGCGCCCACCAGCACCGTCTCGCTGACGGCGCCCCGCGGCGGCGACATGGCCGGCATGCTGTTCTTCGAGGACCGCAGCGTCCTGTTCAAGTTCCCGCACATCGTTGCCAGCAACGACGCCCGCAACCTCGTCGGCACGATCTATCTCCCGGGCAACACGCTGGAGATCAACTCGACCAAGCCGATCGCGGACAAGTCGGACTACACGGTCATCATCGCGCGCAAGTTCGACATGAAGGACGGGCCGGAGCTCGTGCTCAATACCGATTACGAGAACAGCCCAATTCCCGTGCCGGATGGCGTGGGCAACAAGTCGCGCCCGATGGTGCGCCTCACCGGGGAAGCGCCCAAAACATGACCTATGGCCTTGCTCTGCTTATTGACGACGATCCGGTCTTCCGCGCCCTCACAGAAGACATGCTGCTCGACGCAGGCGTCGGCGCGGTCGAAATGGCGGAGAACGGTCTCGAAGCCCTTGCGCGCCTTGATGGCGGTCTCGCGCCGGATCTTCTGGTCTGCGATCTCAACATGCCCGCGCACGATGGCGTCAGCCTGATCCGCTCGCTGGCCGAGCGCAATTTTCCCGGCAAGGTGCTGATCATCTCGGGCGAAGCCAGCGCGGTGATCGAAGCTGTCGCCAATCTCGCGCGCATGCAGAACCTCAACATCATCGGCTCGATCCGCAAGCCGCTGTCGATGGACGCGCTCACCGACGTGCTCAATCGCGCTGTCCCGGTCCAGAAGCGCTATGGCGGCTTCGCGCCGGCCCAGCCGGCCCTGCTGGACGCCGCCATTGATCGTGGCGCGCTGCATCCGTTCTTCCAGGCCAAGGTCTGTATGAAGACCGGCCGCATCGCCGGCGCCGAGGCTCTTGCCCGCATCGCCGTGACCCAGAACGAGTTCGCCAACCCGGTCCCGTACATTGAGCTGGCCGAAAGCACCAACAAGATCGATGAGCTAACGCTCTCACTCTCCCGCGTCGTGGCGCATCACGTGAAGCGCTACTTCGTGCACGGCAACCCGATGCCGGTCTCGATCAACATCTCGCCGCTGTCGCTGGCCCGCCGCGACTTCCCGGACCAGATCGCCGCCGCGCTGGAAACCAACGGCCTGTCGCCGGCTCAAGTGACACTTGAAGTCACCGAGACGCGCCTGATGGAATACGGCCCCGACGCGCTTGAGACGATGACGCGCATGCGCATCAAGGGCTTCGGCCTGTCGGTGGACGATTTCGGCACCGGCTATTCCAACATCGACCGCCTGCGCATGTTCCCGTTCACCGAGCTGAAGATCGACCAGACCTTCACGCGTAACGTCTTCACCGACAACTTCGCCCGCGCCGCCGTCGAAACCAGCGTGCGTCTCGCGAAGGAGCTTGGCCTCAAGATCGTCGCCGAAGGCATCGAGACGCCGGAGATGTGGCACTATCTCGCCGGTCTCGGCATTGATGAAGGGCAGGGCTATCTGATGGCCTATCCGCTCGCCCCGCCGGATTTCGTCGAACTGCTCGCCCGCGGCATCGCGCCGATCCAGGGCCTCAAGCGCGCCTGACGCCGTTGCCTATCTGGGCAGTTCCGGCAGCGGCTCGGGATACTTCGCCTTGTCCTTGCCCAGCTGCCGCGCGATCAGGTCCTCGCGCGCCATCTGCAGCGTCCACAGAACCCCCTCGCTCGCCTGCGGGCTCGGATAGGTGAAGGTGTTGATCGCCAGCGCCCGCGTCGCCATCGCCACCGCGCCCGTCAGTCCATGCAGCTCGCGGTTCGGCGTCAGCCCCGCCTCGCGCGCCACGCGGCCGACCAGACGGACATAGTCCTCAGAGATCGCGCTCATCATCGGCGTCACCGCGTCGCGGATCTCGGGGTCGCTGCGTGAGCCGATGCGGATCTCGTTCAGCGCCATCCCCTCCGGCATGCGCTGCGTCGCCGTCGACAGGTCCATGATGTGGCGATAGCGGTCGAGCCCTGCGGGAATCTTCGCC
>JAOATF010000262.1 GCA_030158285.1 Hyphomonadaceae bacterium
TACTACTTCGTCGGCGGCATCACCGAACTCAACTCGAACATCCGCTCGATCGGCGCTGACGCCTTCATCGGCGACCTCGACGCCACCGACATGAAAGGCCGCGCCGGCTTCAAGCTGTTCGTCATCAACGTCGGCGTCGACCTGCGCCTGGTGAACACCAAGACGCTGATCGTCGAAGACGTCATCTCCTACCAGAAGCAGATCATCGGCCGCGAAATCTCCGCCGGCATCTTCGACTTCGCCAACGGCAACGTCTTCGACGTCGGCGTCGGCGAACGCGCCATGGAGCCGATCCAGCTGGCCGTGCGCTCGACCATCGAACGCGCCGTCCTGGAAATGACGGCCAACCTCTACGGCGTCACCAATTCCGACCCGTGCGGCGCGCTGGCTGAAGACGCCTCGAATATCAAGACTGCCCAGTCGGTCACCGGTCTCGCGATCTCCCAGCCGGGCGGCACGCTGCCAACCGACGGCTCCGACCGCGCCGATCCGAACCGCTGGAACGTCAACCGCGACGACGGCGTCAAAGCCGCGCTCCGCGGCCGCAAGGACTAGGATCTGAAGGACCGACTTCCATGTCGCTGATCACCCGCCTCGCAGCCGCCGCCGGCCTCGCCGCCGCGCTCGCCGCCCCCGCGTTCGCCCAGAACACGTCGACGGCGCTCAACGGCCAGCTCAACTGGGGCGACGTCGTCGCCAACATCAATGTCGTCACCCGTGACGACGCCAAGTCTGCCGCCGCGATCGCGACCGCCGCCGGCAACGCCGTCTCCGGCGCCAACGTCACCGGCGGCCTCGACGCCGACTCCAGACAGCAGATGAATGCCAAGGCCTCCGCCTCCGCCCGTCTCGAAGGCGGCGACATCCGTGAAGCCGCCGCCATGGCCACGGCCCAGTCGAACACGCTGCAAGCGCAGACGGTCGACGGCGCGCTCAACCTGAAAACCGCGCAGTTCTCGTATGGCGACGCCAACGCCTACACCCGCGTCGACATCGGCAACGCGCGCACGCTGTCCGCCGCCTCCAGCGCCGCCAACAACAACGCCGCGACGGCCGCCGACCATGGCGACCTCAACGTGAACCTGTTCCAGCAATCGACCAGCTCGGCGAAAGCCTACACGGACGTCGACGCCTGCTGCACGGGCGCGACTGCAGCCGGCGCCTCGTCCGCCAACAACACCTGGAGCTCCTCCTCCACCACCTCCACGGTGAATGCGCAATTCCAGCAGGAATCGTGGGGGGCTGCCTCCGAAGCCACGACCGATGTTTATCAATACCGCGCCTACGATGTGACCGCAGCCACGACGGCCGCGGCCAACTCCGCGACGATGGCGAATGAGTGGGGCTACGCCCAGCTGCGTGGCACGCAAACGGCGGCGGCCGACGTCAAGGCCGACACGCGCGTCACGCTCTCCAACTGGACCGGCACGGCGACGGCTTCCGCCTACGGCGTCGGCAATGCCACGCTGGCCACCAATGTCGGCTCCGACATGGTGATCAACCTTCAGCAAATGAACACCGGCGGCGTCTCCTCCAATGCACAATTCACCGGCGGCACGGGCGACCATGGCGATGTCGTCGTCGCCTCCACCGCCATCGGCAACGCCTTCACCGGCTATGTCTGCTCGAAATGCGGCGATGCGGCCCTGACCGGCAGCGTCAACCAGACCAACGCCGGCAACATCGTCTCCACAGGTTCGATCAGCACCAACAATGCCGGCATGATCGTCGGCTCGGCCTCGGCCATCGGCAACTCGTCGACCTTCATCACCACGCAGAAGGGCAACTGATCGCCACGAATTTCCGGGCCGGCTGCTCCAGTCGGCTTCGGCCCGCACAGTAGAGTACGCCCAAGCGGGGGGCAGCGTAGAGTTCTGTAGAGTAGCGTAGATTACGGGCGGCGGCTTTCCTTCACGGAGAGCTGCCGCCTTTTCGCGCGCCTAATTCTCCAGCGAGAACTTCAGTCCCGCGCGTTCTTCCAGCCGCTTCACCAGCTTCATCCCCAGCGCGGCCCCCGGCGTCCACACGCCCCCGCCGGTCTCCTCGCGGCTCACATCGCGCGCCAGACACATCGCGCTTTCCGAAATCATCTTCGACGTCGAGCCATAGCCCGGGTCCTTGTCGCCCTTCACCACGGCCTTCAGCGCGCGCCCATCGCCCGTCTCGCCATGGAAGCCGACCTCATAGAACCCAGTCTCGCGCTCGTCCTTCGACGGCCCCTCGCCCGGCTTCGGCAATGCAAACCGGCGCAGCAGCGCGCGCGTCGGCGCAAAGCCCAGCAGCATGTTCTGGATATCGCCCTGCCGCTTGACGCCCCTGGCGCGCTTCTGACCCTCATCGCCACCGCCGGTCAGCATCATCTCGTCATAGACGAAATCCTTCCCCCACTTGTGGCGCAGCAGGAAGTTCGAGCGATGCACATTCTTGGTGTTGATCGACGCCATGATGAACGGCGTCGCCCATTGCCCGGCCGTGTCGTCCTTCTCCACCGTCTCGCCCGAAGGCTGTGCCGGCCCCTTGAAGCCGGGCGTCAGCGCAAATGCGTTGCCCAGCGTCTTGAAGATCGACGGATCGCGCTTGCCCGATTCCAGCGTCGCCATCAGGCTGGCAATCGTCCCGCCCGAAAACCCGCCCTTCATCTTGCGCACCCGCCCGCGCACACGCTGCAGCGGCGCACCCAGCCGGGCCAGCGCCTCCTCCTGCGCAAACGTCACGCCGACATCGAACGGGATCGAGTCGAATCCGCACGAGAACACGATCCGCGCGCCCGAAGCCTTCGCGACCTCATGATACTCGGCAATCATCGCCGCCATCCATGCCGGCTCGCCGCACAGGTCGACATAATCCGCCCCGGCCTTCACGCACGCCGCCACCATCGGCTCGCCATAAAGCTGGTACGGACCCACCGTGGTGACGATCACCTTCGCCGACTTCGCCATCGCCGAAAGCGACGCCGCATTTCCAGCATCCGCAATCACAATCGGCAGCTCCGCCGGCGCGCCGATCTCGCTACGCACGGCTTCCAGCTTGGCCTTGCTGCGCCCCGCGATGGCCCAGCGCACATCGCCGCCCACGCCATAGGTCGCCAGCATGTGCTCCGCGACGAGGCGACCGGTAAAGCCGGTCGCCCCGTAAACAACGAGGTCGTAGATCCGTTCGCCAGCAGCCACCCTATTCCCCCACAACGATCACCGGCAGATTCACTGCGCTCGGATGATCCGCGTCCATATAGATCGTGTTCTTCGCCACGCGCGTCTTCACCTTCGGGCCGGGATTGGCGCCGGTGTTCGGGTTCACATCGAAGCGCGGCGCGTTCGAGCTCGTCACATGCACCGCGATCCTGTGGCCCTTCTCGAAGGTGATCGCCGTGTCCCAGAGGTCGATGGTCAACTTCGTCGGAGCGCCCGGAACCATCATCTTGATGTCGTCGGCCCCGCGCCCATCGCGATAGCGTGTGCGCAGCGCGCCATCGAGCACGATGGCCTCATAGCCATCGGGATACACATCCACCAGCTTCACCATGAAGTCCGTATCCGGCCCATCGGTCGAGGCCCACAGGTCCACGCTTACCGGCCCCGCAATCGCCACGTCCTTGCCCAGCACGGGCGTCTCGAACTTCAGGTAATCGGCGCGCTTGCCGATCGGCCGCTGGTCCATCGGCCCGCGATCGAAAGTCAGGTTCGCCCCGCCAATCGACTCCACCGGCTTCTTCGGATCGAACGCATACGTCTTCGACGCGGACGCCGCCGTCGGCGCCTTGGTCGTCAGCTTGCCGTCCATGCCGAGGAAATAGTTCACCGCAGCCGGCGCCGGCGGCCAGTCGCCAAACGTCATCCAGCGGTTCTTCGCCGAGACCGCGCCCTTCCGCGCCGAGGCCATCATGTAGACCTTCACCGGCGGCTCGCTCATGATCCCGTTGTCGATGTTCTTCAGCCAGTAATCGAACCAGCGGATCTCCGTCGGGTTGCCGCGCAGGCCGCCGCCGTCGGTATACTCCAGATCACCCGACAGATCGCCATGGCCGAACGGGCCCATCTCCAGCTTCTGGTTGCCCTTCGCGCCCTTGGAGCCCTCGTGCTGCAGCTTCATGAAGTTGCGCACATTCCCTTCGTTGAAGATGTCGTACCACCCGCCGAGATTGTAGATCGGGATATCGATGAACTCCGCATTGCGCTGGATATCCAGCGCCGCGTATTCCGCGCTCGCCGGATAGCTGGCCGCGTTCTTCGCGATCACATCCTCGGCCACGCCCTGATCGCGGCTCCAGTCGCCGGAATCCTTCTGCTTGAACGCGCCGCCGATAAAGCTCGCATTCTTCAGCGACGTCGGCGCCACCACAACGAACGCCGCCTTCAGATGAGGCGGGTTGGCAATCGCCGCGAGGTTACCCGTGATCCCCATGGCCGACGGCCCTGTGATGCCGACATTGCCGTTGCACCAGCTCTGCTTCGCCATCCACTCGATCGTGTCAAAGCCATCGTCGCGGTCATTCACGAACGCCTGGTAGAAGCCTTCCGAATGCCCTTTGCCGCGGGTGTCCTGCACCAGATAGGCATAGCCGGATTTCTGGTAGCCCTCGGCCCCGCGCGGGTCCTTGTACATCTCGTCCTTGCCATACGGCGTCCGCGTCACGATGCACGGGAACGGGCCCTTGCCCTGAGGCAGGTAGAGGTTGCCCGCCAGCTTCACCCCGTCGCGCATCGTGGCGAACACCTCGGTCGCGCCCTCGGCCACCGGGTTGGAGGGGCCACCGCGCACCTGCGCCGCCGCCGTCTGTCCCGCCTGCTGCTGTTGCGCCAGCGCCGCCGACCCCAGCGATCCGACGCCCAGAGCCAAAGCCGAAACCGCCGCCGCAGCGGCCAACGTCCACGTGCGCATCATCTCTCCCTACCGGTTCGTGATCCAACCGTTGCGCGCACACTCGCGCCGGGTCGCCCTCCCGGTCAATCACCAAGCGGAAATCTGCCCCAACGGCGCCCGGCGCATACGTCAGGGAACTGACACCGGCGCTGCGCATTTCCCCTGCGTGTCGGCAAATATCGTGGGGCAGGCGTGGGTGCTGCCTTGCCCGCGGGCTACGGGGTGAATTGGCGGAATGCACATGGAAACGGGCGCTTCCTCTCGCGAATCTCAATCTGTCCTCGCCAGCCGTGCGCTGGCCGCGGCCTTGCGCGCCCCGCCCGAATTTGGGCTGGCCGGCGCCGGGGTTGCCGCCAATGACGACGGGCGCGCCCCCCAGACCGCCCAGCAGTCTCATTATGTCGTTGTGATCAACAGCAATGCCGGCAGCAGCGCCCGCTTCGACGAGGAAGCGCTCAAGGCCGCCTCGCCCGACGCCACGTTCGAAATCCTGTCCGTCACTCCGCAAGACCTTGAGAAAGCCTTCGACAAGGCGTTCAGCGACAAGCCCTCCGCCGTCATCGTCGTCGGCGGCGATGGTACGGCGCGCACTGCCGCCGCCCGCGCGGTCAGCACAGGCGTGCCGATCATCCCGATGCCCGGCGGCACGATGAACGTCCTGCCGAAGATCATCTTCGGCCACGGCGACATGGCCCGCGCCATCGCCGACATTCCGAAACTCGTGCCCCGCAGCCTCGATGTCGGCCGCGTCGGCGGTGAGCCGTTCTTCCTCGCGGCCGCTTTCGGCTTTGCCGGTCCGATGACGCGCTTGCGCGAAGCGACACGGTCCGAACGCAAGTTCGAACGCATCCGCGAAGCTGCCGGCGCGCTCCTCCGCAATATTGGCCCCTCGCTCCAGTGTCGCCTCCGCTGGCGCACGCCAGACCAGAAATGGCGCAGCGCCCACTCCCTCGTCATCGCCATCGGCGATCTCGACCGCGTGCTCGCGCCCGACACCGAGGATCACGGCCACCGCCTGGAAATTGCCTCGCTGAAGCTGCGTTCCGTCTGGCAGATGCTGTCCTTCGGCGCAGCCTTCCTCACTGGCGGTTGGCGCAAGTCGCCGCGCCTGCGCATCGTTCGCGCCAAACAGGCCTCGCTGAAACTGCCCAGCCGGCGCCCTCTCGTGGTGCTGGATGGCGAACCCATGCGCATCTCCCGCGTCAGCGATGTCACGCTGGATCGCGGCGCCCTGCCCGTTCTCGCCATGCCACTGGAGACTACGGACAAGACTCCCGCCTGATGACCGACGCCCCGACTAGCCTGACCATCATGCACATCACCGATATCCATTTCGGTGATGCCGCCCCCGCTGCGCTCGACGCAGCCCTCGAAGCCATCGACACGCTCAAGCCCGATTGCATCGCCCTCACCGGCGATCTCACCCAAGCCGGCCGTCGCCGCGAATTCCTCCAGGCCGGTGACTGGCTGCGCCAGATCACGCGCCCCATCGTCGCCGCGCCCGGCAATCACGACACGCCTGTCTACGCGATCCACAGCCGCGCCTTCAGCCCGTTCGGACGCTTCGGCCGTCTCGGCCTCGGCGGCTTCTGGACGGGCGGCGACGGCCTCGCCGCCATCGCCTCGATCAACACCGCCCGCTCCTTCCAGCTCCGCCGCGACTGGTCGCAGGGCGCCTTCGATCTCGATGACGTCGAAGAAGCACAAGCGAAGATGCAGACCGCCGCGCCCACCGGCTGGCATTTCCTCGCCTGCCACCACCCGCCCTTCACGCCGTCGGAAGCGCTGGTCGAATCCCGCACCCGCCGCTCCGCCAAGGCCCTCGCCCTGCTGAAACCGGCCCACCGCACCATTGTCCTGTGCGGCCACGTCCACGGCTATTTCTTCATCAAGGACCCCGTCACCCAGGTCCACTCCCTCACCGCCCCCTCCCTCGCCTCCTCCCGCGAACGCGGCGCCGGCGCCGGCTTCGTCTTGCTCACCGTCACCCCCGCCTCCGTCGCCATCCAGCGCTGGCGGCATGATGGCGCATCTTTCAAGCCGGTCGAGACAATGGACACTCTCGCCGCCGCCTGAAGACGCCTGCCCCTGCGGCGCCCGTCTTCACATCGGGCCTGCCCCGTGCGACGCCTCACGCCATGGACTTGAAGCCAACCGTTCTCGCGATCCCGTTCTTCCTGGTCACCTTCATCCTTGAATGGTGGGCGGTGAAGGCTGGCCACGCGAAGGGCCGCTACGAGACGAAGGACGCGCTCACCTCGCTCGCCATGGGCCTTGGCAGCGTCGTCGTCGACACCGTCTTCGCCTTCGTCGGCCTCTGGATGCTGATGCTGTTCTCGCCCTACCGCCTATTCGACGTGCCGTTCACGTGGTGGAGCTTCCTGATCGTCTTCGTGGCGTACGACCTGATCTACTACTGGAAACACCGCTTCGCCCACATCGTGCGGTGGTGGTGGTCCGAGCATCACACCCACCACTCATCAACGCACTACAATCTGACAACCGCCCTGCGCCAACCGTGGTTCGGCCCGCTCACCGGGCTGGTCATCATCGCCTTCCCGCTGGTGCTGCTGGGCTTCAGCCCTGAGTTCATCGCGCTCTCGGCGGGCGTGAACCTCGTCTACCAGTACTGGATCCACACCGAGACCATCGGGCGGATGCATCCGTGGTTCGAGGCTGTGATGAACACGCCCAGCCACCATCGCGTCCACCACGCCACCAACCCGCGCTATCTCGACGCCAACTTCGCCGGCGTCTTCATCATCTGGGACAAGATGTTCGGCTCCTTCGTGCCGGAGCTCGATCACGACAAGCCCGTCTACGGCACCGTGAAGCTGCTCGAGAGCCACAACCCGTTCGTGGTCGCCTACCACGAACTCTTTTCCTTGCTGCGCGATTGCTGGAAGGACGGCCCGCGTCCGTGGCGCTGGGTCGGCCGCTTCATCAACAAGCCCGGCTGGTCACCCGATGGCAACCACACGCGCTCGTCCGAACTGAAAGCCGCCTACCTCGCCGCGCATCCGGAGCAGGCGGGCACGCCGGGCCTGCCGGTGAAATACCTGAAAAAGCAAGCGACAAATCCGGCAGCAGTTCCAGCCGAATAGTCCCTGTTCCGCGTGGCCCGCGCTGCTGCTAGCTTCCCGCATGGACACTGGCCGGGGGGCGAGTGGGGACAAGCATGGCCGACGTCTTCCTTTCCTATCGCAAGGCGGATCGCGCGAAAGCCGAAGCCCTCGCCAACGCGCTGAAGGTCGAGAACCTCGATGTGTGGTGGGACACCGCGCTCGAAACCGGCGAGACGTTCGACGAGAAGATCCAGTCCGTCCTCGAGAAGTGCAAGGCCGTCATCGTCGTCTGGTCGAAGGAGTCGGTGAAATCGGAATGGGTGCGCGCTGAAAGCTCCATCGGGCGCGAGCGCGGCATCCTCGTCCCCGTGATGATCCAGCCGGTCAACATCCCTGTCCCCTTCAACCTGCTCCACACCGCAGACCTCATCGGCTGGCATGGCGACCGCGCCCACGCCGGCTATCAGGACGTGGTCAAGCAGGTGAAGGAACTCGCCGGCAAGTCCCACGTGAAGCCGCTGAAGCCGCCGCCCAACCGCGCCCTGCGCGCGCTCTGGCGCACCGTGGCCGTGGTCGCGGTGATCGCCGTCATCGGCGCCAGCGTCTGGGTTTTCCGCCCATGGGAAACACTTGTCCCCAAAGACCCCATCGTCGAAGCGAAGAAGGAAGCCGCCGAGAAGCGCGAGACCGCCCTCAACAGCCTCGCCCCTTTCGGCCTCGCCCCCGGCGATCTCGACCGCTATCCCAGCCGCTACATCGCCGAGCGTGTCTTCAAGCCCGAAACACGCGCACTACTCGATGCCGAAGCCGCGAAGGGCGACCCCGTCGTGCTGACGCTGCAATGCGCCGTCGTGCTGTGGACCATGGTCGACGACCTGCCGAACTTCGAAGGCGCCGATCCGATCTGCGAGAAAGCCAGCCAGGCCGGCGAACCTGTCGCGCACGCCTTCTACGGCGACGTGATCATGGAAGCTTCCAGCTTCGTGTTCGCCTCAGACGACCAGCGCGCCACGCTGCGCAGCCAGGCCGTCGTCGAATACACCAAGGCGGCTGATGGCGGCTCCGCCCAGGGCGCGATCAGCCTCGGCCGCGAACTAGTGACGGGCAACAACATCGCCGCCGACCCCGTCCGCGCCGAAGCCCTGTTCGAAGCCGCCAAGGCCAAGGGCCTGCCCGAAGCCGATTTCCATCTCGGCATGCTCTATCTCGACGGCAACGTCCCCGGCCCCGACTACGACACCGCGTTCGCCATGGTCCGCAAAGCCGCCGACGCCAACGTGCAGGAGGCGCAATCCTGGATGGCCGATGAGCTCAGCCTGTCGTCCGAAGTTCCCAAGCTGGAAGCCGCGCTGGCCTATCGCACGGCCTGCACCAAGGGCGTCGACCACTACGTCGCCTTCCGCTGCAACGAGTCGATCGCGAATTTGAAGAAGCATCTGGATGAAGCGAAGGCTGCGCCGCCGAACTGAAAATCGCGACGCGGGACCAGACCCCCTCCTGACCTCCCCCTTTCAGGGGGAGGAACCCTGTGGCGCCAGCTTACCCTGCATTGGAGGGCGGTCTTGCAACGCTGGTCCCTCCCCCTGAAAGGGGGAGGTCAGGAGGGGGTCACTCTCTCAACGCTCGCAAGCGCCCCTCAAACCACCGGCTTCTTCCCGCAAACCGCGTCTGCTTCGCCGATCACGTCGAGGTTTGCGCCCAGATCAGCGTCCTTGCCGCCCTTGGCCATCTCGGCGAACGCTTCCTTGGACAGCTTCTCTTCCAGCGCCTTGGTCACGCATTCGCAATAGCGCGCCTCGCCGCCGCCGCTGACGCACATGTCGTTCACCGCCTTGGCGTCGCCGGTGTAGCCACCGCCGCAACCTGACAGCAGCGCGAGAAGCCCAGCCGCGATCAGCACTCTCATGCGCACCTCCTCTACCGGGCCTTCACCGTATCGATCCACCGCTTCACCCGCGCTTCCAGCACCGGCAGCGGCAACGCGCCCCCGCCCAACACCGTGTCGTGGAAACCAGCATAGCTGAACTTGTCGCCAAGCTCCGTCTGCGCCAGCGAACGCAGCTCGAGGATTTTCAGCATCCCGATCTTGTAGGCCGTCGCCTGTCCCGGCCACACAATATAGCGGCGCACTTCCGACCGCACCGCGCCTTCCGGCGTCGGTCCGTTGTCGAGGAAATATTTCACCGCTTGTTCCTCGCTCCACCCTTTCGAGTGAATGCCGGTGTCCACCACCAGCCGGATCGCACGCCAGATTTCCGCGCCGAGACGGCCAAAGTCCGAATAGGGATCCTTGTAGAAGCCCATGTCCTTCGCCAGCGTCTCGGAATACAGCCCCCAGCCTTCCTGATAGGCCGTCGAGCCGTACTGCGTGCGGAACTTCGGAATGCCCGTCAGTTCCTGCGCGATGGCGATCTGCATGTGATGGCCCGGCAGGCCCTCATGATAGGCGATCGCTTCGAGCGTGTAGGTCGGCATCGAGGTCATGTCGCTGAGGTGCGCGTAGAACACCCCCGGCCGCGAGCCATCCGGCGTCGACGGGAAATAGTGCTGCGCGCCACCCGGCTCCTCGCGGAACGCCTCGACACGTTTCACCACCAGGTCCGCCTTGGGCAGGATGCCGAAATACTCCGGCAGCTTGGCCTTCATCGCGCCGAGATAGTCCTCGGACATCTTGATGTACTGCGCGCGGCCCGCATCATTGTTCGGCAGCTGGAACTGCTTGTCCGTCCGCATGAACGTGAAGAACTCCTGCAGCGTGCCCTTGAAGCCGACCTGCTCCTTGATCTTCTCCATCTCGCCATGGATGCGCGCGACTTCCTTGAGGCCGATGTCGTGGATCTCGGCCGCCGTCAGCGGCGTCGTGGTCTGCAGCTCCAGCGACGTGTTGTAGAACGCCGCACCGTCCTTCATCAGCGTGCCGGCGCCCTGCGCCTGCTCCGCCGTGTTGGGACGATCCGCTTCCAGCCACGCGATGATGCGCTCGTAGACCGGCTTCACGCTGTCCTTGAGCGCCTTCTCCGCGTCGGCCTGCAGGGCCTTGGCCTCATCCGCCGTCACCTTGCCGTCCTTCAGCAGCGTCGCGATTTCCTGCTTCGCGTCTGCCCACAGCGGCGAGTCCGGTCCCGCGCCGAACGGCGCGCCCGTGATGACGTTCCTCGCTTCCTGGATCGACTGGTCATAGGCAAAGCGCGGAGCGTGGTTGCCCTCAACCGCCGCCAGCTTCGCGCTCTCGATCACCTGGTCGAGTGCGCGGCTGATCGCACCGAGACGCGAGATGTACGCCGCCATGTCCGACTTATCGGCGACAGCGTGGAAGCTGATGATGAAGTTCGGCAGGAAGACGTGCGGGCCATCCTTCACGAAGATGTACGGCGCCCGGCGGAACTGCGCGCTCTTCTCGAGATAGTCCAGCTGCTTGGCCCAGAGGTCGAACGAGGTATGCGCCTCCTCGTTCAGCTTCGCCGGATCGAACGTCTTTTTCATTTCGTCGACGCTGGCGCGCAGCCAGGCGAGTTTCCGGTCGGTCTCGGCGTCGTTGTACTGGTCGATCTCGCCGTAATGCTCCTTGCGGCCCTGGAAGGTCAGCGCGATCGGGCTGGTCAGCAGGTCTTCCTCGTATTCCGCATCGAGCCACGCATTCAGGTCCGCGGAGACCTTGGCGATCTCCTCAGCCGTCGGCGCAGGCGGCGCCGCCGGCGTGCACGCCGCCACGAGGGCAAGCAGCCCTCCTGCTATCCAATTCCGCATTAGACCCTCTCTATTTCCCTAATGTAGCCGTGCCGACTAATGATCTGATCGTTCACAGCAATCTAGTTCTCCCCGCCAGTTGGCGTGAAGTGGCAGGTCTTCTCAGAAACCGCTACTGATGCGGAGTTTATTGAAAAATCAAACGAGAGCCGGAACCAACCGTTCAAATACAGGCGGCCGGTCGCGTCGTTAAAGACACCTTCGATCTCAACTAGCCTTGGGTTCGAAACAAGGCCTAGCTTCCACTCTTCAGATGGAAAAGCCGACAATTTTCGCCGAGCAGTTTTTCCATCGCCCAAGTTCACGACAACGTCCTTGGTCAGGCCTACGCACTCGCTAAGAAGCGCACTTGCCTCCGGTTCCGGACCCAAGGCGACGAGCTCCAGCTTCAGCGTATCGTTGAATTCGCTAGCGCGAACAAACCCGCTGATCCTTATCCTCCGCCCCTCCCACGAGCCCGGGTCAGCCAATAGACGTTCAAGTGAAACGTCAGTGGCCGGCTCCGATGGCGGCGTCTCGCTAGCACGCGGAGCGCCAAGACACGCTTGAGCTGACAACGAACTACAAAGCAGCAGCGTCAATCCCAGCCTATTTCGCATCAAGGAAGCCCGCTAGAGAATGTGATGACCTCTGCCTTTCAGGCCTTCTTCTGGTCCGCGATCCACGCCCGCACGCGATCTTCAAGGATCGGCAGCGGCATCGAGCCTCCGCCGATCACCGTGTCGTGGAACGCTTTCCAGTCGAACTTGTCGCCGAGTTCGGCCTTCGCCTCGTCGCGCAGTTTCTGGATCGTGATCATCCCGATCTTGTAGGTCGTCGCCTGCGCCGGGTTCAACAGGAAGCGCTTCACCTCGCTCTTGATCGAGCTTTCTGGACGCGCCGAGTTCGCCATCGCCCAGGCAACAGCCTCATCCTCGGTCCAGCCCTTGGCGTGCAGTCCCGTGTCCAGCACCAGCCGCACAGCGCGCCACAGCTCCGAGTTCAGCCGCCCGAAATCGTTGTACGGATCGGTGAACATGCCCATCTCCTTGCCAAGCTCCTCGGCATAGAGACCCCAGCCTTCCGAGAACGACGAATAGCCGTACTGCGTGCGGAACAGCGGAATGTCCGTCAGCTCGTTCTGGATGGCGATCTGCATGTGATGGCCCGGCACGCCCTCGTGATACGAGAGGCTTTCCAGCGCCCACAGCGACACCGCGCTCATGTCGATCAGGTGCGCGTAGAAGATGCCCGGCTGCTTCCCATCCGGCGTCGGCCCGTAATAGTGAGCCGCACCACCAGGCGCCTCGCGGAACGCCTCCACGCGCTTCACAACCAGCGGCGCTTTCGGTAGGCGACCGAAATACTCCGGCAGCCTCGCCTTCATCGCCGTCAGATACCCATCCGCCTTGGCGAGGTACTGCGCGCGCCCTTCATCCGTGTTGGGCAGGTAGAACTGCTTGTCCGTGCGCATGAACTCGAAGAACGCCTTCATGTCGCCCTTGAAGCCGGTCGACAGGCGGATCTTCTCCATCTCGCCATGGATGCGCTCGACTTCCTTGAGCCCCAGCTCATGGATCTCGTCCGCCGTCATCTTCGTGGTCGTCTGCAGCTCCAGCGCCGCATTGTACCACTCGACGCCCTTCGGCAGCGTCAGCGCGCCAACCTTGCCCGACTGCGCTTGTCCCATGTCGGCATTCAGCCACGCGATCAGCCGCTCGTAAGCCGGCTTCACATCATCCTTCAGCGCTTTTTCAGCCGCCGCCTTCCACGCCGCCGCCTGTCCATCGTTCGCGCGGTCCGACGCCAGCAGGAAGCCGACCTTGGTGTTGAAATCCTCCCACAGCGGAGACGCCGCGCCCGTGGTGAACGGCGCGCCGGTGATGATGTTCTTCGCCTCGCTCGCCGTCCGCTCATAGCCGAACTTCGGCGTACGAATGCCGTCCGCCGCCGCCAGCTTCGCGCGCTCCGTATACTGGTCGATCGCCGCGCCCAGCTTGGTCAGACGCGAGACATACGCGTCCATGTCCGAGGGCTCTTCCACCTTGTGATAGGTGATCAGGAAGTTCGGAATATCCGTGTGCGGCCCGCCAAATCCATAGATGTACGCATGCCGCAGGAATTGCTGCCGCACTTCCGCGCGCGCCAGCTCTGACTCCCACATGTTCCACGACGTCTTGCCGTCGTCGTTCAGCTTGGCCGGGTCGACCTGCGCCTTCATGTCGGCCACGCTCGTCCGCCGCCATTCCAGCTGCTTCAGCGCATCCGCCTCGGAGAAGTCGCCAAGATCGCCATACAGCTCCTTCCGTCCCATGGTGGTGAGCATGAGCGGGTTCATCTTCAGCTCTTCCTCGAACTCCGCATTGAGATAGGTGGTGAGCTTCTGGCTCTCCGCCGCCACATCCTCAGCCGAGGGACCCGCCGGCGCGGCAGGCGTACACGCCGCCGCCAGCGCCATCATTCCCGCCGCAAACAGAAGTCTCATCGCCCACTCCGTCCTGTAAGCACGCCCCTGTCCTTCGAGACGCCGCTGCGCGGCTCCTCAGGATGAGGGCTATCAACCAGCTGTAGAGCAGCCCTCATCCTGAGGAGGCCGAAGGCCGTCTCGAAGGACGAGGGCGCACTCACAGACCTCTCAACATCACGCCTTCTTCTGCGCCGCGATCCAGCGATCGATCTTCTTCTCCAGCACCGGCATCGGCAGCGCGCCGCCGCCGAGGATCTGGTCGTGGAAAGCCGGATAGCTGAACTTGTCGCCCAGCTCCGTCCGCGCCTTGTCGCGCATCTGCTGCAGCCGGATCATGCCGATCTTGTAAGCCGTCGCCTGCCCCGCCGTCGTGATGTAGCGGCGCACCTCGGAGGCGATCGCGCCTTCCGCGATCGACGAGTTCTCGGTGAAATACTTCACCGCCTGCTCTTCGGTCCAACCCTTGGAGTGGATGCCCGTATCGACCACAAGCCGGATCGCGCGCCAGATCTCGCCCGAGAGCTGGCCGTAATGGCTGTACGGGTCCTTCAGGAAGCCCATCTCGCGCGACAACGCCTCGGCATAGAGGCCCCATCCTTCCGAGTAGGCCGTGTAGCCATACTGCGTCCGGAATTTCGGCAGCTTGTTCGGGCCCGTCTCGGCTTCCAGCTCCTGCTGGATCGAGATCTGCATGTGATGGCCCGGCAGGCCTTCATGATAGGCGATGTCTTCCAGCATGTAGGTCGGCATCGCGTTCATGTCGGAGAGGTGGGCGTAATAGATGCCCGGGCGCGACCCATCCGGCGTGCCGGATTGATAGTGCTGCGCGCCGCCCGGCTCTTCGCGATAAGGCTCCACGCGCTTCACGATGAGATCGGCTTTCGGCAGGCGGCCGAAGTATTTCGGCAGCGCCAGCTTCATCTCCTCGATGTGCTTGGTCGCCATGTCGACATACTGCTGAGCACCTGCGTCGGTGTTCGGCAGGTAGAACTGCTTGTCCGTCCGCATGAACGCGAAGAACGCCTGCAGCGTGCCCTTGAAGCCCGCCTCGTCCTTCACCTTCTCCATCTCGCCCTGGATGCGCGCGACTTCCGACAGGCCAAGCTGGTGGATCTGGTCCGCCGTCATGTCCGTCGTCGTCATCAGGCTCAGCATGGCGTTGTAATACGCCTCGCCATTCGGCAGCGAGCCCGCGCCCTGCGGCGTCGGCGAGGCATTCTTCTTGTCCTCGGCCACCCACGCAGACAGCCGGTCATAAGCCGGCTTCATCTTGGTGGTCATCACGTCGGTCAGCTGCAACTCGAGCGCAGTGGCCTCTGGCGGCGTGATCTTCTTGTCGTCGAGCAGCTTGGTGAACTTTGCCTTGCCATCCGCGAACAGCGCAGACTCGCCGGCAACGCCTGCCCGCGTGAATGGCCAACCCGTCGTCACGCGCTTCACCTCGTCCGTCGTCATGTCGTACGAGAAGCCCGGCATCCGGATGCCATCCGCCGCCGCCAGCTTGGCCCGCGCGATCAGCGTATCCAGCGTCGGCGCAATCGCCGCCACGCGCGAGATGTACGCCTCGGCGTCAGACTTCTCGTCCACGCGGTGCTGGTTGATGATGAAGTTGACGAGGCCCGTGTGCGCGCCATTGCGCCCGAAGATGTAACGATGGCGGCGGAACTCGTTCCGCTTCTCGGCATTGCCGAGCTCCATCTCCCAGATATCGTAGGACAGCCGCGCGTCTTCGCTCAGCGCGTCGGGTTTGAACTTCGCCTTCATGTCGGCGACGCTCTCTTTCCGCCAGGCCAGCTCCTCGTCCAGCGCCTTCTCGGAGCGGTCGTCCAGCTCGCCATAGCGCTCCTTGCGCCCCTGCGAGGTCATCTCCTGCGGCGAGCGCAGCAGCTCCTCCTCGTATTCGGCGTCCAGGTACGCGACGAGATCGGTGCTGTTCTTGGCAATCTCCTCGGCTGTCGGTCCCGCCGGCGTCGGCGCTCCACATGCCGCCAGCCCCAAGGCCAGCGCTGCCACGCCAAAGATTGCCCGCATTCTCGTCTCCCGCCTGAAATCCACTCTGACCCGCTGCGGATATAGCGCGATCATTTTCCCACTGTCATCCCGATACGGACCGATCTCACCTCTTGTTCAAGACCCTTTTATGGGCTGTGCCCCACCTCGGCGCCCCGGAACCGGCGCAGCGACGTCAAAAGCCTTCGGGCAGGCGTACCGGTCCACCCACAACATGCCTTTGTGCTCCCCCCCTGCGGCCCGCGTCTCCGGGTGGCCGCCGCCTCCCGTTGACGCACCTCCCACCACGCCGCACAACCTCCCGAAACAAAGAGGAAACCCCATGGCCCGCTTCACCGGCAAATCCGTCATCGTCACTGGCGCAGCCTCCGGCATCGGCCGCGCCTCCGCGAAACTCTTTGCCGCCGAAGGCGCCTCCGTCATCGCCGCCGACAAGGCCGCCGCCGTCAACGAGACCGCCGCCGACATCGTGAAGGCCGGCGGCAAGGCCATCGCCCTCGAAATGGACGCGGGCAAATCCGCCGACGTGCAAAAGCTGATCGACCTCGCGCTGAAAACCAACGGCAAGCTCGATGTCATCTACGCCAACGCCGGCATCTCCGGCGGCACGCCCAACATCTTCGAACAGAGCGAAGACCAGTGGCTCAACATCCTGCAGGTCAACCTCATTGGCCCGATGCTCGCCATCCAGTTCGGCGCCCCCCACATGATCAAACAAGGCAAAGGCGCCATCGTCTGCACCGCCAGCGTCGCCGGCATCCGCAACGGCGCCGGCTCGCCGGCTTATTCCGCCTCGAAAGCCGGCGTCATCTCGCTAGTCTCGCTCGCCGCCAACCAGCTCGCCGGGTCCGGTGTCCGCGTCAACGGCGTCGCCCCCGGCCTCATCGAAACCGGCATGACCAAGCCCATCTTCGACCGCGCCCGCGAGAAAGGCACCGACGACAAGATCGGTCAGCTCAACGCCCTGCGCCGCGCCGGCCAGCCCGAAGAGATCGCCAAAGCCGCCGTCTTCCTCGCCAGCGACGACGCCAGCTACATCAACGGCCACGTCCTCCCCGTCGACGGTGGCCTCTCCTCCTCGCTCCCGATCGTGCCGCCGAGGAAGTGATGAGGTTGCTTCGTCGTTTGTCAGCGATGGCGTTTTGTCTGACAGCCAGCATGGCGGGATCGGCGTTGGCGCAAACCAAAGACTTGACCTGCTCGTCGCGTGCCGAAGGGATACAAGAGACAACAACGATGCCAAGTTCAACTCAAACTTCTGGCTTCGAACTCGCGACGCCAATGGCTCACATGATTGCTTGGCTGGGACTGGGCGACGACATTGCGTCCTTCGTAAGCCAGGACGTCTCTGAAGAACTCATTCGGCAGCAACCGGGATCGCGCCTCATCCAGCTTCATCTTTGTGCAGAGCCCGTTGTGGAAACACGTGCGTTGAAAAATGAAGACACGTCACTAGCTACGGTGACTGCATTCAAGGCTGATTTCCCGCTTCAGGCACGCGTCACAATGGGCGGTCAGAGTTGGTTGCTGGATGTGAACGCCATCTACCGCATGGAAGGAATGGCCGCTCAAGAGACGCGCCAACTCACTTTCGATTTCAATGTGAACAACGCCCAAGAGATACGCTAGCATGCCGACCGAGGAACGGGTCCGCGCTTTCATCGCCCGCGTTGCCGCGCCGGACCCGCTCGGCGCCATCCGCGACTTCTATCACGCCGACGCCACCGCCCAGGAAAACCACGGCCTCATGCGCGAAGGCATTGATGCGATCATCGCCGGCGAAAACGCCGCCCTCGCCCGCATGGGTGGCGCGCCCGAGGCGACCTGCGTCCGCTTTTCGATCACCGGCGATGTCGTCTTCATCAACTGGCGTTTCGCCATGGGCCCCTCGGAGCCAAAGCGCATTCTCGACGAGATCGCCATGCAGGTCTGGGACGGCGATCGCATCCGGCAGGAGCGTTTCTACTACGATCCCGCCCACATCCACCCGGACGTCTGAGACCCGAAAAGCCCAGCAATGCCGGGCCTACCCCTAACGTTATGTGCGGCGAGACCGCACATCTTAACGTCCGCACACCTGACATTAACCCATGACGTGCCACGACTGTCATGCAGGCCCGGTCGCCTGTGATGACGAACGCTGAGATGGCAACGCAACTGTTCCTCCACGCGATCCAGAACGAGGCCATTGTCCCCGCCTCCAACGACTGGCGTGGCCCGTCGACGGCGCTGGTCCGTTCGTTCATCCGTCGTGTCGAACAGCGCGACTTCGTCGGCGCCATCGTGCACTTCTATCACGAAGACGCCGAGATGCAGGAGAACATGGGCGAGATCCGCAAGGGTCGCGCGGCTCTCCTCGCCAACGAGGTCGACCAGATGGCCCGCTTCGGCCAGATCCCGGTCTGCCGCGCCGAAAGCTTCGCGATCAACGGCCGCAAGGTGTTCATCAACTGGACCTTCGAAGTGAACGTGCCGCACGTCGGCCGCCGCACGCTCAACGAAGTCGCGATGCAGGATTGGGAAGCCGATCTCATCAAGCGCGAACGCTTCTTCTACGACCCCGCCCAGTTGAAGGGCGAAGGCTGGATCCCCTCTATCTGATCGCCACCAGCGCCGCCCCGCCCGCCAGCAGCGCCAGCCCCGCCGCCCGCTTCAGGTCGATCGCGTGCACTGCCGCGCCGAACAGCCCGAACTGGTCGATCAGCGTCGACATCACCAGCTGCGCAACCACCACGCACATGATGAAGTTCCCCACGCCGAAGTTCGGCGTCACGAAGGTCGCGCTGGTCGCATAAAACGCCATCGCCAGCCCGCCGAACCACGCGACCGGCGGCACCGTCGCAAGCAGGTTCGACGCTGGTAGCGCCGGCCTCAACAGCGCGACCACGCATCCAACGCCGATGAACGACACCCCCACGGCAATCAGCGACGCATGCAGCGGCGAGGCAATCGTCCGCCCCAGCGTTCCCTGCAACGCCGCCATGACGGGAATCAGCGCCCCGGCCAGCGCAGCCCATCCCACATACAAGCCAATATTGTTCGGCATCGGCGCATCTCCCATCGCTTCCTCTTGCCTACGCCTCATCCGCAGCAGGGGGAACCTGCAGCAAACGAGCAGTTTTGCTCACAGACGCCCGACCGGTTCCCCGGCGCCCTTTACCGCCCGCACCGCGCCGGGCACTGTCGCGCGATGATAGTCGCCCGCGTCTCCTTGGCAGCGCTCGCTGCAGCCCTTATCTCTGCCCCAGCCTTCGCGCAGGACTATGCCGCGCCGCGCAACGCGCAGGGCCAGCCTGATCTCTCCGGTTACTGGACACACGCGACCGCCACCGTGCTCGAGCGCGATCCGAAATACGGCGACCGTCTCGTGATGACGCCCGAGGAAGCCGCCGCCGCCGAGGACGAGATGACCGTCGGCGCCGAACACCGCACCTCTTTCCTTGTCGCCCCCGCCAACGGCCAACTGCCCGCCCTGACGAAACAGGCGCGCGATGCCGGCAGCGATCGCATGGCCAACCACCCCACCGGCCTCGACTACATGCGCGGCGACAATCCGGAATCGATGACGCTGGCCGAACGCTGCCTGCGCGACTACGGCTCCCTGCTCGGCCCGCCGATGATGCCGGTCGGGTACAACAACAACTACCAGATCCTCCAGACGCCGGACTATGTGCTGATCTCCGTCGAGATGATCCACGACACGCGCATCATCCCGCTCAACGGCACGCACCGCCCGGCCTCCATCCAGCCCTGGATGGGAGATTCAATCGCGCGCTATGACGGCGACACGCTGGTGGTTGAAACCACCAACTTCCGTCCCAACCTTGCCTTCAGGGGCGCGCCAGAGACCATCACGCTGACAGAGCGTTTCCGTCGCATCAGTGACACGCAGGTTCTCTACAGTTTCGACATCAACGAGCCGGAGGTTTTCGAAGCGCCGATCCGCGGCGAGCTGGCGTTCAACGCCACGCCCGGCCCGATCTACGAATACGCCTGCCACGAGGGGAACTATTCCTTCCCCAACCAGTTGCTCGGTCATCGCATCGCCGATGCCCGCGCAGAAGCCGGGGACTATGAATGACAAAAGGCCGGGGGGCTAAAGTCCGCATCGCAACACTGGCAGCCGCATCCATTCTACCGGGCGCGTGCCAGTACATGCCGGCGCTTCCGGCGCTGCCCTCCTTCGGGCCGCAGGCGCCGCCTGCGATCTGCAGCGGCGCGGGCCTCAGCGTCGACGTGGATTTCGCCGCAGCCGGTCATCATACCTGCGTCGTCAGCCCCACCGGCGAAGTCGTCGTGCAGGTCAATCACGAACCCACCGTGAGCGAAGGCCTCAACCCCAGCCCCTGGTTCGCTTTCCGCGTCACCGCAAAGGAAGCAACCGCGACAACAGTGACGCTGGACTACACCGACTACACGCACCGCTACGTCCCCTGGACCAGCCGCGATGGCCGCGCTTGGGAGAAACTTCCGGCGGACAAGCTGACGCTCAACGAGCGCAAGACGCGCGCAACGCTGACGCTCGATCTGCAACCCGGCCAGACGCTGATCTCCGGGCAGCCGGTGTCGTCCGCCGCCGACAATGTCGACTGGACGCGCAAGGCGCTGTCAGGCCGCGACTTCAACGAACAGAAATACGGCGTCTCCCGCGAAGGCCGCGATCTCATCGGCTTCACCGGCGGCGGCGGCATCGAGGCGATCGTGGTTCTCACGCGCCAGCATCCGCCCGAAACCAGCGGACAGGATGCCTACCGCGCCTTCGTCGAGCGCCTCGTCACCCGCAATGACGAGAAGGCGTTCTCCTTCCGCGGCCGCCACCGCATCATCATCGCGCCAATGCCCAACCCGGATGGCGTCGACAATGGCAACTGGCGGCTCAATTCCGGCGGCGTCGATCTCAATCGCGACTGGGGCAAGTTCACCCAGCCGGAAACGAAGGCCCTGTCCGACTGGATCCTCTCGCAGGCGGGCGACAAGCGCGTTGTCGCGATGATGGACTTCCACTCCACCGACAAGACCGTGATCTACGCCCCGCCCCTCGACAGCCCCTCGCCCACAATCGGCTTCCTTCCCGCCCTCAAACAGTCACTCGACAAGAACCTCCCCTACGCTCCCGACTGGAACTACAACCACAACCCCACCACCGGCACATCAAAAGGCTGGGCGCTCGAAGCGCTGAAAGCGCCGGGCATCACCGTCGAATTGTGGGACCAGATTTCCACTGCGGATGCGCGCAAGCTCGGCGTCGCCACCGCCGACGCGCTGATCGAATACTTCTCGCGCTAGCGCCTAGAACGTCTTCCGCACATTCGCATACACAAACCGCCCTTGCGGATTGTGCAGCTCACCGAGGAAACCGAAGTTCGTATCGGCCAGCGGCGGGACTTCATCGAAGATGTTGCGCACGCCCAGCCGCACGCGCATCGGCGCATCGGTGTCATAGCCGAGTTCGTACTGCACATAGAGATTGTGCGTCTGGAAGTCGTCGATGACCCACGGCTCGCGCGTAGTGCTCAGCAGGTTGAAATCGTCGTAGACGTCGCCCACGTAGGACGTGAACCAGCCCGCGCCCCACTCATCCTTCCGCCATGACAGCGAGGACGTGTAGCGCCATTCCGGCCGACCGAAGTCGCGCACGAGATCGCCCTGCCCGCCAACCTGCAGCCCGGCGGGAATGTCGCCCGCAGCAGCAGCCGCGTTGATTTCCGCGCCATTGACCGACACCGCCTGGAAGAACTTGTCCAGCAGCGCGGCGTTGAGACGGAACGAGAAGTCACCCACCGGGGTGCCATCGAGATCGTAGTACAGGCCGAAGTCCCAGCCCTGCACCGTCCGCTCGTCGAGATTGAGGTAGTTGTCATCCACGAACAGGATATCGCCGACCGGGGCAAGGCCTGTGCCCGCAAACGCCGCGATGTCATCCGCATCCGGCGCCGCGCGCACGACGGCGGGGTTCGTCTCGCCATCGAGGCGGCGCACATAGTCGAGCAGGATGTGGTTGTCGTCGCCGAAAATGCCGATGACATTGCTCTGCTCGACGCGCCACCAGTCAGCCGTGAAGGTAACCTTGCCGAACTCTTCGGGAATGAAGGAGCTCTCGAACACCATGCCATAGGTCATGTTGGTCGACTCTTCCGGCTCCAGTGCGGCGCTGCCCTGACGGTTCGAAATCACCGGCTGCACCGAGTTTGCAACGCCGGGGCAGTTGGTCAGGAACACCGGAACCGGCGTATTGTTGTTCGTCGCCTGCCGCACGGCAGCTTCGCAGCGGATGAAGTCCGTACGGTTGTTCGACCGCTGCAGGCCGCTCTCATACTGCTGCTGCAGGTTCGGCGCGCGGAAGCCTTCCGACCACGCAGAGCGGAACAACAGGAAGTCGAACGGGCGCCAGCTCAGAGCAATCTTCGGCTTGGTCACGCTGCCGAACGTGTCGAAGTTCTCGATGCGCGCCGCCAGCTGCATGTCGATCGACTGCGCGAACGGAATGTCCATCTGCGGTGAGACCAACGGCACCTGGAATTCCGCGTAGGCCGATTGCACCGTACGGCTGCCGCGCGTGTCGAGCGAAGCCGAGTTGCCCATCAGGTCATTGGTGACGGGCGCAGTGTTGATGACGTCGTCGAAGATGATCGTGCCGTCCTGGCGCGGATCGCGATCGTCAACAAACGTCTCGCGCCGGGCCTCGAGGCCGAACGCCGCGCCGACATCGCCGGACCAGATCGTGAAGAGATCCGGACGCGAGACCTTGAAGTCCCACGAGGCGATGGAGGTGCGGTTACGCCGGAACACCGGCACGGTGATCGCCTGGATCGCGGCCAGCTGGCTCGGCGTGCAATCGCCGGCGGCAAGGTTTGTCGTGCAGCCGCCGTTGAACGGGTTGTAGGCGTCCGGCGTGGAGAGAGCGAGCTGCTGCTGGAACAGCGTGTTGGACACGCGGTTCTCACGATCCTCGGTAGAGGCCATGGAATAGAGCAGCGCGCTCTCCCAGTCCCACCCCTCGAAGTCACCCCGCAACCCAGCAAGGAGGCGCGTGGACAGGTTCTCGACTTCCGTCTTGCGCGGACCCGCATCGATCGGACGATAGGCGGCCGTGCCCGTCAGCGAGCCCAGCACCAGATCGAGCGCCGGCCCGGTATAGCCGGGCAGCCGGTTTGGCGAGCCGACAACCCCGAACGGATTGTAGTAGTTCGTCGACGGCACGACGATCGGCACGGCGCCCAGCATCGGGGCAGCCTCGCGATAACCCACCGAGTCCGCCAGATAGACGCCCGCTTCCGCGAACAGCTCCAGCCCGCCGCCGAAGTCATG
>JAOATF010000263.1 GCA_030158285.1 Hyphomonadaceae bacterium
TCTTCTCGAACTGCGCACCGACGCCGCCGATGATGCGGACGGATTTGTCGGCGAGATAGGTGGGCGCTTCATCAAGCGAGAGCGCAAAGAAGCCACGGGGCTTGTCGGCTTCCGACGCGGTCTTGGCGAGGAACTTGTTGCTGGCCAGCCCAACGGAGATGGTGATGCCGACCTCGGCTTCAACCTGCTTCTGCAGTTTCATCAGGCTGACCGCAGGCGCGGCGTGATGCAGCGCTACCGTGCCCGAGAGGTCGAGATAGGCCTCGTCAATTGAGACTGGTTCGACCAGTGGCGTCAGCGACTGCATCATCGCGCGGATGCGGCGGCCTTCCTGCACGTAGAGGTCCATGCGGCCCTTGATGACCACCGCGTCGGGGCAGAGCTTCAGCGCCTTGAACATCGGCATGGCGGAGCGCACGCCATAGGTGCGGGCGATGTAGCAGCAGGTCGACACCACGCCGCGCTTGCCGCCGCCGACGATCACGGGGAGGGCCGTCAGCTCCGGCGCGTCGCGTTTCTCGATAGAGGCATAGAACGCGTCGCAATCGATGTGGGCGACGGAGAGCTCAAATAGCTGCGCATGCGAGACGATCCGTACCGACCTGCACTTCGGACATGAGCTGCGCGTGCCTTGCCACGTGTGCAGGCAGTCGCGGCAGGCCGCCGGTAAATTTCCCGTGCCAGTGGCAACGTTCATGAGTGACATGCAGTTCGAAGCGGAAGTCTTTGTACAGACAGCAATTTTGTTAATCAGCTGAGCTCAACACGTTGCCCTGCCGAGAAGAGTTGAAAATAGGCGGTTAATACTCTCAGGTCTAACAAGACCGTGTATGCCGGGAATCAGCCCGGGCCGGTCCTTTGCGTGAAGAGCTGAATGGCGACGGCGCCCGCCAAAAAAGTCCTCGTGGTCGAAGACAATGAGCTCAACATGAAGCTCTTCTGCGACCTGCTGGACGCTTTCGGCTTCCAGACGGTGGAAAGCCGCGACGGCCTGAAGGCCGTCGATCTCGCGCGCGAGCACAAACCCGATCTCATCATCATGGATATCCAGCTTCCCGAAGTGTCGGGCCTGGATCTCACGCGGTGGATCAAGGACGACACGTCGATCAAGGACATTCCGATCATGGCGGTGACGGCGTTCGCCATGCGCCAGGATGAGCGGCTCGTGCGCGAAGCGGGCTGCGAAGCGTACATGTCCAAGCCGATCCAGATGAGCGCCTTCATCAAGGAAGTGCAGAAGCTCACCGGCCCGCGCGGCTCGGGCGCGCCGACACGCACGCCGCCGCCCTCGCGACGTGTGGTGTCATGAGCGCCCGCGTCCTCGTCGTCGATGACATCGAGCAGAACCGCAGGCTGCTGAACGACAAGCTGCGCAACGAGTATTTCCACGTCATCATGGCGGTGGATGGCGAGGATGCCATCGACAAGGCGCTGGCCGAAGAGCCGGACGTCATCCTGATGGACGTGATGATGCCGAAGCTGAACGGCATCGACGCGTGCCGGAAGCTGAAGAACGATCCGCGCACCGAGCATATCCCGATCGTGCTGGTGACCGCGCTGCACGAGCGCGAGGATCGCCTGCGTGGCCTTGGCGCCGGGGCGGACGACTTCCTCACCAAGCCGGTGAATGACCTGCACCTGCTGTCGCGCGTGCGGGCGCTGACGAAATACAAGATGGTCGCCGACGAGTTGCGCAAGCGCGAAGCGTCGGGCAAGCGCATGGGCGCGGTGGATCTTGCCGGATCGGGCCGTGCGAGCGATCCGGCGCGCATCCTCGTGATCGACGAGAACGAGCGTCAGGCCAAGCGTATCTGCCGCTATCTCGAGGGCCTGCACCAGCCGATCTCCCATGTCGAAGCCAACCAGCTGGGCATTTCCGGCTCGATGGTCGACGTGATGATCGTGTCGCTGTCGAACGAGAAACTGGATGGCCTTCGCCTCTGCGCCTATTTCCGCTCGCTGGAATCCACGCGCGACCTGCCGATCCTGGTCGTCGCAGAGCCGGACGACGAGAAGAAAGCGGTCAGGGCGCTGGACCTTGGCGCGTCCGACATCGTCATCAAGCCGATCGATTCAGAAGAGCTGCTGGCGCGCGTGAAAACGCAGGTGCGCAAGAAGCGGTATCTGGATGCACTGCGGGCGCGTCTCGACCAGTCGATGGAGCTGGCGGTCACCGACCAGCTCACCGGGCTACATAATCGCCGCTACATGCGCGTTCAACTCGAGAGCCTGATGAAGCGCTCGAACATGGGCGGTGATCCGGTGTCGGTGCTCCTGTGCGACATCGACCACTTCAAGAAGGTCAACGACATTCACGGCCACGCGGCGGGCGACGATGTGCTGCGCGAGTTCGGGCGGCGCCTGCGCGAGAATATCCGTCCCACTGACCTGGCCTGCCGCTATGGCGGGGAAGAGTTCGTGGTGATCATGCCGGACACCAACCAGGAGCTGGCGCAAGCGGCCGGCGAGCGGTTGCGCCAGATCATCGGCGCCGACCCGTTCCCGATCAACCGGGGCGACGACCTGAAAGTCACCATGTCGGGCGGCGTTTCGACCATCATCGCGCCGGACGACACGATCGATGCCCTGATGAAGCGGGCAGACGATGCGCTCTACCGGGCGAAATCGGGCGGCCGCAACCGGATCGACGTCGAGACGGCTGACGCTTTCTGAGCCGCCAGCTGAGGCGTCCTGCCCCATACACACCGCTCTTGTTCAGGTCGGCCTTAACTTCGCCGCGCCGAAGGTGCATATAGCGGCGATGGATGCGATTTCCCCCGGTTCTCTCCCTGGCGAAGCCAAGCTGCGCTTCTCGGACAATGATTTCGAGGTGCTGCGCCCCGGCCGTTTCGTCAGCTGTGCGGTGACCAAGCGCAAGATTGCGCTTGAGGACCTGCGTTATTGGAATGTTGATACCCAGGAAGCCTACTTCGACGCAGAAACGGCGTTGAAAAGATGGAAGCAGCTGAACGGCAAGGAATAGTCGGCGTCCTCGTCGCGATCGTGCTCCTCGCCGGCTGCGCGGGGCCGTCCGCGCCTGCGCCTCCTGATATGTCGGGCGCCTCTGCGGTGGTCGCCGAACCCACGCCGCCGCCTCTCATTGAACCGCCGCCCGAACCTCCGCCACCGGAGTTCGCAATTGTTTGCGGTGGGCCCGCGAAACAGGGCGGCGCCATTCTCTGCAGAACGGCGCCGAATACCGATGTGTCGCTCGACGGAAAACTGATTGCGAAAGCGGACGAAGACGGGCTGGCGCTGATCGGCCTGCGCCGCGATGCGCCGGCAGCTGTCGAGGTGGGAGCGCATGGCCCCGATGGCAAGGGCGCATCGGTGAGCGTTGAAGTTCTTGCGCGCACGGACACGGTCTCGAAGTTCGAGATGTCGTGCAAGAACATCGCGCCACAGTCCAAGGAGGACAAGCACAAGGCCGAGGTATCGTGGCTGAAGAAGGACAAGGTGATGAGCCTGTTCTCGGCCCCGCTTGCGCCTGTCGCACTGATCAAGCCGGCCGAGGGGCCGTACTCCAGCGCGTATGGCGTGACGCGCACCTATGTGCCCAAGACGAAGGACTGCGAGGGCTCGACCAGCGTTCACAACGGGCAGGACATTGCGATCGCGACGGGCACCGAGATTCACGCGCCGATGGCGGGGACGGTGCTGCTCGCCGATCCGGATCTCTATTACGAGGGCGGGGCGGTGTTCCTCGATCTCGGGCGCGGGCTGGTGTCGGTGACGATGCACATGAGCAAGGTCGAGGTGCAGACCGGGGACACGGTCGCGCAGGGCCAGCTGCTGGGTTTGTCCGGCGCAACGGGGCGGGTGACGGGGCCGCACCTGCACTGGGGGCTGAAGTTCCGCAACGTGTTCTCGGACGACCGGGGAACCGATATCTGGCTTGATCCCATGGTGCTTCTGGAGCTGAAGGCGCCAGACTGACAGCCCCCGGACACAGGCATGAGGTGGACGTGCGGCGCGACTTGGCCTAGGTCGCGGGCATGACCGACATCTCCCGCCTGCAAGACTTCGAAGGCCTCACGAATTTCCGCGATTTCGGCGGGTATGACGCCGGTGGCCGCCGCATCGTCACCGGGCGCTTTTTCCGGTCCGCCAACCACGCGCTGGCGACGGACGCCGACCTCGCGCGGCTGAAGGACATGGGCATTTCCGCCGTGGTGGATTTACGCCGGCCACAGGAGCGCGACCGGTCGCCTTCGCGCCGGTGGGACGGGTTCTCGGCGCTGGTGATCGAAAATCACGACCATGACGAAGGCGCGGAGTCGTGGGAGCAGTTCATGGCCGGCTGGGACATGGAAGCGCCGTCCTATCGCGAATTCCTGATGCGCTATTATGCCGAGGCCCCGCACCTGCCGCGCCTGCTCGACCTGTTCACGCGCTATTTCGATGTGATGGCCGACAGCGAGGGCGCGGTCGTCGTGCACTGCGCGGCGGGCAAGGATCGCACCGGCCTCGTCGTCGCGCTGACGCACTGGCTGGCGGGCGTGCACATGGACGACATCGTGTCCGACTACCTGATGACCAACACGTCCGGCCGCTTCGAGACGCACGGCGCGAACTGGCGCGCCGTCATCCTCGAGCAGCACGGCCGCGCGCCGACGATGGACGTGATGCGCTCCATCATGGGCGTGGAGGCCAGCTTCCTCGCGCGCGCGTTCGAGGTGATCGCGGAGCGCAATGGCGGCGTCGAAGGCTATCTCCGCGACGCGCTGGGCGTCGATGCCGCCAAGCGCGCGAAGATCGAAGCGCGGCTGTTCGGGTAGGAAATCCGCGGACATCGAGCGCCTGCCTGGCAATAGCTCCGAAACAGCGAGTGCGAGCTACATCACCAGCCTCCCGAGGTGGGGCATCCTCGGGCCTGTTGTTCAGCCCGAGGATCCCGGTTGCCTCGCCTGCGGGACAGTTGCGCGCGGCCACACCGTGCTCACCAATTCATCCTTCGAGACGATCGCCCCGACAGACCACCCCGGTCTCAACACCGCACCCGCGATCCCTCAGGATGAGCGCGGTGGCTGCTGCGCGACTTCAGCGCCCGCAGCCAGCGTTCACCTATCCCACCCCCCACCGCGCTCATCCTGAGGGATCGCAGGCACGCTGCATCATCAGCGGGGCTCTCGCGGTGCGATCGTCTCGAAGGATGTGTGACGACGTCCCGCCCGCGCCACACCCCCGAGAATGAGGGAAACTCGCTGTACAAATCCAAGGGAAACTGACGCACGCAT
>JAOATF010000264.1 GCA_030158285.1 Hyphomonadaceae bacterium
TTCCCTTGGATTTGTACAGCGAGTTTCCCTCATTCTCGGGGACTTCGCGTGTGGCTTCCCCCTCCGTCGCGCTGCGCGCGCCACCTCCCCCAGTCGCGGGGCGACCGAGGGAGGCAAGAGGCGCCGGCGGCCCCCATTTTCGCATACGGCAATGTTATTCGTTCACGAGAGAATGAATGTTGACGGTTCCGTGAGTGAATGTCAGGTTCTGCCCAAGCGTCACAGAGCGCGAATCCAGAGTCTGAACAGGGACGGACAATGAAAATCAATGCGGCCTGGTTGAGCGCGTCAGTGCTGACGCTTGCGTGGTGTGGCGGCGCGTATGCGCAGACGCCGCCCGAAGAACAGCAGGCTGCGCCGGCAAAAGACGCCGATGACAACGTGGTGGTGATCACGGCCGAGCGCCGCGAAACCAACCTGCAGACGACGCCGATCGCGGCCTCGGTCATGACGGGCGAGGACCTGGAAAATCGCGGGATCACATCCGTTGACCAGCTGCAGTTCGCGACGCCGGCGGCGGTGGTCAACAATTTCGGCCAGGGCATCGACTTCAACATCCGCGGCATCGGCAAGGCCGAGCACAACACGCAGACGACGACGGGCGTGATCACCTATCGCGATGGCGTTGCGACCTTCCCCGGCTATTTCACGGCGGAGCCCTATTACGACATCGCGCGCGTGGAAGTGCTGCGCGGGCCGCAGGGCACGTTCGTGGGCCAGAACGCGACGGGCGGCGCGGTGTTCGTCACCTCGAACAACCCGATCATCGATGGCGGCTATCATGGCTATGTCCAGGGCCAGATCGGCAACTTCCAGACGCTGGGCGCGCAGGGCGCGCTGAACCTGCCGATCAACGACACGATGGCGGCGCGCGTGGCGTTCAACGCGGACATGCGCGAGAGCTTTTATGACATCTCGGGCCCCTACTCGGGCGATGATGGCATCAAGACCTTCAGCGGCCGCTTCTCCTACCTGTGGGAGCCGAGCGATGACCTGCAGGTGCTGTTCAAGATCGACGGCAACTATCTCGACCTCAGCGGCTATCCGTCGGACCCGGTGACCTCGACCAGCGACATGTTCGAGATCGGCGCCAACGCCGACATCATGGCGCGCGACAAGTTCGTGCGCTCGGTGCTGAACGTGAATTACGAGCTGGGCGATGGCACGGTGCTGCGTTCGATCAGCGCGTACCAGAAGGGCAACACGCAGTATCGCGCCGACCTCGACGGCACGAGCACGGGCAACAGCACGTTCCGCGACAATGTCGATGAGACGATCTACTCGCAGGAGTTCAACATCATCTCGCCGGACACGGGACCGTTCACCTACGTGGTCGGCGCGTATTACCAGCACGACGAATACGACTTCCTGCCGGGCGAGTTCGTGATCGGGGTGCCGCCGGGCGTTGTCGAATACACGCTGGAGGGCACCAACCCGAAAGAGACCACGGCCCTCTTCGGCCAGGCCACGTATGATTTCGGCAACGGATTCGAGGTGCAGGGCGGGCTTCGCTATACCGACGCGAAGACGAGCAACGACATCTCGGTGAACCAGTTCGGCCTGCCGCTTGTGCAGCAGCAGTCGGCGAAATGGTCTGACCTGTCGGGCAAGCTGGCGGTCAACTGGACGGTGGACGACCACAACTTCCTCTACGCCTTTGCGGCGCGTGGTTTCCGCCCGGGTGGCCTGAACGTGCCGGTGGGCCTCGGCCCGCCTGCGCCGTTCGACGAGGAGATCGTCAAGAACTACGAGATCGGCTGGAAGGCCGGCTGGATGGACGGCCAGGTCCGCACGCAGATGGACGTGTATTACAACGACTACGAAAACTTCCAGGTGATCGTGGGTTATCCGCTTTTCCCGACATTCGGGTTCGAGCTGAACGTGCCGAACGCGACGAAGATCTATGGCGCTGAGCTGCAGCTCGAGGCGGACTTCGATGACCTGACGATCGATGCGGGTCTCGGCATCATGACCAGCGAGCTGGGCGAGTTCTACGCCTCCGATCCGCGCAACCCGGCGCCGACCGCAACCATTCCGGGCGTTGGAACGGGCGTCGCGGGCCTCATCAACTTCTTCGGCGGTTGCCAGACCGACACGGGCCTGACCATCCCGCCGGCCTTCGCGGCGCTCGCGCCGCTGGTTACGCCCTATTGCGTCAACCTTGGCGGGCGCGACCAGACCTATGCGCCGGACCTGACGTTCAACGTCGGCGCGCAGTACGAGTTCACGCTGGCGTCGGGCGATGTGATCACGCCGCGCATCAACTATGGCCACGTCTCCGAGCAATGGGCGACGCTGTTCCAGAACGAGGCGCGCGGCGACCGGATCGAGCAACGCGATGTGTTCAACGCGCAGCTCGCCTGGCGCTCGGGCGACATCGTCACCACGCTGTGGGCATCGAACGCGACGGACCAGCGCTATGTCGGCGCGATCAACTCTGGCCTGCGCTTTGCGGGACCGCCGCGGCAGTTCGGGCTGCGGGTGCTGAAGATTTTCTAGGCTGAATGGATCTTCGAAAAGGCAGCGGCCGCCGATGATCTCGGTGGCCGTTTCTGTTTGTGGGTGTGCGTTGGCTTGCCATCCCGGCCGTGGCGGAACGGAGAGCGGGGACCCATCGATAGGTCGTCGCGCTCTCCCAATGGGTCCCGGGTCTCGCGGCGCTCGCCCGGGATGACAACCGTACTCCGTATCAACACAGTTGCGTCAGGAGTGCTGGCGGAAACTGCACTGGAATTACGAACCGACGCTGATAGTTTCGCAGGCTTGGGGCGGGGAAATATACGAATGCATAAAGCGATCTGGTTGGTTGGCGCTCTTCTTGTAGCCGGCTCCGGCAGCGCCTTAGCGCAGGCGGCGGCGCCCGAAATAGCCATTCTAGCAAAGACCGAGCAGTGGACATTCTGGATGATGGTTACGGGCGCAGCGTCGGCTGTGTTTGCCGCATGCAGTGTCGCGGGACTGCTGTGGACGTTCCGCGAGCAGCGAAAGCTAACTCATGCCCAAGAGCGCGCAATAGTCGGGATCGTGAAGGGCACAGCCCTAGCCGACACTTTGTTGGATTCGCAGACTTACGAACTGAAATTGCACCTTCGCAATACGGGCCGAACGCACGCGTTCAGCGTTACTGGTGTTGCCGCGATCTATTCGGGCGCACAAATGCAACGAATGTTCGTTGGTGCGAACGACGAGCCGCATGAGGCGTCAGCGGTTCGCCGGGCTTTCAAGCATGAGAAGCCAGTGCAACGTAGGCATTTCGGCATGCTGGAAGAACTTGCGCCGGATGAATCAGCACCAATCAGATTGTATTTCACCGATCTGCCAGACTTCGCTCGCCAAGAAATACATCATAGCAGCGGCGTCGGTATCTATTTGCACTGCGTTGTCGTTTACCGCGACGCTTATGGAAAACGACACACCATCGAAGTCAGTGGCGACTATGGGCTTGGTATTGAGATTGCGCAGATCGATTTGGACATCACGAGGTCCAGCAATTTGGGTCCAGACGCCCTAAAGTATGCGAAGGACACGAGGAAATAGCCAACTCGCTGTCCGGAGTTCTTCGCAGCGAAGAAAGATTCTCGGGTCAAGCCCGAGAATGACTTCTTATTTGTACTGAGGTTCGTCCCACCACGGATAGAAGTCGGGCATGTTGGTGGAGACTTTATCCGGGAAAGCCGCGGGGCGTTTTTCGAGGAAAGATGTGACGCCTTCGCGGACGTCGGGGCTGGCGCCGCGAGAGAGGATGCCACGGCTGTCGACGCGGTGGGCGTCCATCGGGTCGGTCATGCCGAGGCCGCGCCACATCATCTGGCGGATCATGGCGACGGAGACGGGGGCGGTGTTGTCGGCGATCTCGCGCGCGATGGCCATGGCGGCGGGGAGCAGCTTGTCGCCGGGGTGGACGGCGCTGACGAGGCCGCCGCGCAGCGCTTCCTGTGCATCGAAGACGCGGCCGCTATAGCACCATTGCAGCGCCTGCGAGATGCCGACGACGCGCGGCAGGAAATAGGACGAGCAGGCTTCCGGCACGATGCCGCGGCGGGAGAAGACGAAACCGATCCTGGCGTTGTCGGCGGCGAGGCGAATGTCCATCGGTAGCGTCATGGTGGCGCCGATGCCGACGGCGGGGCCGTTGATGGCGCCGATGACGGGCTTCAGCGATTTGAAGATGCGCAGCGTGACGCGCCCTCCCCCGTCGCGCGCGGCGTCGTCTTCGTACTCGATCCTGGCTCCGCCATGCTTGGCGAAGTCGAATGTGTTGGCGCCGCTGGAGAGATCAGCGCCGGCGCAGAAGGCGCGGCCATCGCCGGTGACGATGACGGCGCGCACAGCGTCGTCGGCGTCGGAGCGGTCGAAGGCGGCGATCATCTCGTTCATCATGACGCCGGTGAAGGCGTTGAGCTTGTCGGGACGTGACAGGGTCAACAGGGCGATGCCGTCCTTCACCTCGTAGCGGATGGTTTCGTAGGTCATGGCGGGGCTCCTGCGGTGGGCGTGAACGGTGTGAAGCGATCCTGTCACGCTGTTGGTCTTCAGCGAAAGCGCCTTTCGTTGCGGAAAGTGTTTGCGCGCAAAAACACTTGCGTCAGGCGCGGGGTTCGGCTCCCAAGGTGGGCAGCATTTGCAGAGCCCGGGATGAACCATGGCCACGCCTGATCCACGCACGATTCCCGTCATTGCGGCCGTTGGCGAATATGTCGACCGGCCAGCCAGCACGGACACCGCGCTGGAGCCTATCGACCTGATGGTGCGGGCGCTGAAGGCGTGCGAGGCGGATGCGGGGGCGGCGCTGCTGGGCGAGGTTGGGCTGGTGAGCCTGATCGGGCTGATCAGCTGGCGCTACAAGGACCCCGTAAAGCTGCTGGCGGAGAAGCTGGCGATCAGTCCGGGCGAGCTGGTGAATGCCAGCATGGGCGGGGAGACGCCGATCCGGCTGGTGCATGAGGCGGCGGTTCGGATTGCCAAGGGCGAGGACATTGTGGCCGCCGTGGTGGGCGGGGAATCGTCCAACGCGCTGAACCACGCGATGAAGGCGAGCAAGCAGCTGCCGTGGACACCGGCGGCGTCTGCTGAAGATGCGGTGCGGTTTCCCTCCAGCAAGTTTGCGATGAGCCCGGTGGCGAAAGAGCTGGGCGTGATGGACCCGGCGAAGGTCTATCCGTTCTATGAGGT
>JAOATF010000265.1 GCA_030158285.1 Hyphomonadaceae bacterium
CTCGATCTCGGCATCCAGGCTCTGGCCAGCGTCGATGCCAGCGTCGGCAAATTCCTGAGCGCCGAGGTCTCGGGCCAGGCCAGCGCCTCGGCCTCCGTGACGGCGCAGATCCAGGCGCCGATGAACCTGTTTCAGGAGATCGGCTTCGCCGTTCGCCTGCAGGCGATCGCCGAGCTGGCAGCCGCGGTTCAGGTCGGCCTCGGCCTGAAGATCGGCGACTTCCTGGAGCTGGCCGAACGGGACCAGCAGATGCGCGGTCTGCCGATAGAGCTGCTGCGGGTGTTCCTGTCGGAAGTCAACATCAAGGCCGGCGTCTACGCCAAGGCCGCCCTGACCGCGCAGGCCTATGCGCAGCTGGTCGTCACCGGCACCGCCATCGCCCAGCCCGCGAAGAACATCAAACCCGGCTTCAACATCGTGGCCGGGGCAGGTGTCGGGTTGAAGGCCGGCGCAGGCTTCCGCGTGTTCGCCGCAATGGAGATCGACGATTTCAGCCGGTTCGTCGCCCGCTCGGTCGACGTTCTGGTCGAAAAGACATGCGACGAACTCAAGGACAACCTGCCCTCCGACAGCGTTGCGCCGCGGATATTGATCGACGCGGCCCGACCTCTCTTCAAGACGGTGCTCCGTACCTCCTACGAGCTGGGTGAATACCTTGCCCTGAATGCGCCCGCGGCAACGGCATCAGGCGCTCAGGATGTCGCTCTGCGTTGCGCCCAGGTCGCCCTGGAGGAAGGTCAGCGCTTCCTGCTCAAAGGCCTGACGGACGCCGGCTTCTCGGCGCTTGAAGCCACGCTCCGAACCTGGGTGGCGACCCTCTCGCAGACCCAGTGGGATCGGACCCTGTCGGCGCGGCGCTCCCTCGCGAGCCACCTGCAGGCATTTCCCGCAGAACCGTTCGAGGGCACGCCCGCAAACGAAATCTACTGGAACACCCTGGTCGCCCGTCTGATCGACCTGACTGCCGCCGCGCTGGGCGGCACGGTCGACGCCCAGACGCAGCGCTTGATCTCCGTCCTGTGGTCTGCGGCGCAACTCGCACTGGTTGCCAATCGCCGGGTGGTCCGTGCCGATGCCCGCCTGAGCGTCATCGGCCAGCCGCCGCGACAGGCCAAAGCCGCCTTCTCCGGCAACCTGACGACACAGCCGCCGACGCTGGTGCGCGATCACATTCGCAGCTCGCTGCCGTCGCCGCCCGCCGCCGGCGCGCTCAAGCTCGATCACATCGTCGAATTCCTCGCCGCCGACGCCGCGCTCGACTTCCTGCGGCAACACCAACCCGGAGTGGATCGCTTCCTGACGGCCATGACCGGCCCGCTCGGGTCCGCGGCCAACGACGTCGGACGCACGATCCTGCGCAACATCGGCAGCGTCATCGCCAGCGGCTCCGGTCAGCCCGATGCGCAGGCAACCCTCGCGGCAATCGCCGACGGGCTGCGGACGTTCATGTCCGAGCACATCCACGACGAGCTGGCGCCGGTCCTGCGCAATCGGCTGGCATCGCGTCCCGACCTCAGAAGCTATTTCGACGAAGTCTTCCTGCCGACGACCGACTTTACGCTGGAAACGGTGTTCGGCGTCGTCCTCGACTGGCCACGGCGCGGCGCCGACCGCGAAGCGCTGAAGGAGGCCCTCTCCGGCGTGCTGATGAAGCTGGTCGGCCGCAGCCTCGTCGTCACGACCGATATCATGCTGGCCACGGCGCAGGCGCAGATGCACGGCATCCTCAACGGCCTCGCCGATAGCGTCGACGCGCCGAACGGCATCGTGAAGCAACTGTCGAAGGCCGCCAATCTGCCGGTGCCGGTGAGCGAGATCGCCGAACTGACAGCCGACGCGTTGCGCATCGGCGCCGAAGTTCTGGGGCCGCTCGACGAGGCGCAAAGGTCGAAGATCCGGTCCTTGATGTACGAGGTCATCGATCCTCTGCCGAGCACGGCCGGCGCCGGCTTCCTGCAGGAACTCGGCGACGGCGCCTTCATCCCCAACAACGACGCCATGATGGCGTTGGCGGCCGAGCTGGCGGCGGTCGGCGGCGAACGCTTCCTGCAATTCGTCGCGAAGCTGATCGAACTGATCGGCACCAAGATCCTGGAAGAGCTGGCCGAAGTGCTGGAGGCCGCGCAACGCCAGGTGGCGCAATGGATCGACGATGCCCAGCAGGCGCTCGAAGACATGCAAAGGCAACTCGGCCAGCTCCTCGCCGATATCGAGCGGCTCGCCCGGGAGGTCGCCGAACAGTTCGACCAGGCGGCCGAAAGCCTGCTGGGCGCGCTTACGCCGCTGGCGACACGCTCGGGGCGCCGCAAGTTCAAGTCGAAGCTGGCGGCCGAAATCGTCGACCAGGCACTCGCGGTGCTGACCGACAATCACGTCTATCGCACGCTCGCACCACCCGACTTGAAGCGCGCCATGCGGGGTATGGCGCGCGATGCCGTCGAGCAAGCGCTCGACAACGACGTGATCGACGGCGTGCTCGATATCGTGGGCGGACTGGCAGAAGAACTCGACTCGATCATGGACGACGTCCGCGAACTCGATCCCGATCGCGATCTTGCACAGCAGATCGGCAACCTGGTGATCAACCGGCTCACCGACGCGATCTACGACAATCTCGGCCGGGATCCGCACATTCGGGTGGCCTTCGACGTTGATGTCCTGGGCGTGCGCTACCGGATCTCCTTGGGCCGCGTCGACGTTCCCGTGGAAGCCATCGTCGATGGTCTGCGACGAGCGGTGCGCGACCTCGATGCTTTCGAGGATGCCGTCCGCGATGCCGCCCAGTCGCTGTCGTCGGCCTTCACCAAGGAAGTTCGACTTCAGGAAGTGGAAGCCGAGCGAGCGGATGTCGGCGCAAAGAGCGAGCGTCTCAGGCGACAACGGACGGCTCTCGAGGCGGCGCCGCGCGGTGTCCGGATCCTCTCGCCGACGCCCGGTGCAGCGGCCAATGGCGAGGTGCGCATTCGGATCGAGGTCCAGGGCCTGTCGCGCGAGGCCGTGCTCGACGAGGACGACCGCCCCGATTCGGTCCACGTCTTCCTCAATGGCCGGGAGCTGCCGCTGACGTCCTTCTCCGTTGCCGAACTGGGACCGGCGCCGGACGCCACGTCCGACGTCGCCCGCAAGGCAAACCGGTTCGATCCGCGCGCAGACCTGGCACTGCGCCCGCACTGGGCCGCGTCGAAGCCGGACAGGACCGGCGCAAAGGGCACGCCGCGAGGCGGACTGCGAGCGCTCGACGCGAGCTTGGTGAAGGGCCAGTCGCGCAAGACCGACAAGTTCCCGTTCACCATGTCCGGGGCCGACGCCCTGGCCACGGTTCGCGTCAACCGGCTGGCCGCTCTTGCTGCGGCCGCGCCGGGAGCGGCGCGTATACGGTCGGCCGCGCCGAAACAGGCCGAGCCGCCGATGCCGCCGGCACGGCGCGGCGAACGGCGCTTCGGTTCGCCAATCACCGTGACCCAGATCGACCGGCTCACAGTACTCTCCCCGCTCGGCATCGTTCTGTCCTGCACGGTCCCCGGCGCCGGGCTCGAAGAGGGCATCAATACGCTGATCGTGTCGATCACGCCCGCTGGAGGGCAACGTGTCGAAGCATCCTGCGCGTTCTTCGTCGAAGGCGCAGTCGCGCGACCGGCCAAGCCGAAACCGGGGGAAAGCCGCCTGCCGCGGAAGAACCCGCGCAACATTCGCGATCTGACGCCCCAGAAAATCGCCGGCAAGTTCGCCCTCCCTCCGAAGAAGGATCGGCTGAAGATGGTGGCGGCGCAGAAGAAGGCGATCGTCGACCGGGGCCTCAAGAAACGGACCACACTGATGGCGGCCCTTCCCCCTGCCGTGAAGCTGAAGCGTCCGCCCGCCATCGTGCGGCCCATCACGCCGAAGCCGGGAGTGTAGCCCCATGACGACGATGGACATGATCATCGCCCTGCTGAACCTTCCCGGCCAGGTGCCCGCAGAAACGCCGGAGGCACGGACGAGGCGTTTGCTGGAAAGCGGAAGCAGGTCCAGCGCGATCGCTACAATCGACGCCTGGCTCCAGTCGCCGTCGGCGAAGAAGGAATGGCACATGGAACCCGACGCCTTCGCCGCACGCCTCAAAGTGCTTGTCGAAGCGCCGTACAAGCTGGCCCAGAGCGGCTACCCCTGGTGCACCTACGCATCCGTACTGATGTGCCTGTTGCGACGCGACCCGTCCAACGTCGTCGACTACGCGCTCAAACTCTACAATACCGGCAAGATCGGTCTCGGCAGGATCACCGGCGAAGTCTCTTCCGACCTGCGCGACTTCGATGTCGCGCGGTATCTGCGTCGGGAGTTGAGCAAGAAGCCGCCCAACGGCAAGACCCACTACGCGCAACCCGTCGACTTCATGCTGATGGCGGGGCTTTGCAGCCGCGAGATGAACGGCCTCATCGAATTCGACGGCCCGATAGACGATTTTAAGGCCTCCCCGCCCATCGACGACCTCACGCCCACCAAGAACCTGATGCTGGCCAGCGGCATCTACGCATCGGTGACGGCGACCAAGATCAACCCTTCGGACACGGATGCCGACGTGCAGGCGCTGATCGCGCCATCCTCGGAACAGGACATCCTGCTCGTCGCGCCCATGTCCTATTTCGTCGATGGCCTCAATTTCATTCCGAGCTTCAACAAAATCGGTCGACACATCGTGCCTGTCGTCGGAAACGACGGCACCAAGCTGGCTTTCTGGAGCTGGGGAGACCAGCCGATTACATCGCTGGGCATGACGGACGACGGCAGCCTGGCGCCGCCGACGCTGGACGGCGTGACCGGCGGCTACTCCATGGGCATCAATATTCCCGAACTCAAGAAGACGGTGACCGACAGCAAGGCTTCTCGCTGGGTCGTAACCGCAACGCTCAAGCCGGCGTAGACACGACGCCGGCCCGAGACGTCACAGCACGAACTTCGACAGATCGGCGTTCTTCGCCAGCTCGCTCACATGCGCGCGGACATAGGCCGCGTCGATCTCGATCTTGGTGTTCGGCTTGTCGGAGGCCGTGAAGCTGATTTCCTCCAGCAGCTTCTCCATCACCGTGTGCAGCCGGCGCGCGCCGATATTCTCGACCGTCTCGTTGATGTCGGCCGATAGCCGCGCCAGCTCGTCGATCGCATCGGACGTGAAGTCGAGCTCGACCTTCTCGG
>JAOATF010000266.1 GCA_030158285.1 Hyphomonadaceae bacterium
ATGTGTGGAGCAAGCCCAGCCTGCCTCCCGAAGCCGAAGGCGTAGGGAGGAGCTACAGCGAACCTCCATGCGGAAACGCAGTGGAGCTTTCAGTGCATGCGACAAGCGGTGAAGTTGAAGCGGCCCCCTTGGGGCCGTGTCCCCCGCGTAGGCGGGGGTCCAGTCTCCGCACGTCAGTGCGGACCTGCAGCCGAAGCGCGCTGACGCGCACTGGCCGGATCCCCGCCCCTCATCCTGAGCCTGTCGAAGGACGCGGGGAACACGGTGGAGAGAGTGGTGCTGAAGTCGCCCGGTCAGGCCGACTTGGCTTCGACCAGGCCTTCGGCTCCGCCGCGGACGAGCGCGTCTGCGATCTGCTGGGCGTCGAGGGCCGCCTGCGCCTGCGGATCGATCGCGATGATCGTCTTCTGCTGGCGGATGGCCTCGCGCACCTTCAGGTCGCGCAGGATGATGCCGGCGAGCGGCGGACGGAAGCCGAGGAAGGTCTGCGATGCCCGCGCCAGCGCCTCATAGGTGCGGCGGCCGGCAACGCGGGTGTCGGCCATGTTGACCGCGATCCACGGCTGCACGCTCGGCGCATAGCCACGCAGCACCTTGATGAACGCATAGGCGTCCGTCATCGAGGTCGGCTCGTCATTGACGACGACCACGCAACGATCGCACGCACGTGCCAGGCGCATCACGTTATCTTCGATGCCCGCGCCAAGGTCGACCAGCACGGTGTCATATTGCAGGGCCAGCGCCGTCAGCGAGGCGGCAAGGCGCGAGGCCTCTTCCGCCGGCAGGCCAGCCAGCGCGCCCGAGCCCGAACGGCCCGGAAGCACGTCAAATCCGATGTCGGTGCCGGCGCCGCCGTTCACCTTGCAGACCGCGTCCTCAAGCTCGACCCAGCCCGCGATCACCGCGGCGAGGTCTGTCTCAGGGGCGATGCCGAGCTGCACGTCCACGTTCGCAAGGCCAAGGTCGCCATCGACCAGCAGCGTGCGGCGGCCCATGCGGGCGAAGGAGGCGGCGAGGGTGGTGGAGAGCCAGGTCTTCCCGACCCCGCCCTTGCCCGAAGCAACCGCGATGACGGAAGCTGGCGTCACCCGCGAGCGGGAGCCACCTTTGCCTTCCGATTTTTTCGAACCGAAGTTCATCATCACGCGGCTCCCTTGAGCTGGTCCGCTTCCGCAACCTGACCGCTGGTTACAAACAACCTTGCGATCCGTTCCGACGAAGCAGGCGCCAGTCCGCCACGTACACTAGACGACAGGCTTAGTTGCGCGATGCTTAACCGCGCGGAAGAAATTGCTGCAATTGCACCCCCGCGACGCCGAACCGCATCCAGCCGTGTAAGGATGACTCGGCGGCATCCCGCCTGCGCAAAGGCGCGCGCATTGTCCTCGATTTCCATCGGGTGTCCGTCTGCGCCGAGCACCAGCACGGGCTCCACATTCATGTAGGAAATCAAGTCGCTGCACCGTTTCATGTCCGCCTCGTCGAGCGGGTTGAATGAGGGGCAATCGATGACAAGTCTTTGTCCGCGATCGTCCGCCTCGCGAACAATTTTCATCAGATGGTCCGGCGTGATCGCACAGGTTATCGAAACCTTAAGGGTTAAGGCAGCGAGGCGCGCCGCCTGACCCGAAGCATCGAAGTCAGCCGCCACGGGCTCGATCGGATGCTTCTTGTCGGACAGGAACCGCGCGATTTTCGCCGCCGCCGTCGTCTTGCCCGAACCATGCGGACCGACCAGCAACAGCGATTTCTGCGGATGCGGGTTGAGCGGATTGAACGTCAGCACGCCCTCGATACCCACCGACAGCGCGCCGAGCTGTTCGAGACCCGCGCCAAGCCGGCTGCCGGCCTCAGACACCATGCTCACAAAGCCATCCGGCGCACCGTGCCAGCGCAGGGTGGAGGAGAGCTGCGAGCGCGTCTCGTCGAACACCGGCCGCGCCTCGGCGAATTTCGGCGCGGCAAACTTCTGCCCGAAATTGCGCTCGATCGCCGCGCGCACCTCGAACATTCCATCATCCTCGCGCTCGCGCGTGGAGAGGATCACCGCATCCGGACCCATCTCGGCGCGGACCATCGCGATGGCCTCGTCCTCGGTCCGGCCGATGAACATCTTCATCTTCATGATGAGGGCTCCTTGTCTGACTCTACACAGCGCCGGCTGAACGCAGCCGGGCCTTCGGGTGAATTTCGTTCTGCGACATCACGATGGTCTGCGGCCGGAACCGCTCCACCAGCGAGCGCACATACGGACGAACGCCGGACGAGGTCAGCAGCACCGGGCTGTCGCCCATCTGGCTGGCGCGTTCGAACGCGTTGCGCAGGTCGGAGACGAACTGGTGCAGGCGCGACGGTTCCAGTGCGAGCTGGCGATCCGCGCCAACGCCGACGAGGGCTTCGGCGAACGCCTGTTCCCAGACCGGCGACAGCGCGATGATCGGCAGCGCGCCGGAGGCATCGAGGTTCGCGTTGCACAGCTGGCGGGCCAGGCGCGCGCGAACATGCTCGCCAACCGAGAGCAGGTCGGTGGAGGCGGATGTCGCCTCCGCGATCGCTTCGAGAATGGTGCCGAAGTCGCGGATCGAGATGCGCTCGCGCAACAGGTTCTGCAGGATGCGCTGGATGCCCGACACTGTGATCTGTCCCGGCGTGATGTCCTGAACCAGCCCCGCCTGCGCCTTGGGCAGGTCCTCGATGAGCTGCTTGACCGACGCGAAGGTGAGCAGTTCGGCCATGTTCTCCTTCACCAGCTCGGTGAAGTGCGTGGTCAGGACCGTCGCCGCGTCGACCACAGTGTAGCCCTGGATCGCCGCTGTCTCCTTCATCGTGTCGTCGACCCACACGGCCGGCAGGCCGAACACAGGCTCGTTGACCTTCTCGCCCGGCAGGTTGCCCGCCGCGCCCGAAGCATCCATCGCCAGATGCAGCTGCGGACGCAGCTTGCCGCGGCCCGCGACCACTTCCTTGATGAGGATGCGGTACTCTTCCGAAGCGAGCTCCAGATTGTCGATGATGCGCACCTGCGGAACGACGAAACCGAACTCCGTCGCCACCTGGCGGCGCACGGCCTTGACCTGGTCGGTGAGCTTGCGGCCCGACGTTTCGTTGATGAAGCCAAGCAGGCCGAAGCCGAGCTCGATCTTGATCTCGTCCACCGCCAGCGATTCCTGGATCGGCGGTTCCGGGATTGGCTTGGCGCGTTGCGCTGCAGCCTGTTCGGCTACTTCCTCGACCTCGACGTCGCGCCGTTTCAGGAACCCGCGATAGGCGCCGTAACCGGCGGCGGCGGCGAGTCCAAAGAACGGGATCAGCGGCATGCCGGGCAGGAGACCTGCAAACAGCGCCATGCCCGACGCCATCGCAAGGCCCTGCGGGTTGGTGAACAGCTGCTTGCCGATCGCCTTGTCAGCCGCGCCATCGACGCCGGCTTTCGAGACAAGCATGCCGGCCGCGACCGACACGATCAGGGCGGGGATCTGCGAGACGATGCCGTCGCCGACCGTCAGCAGGGTGTAGGAGCTGGCCGCTTCCTCGAACGGCAGGCCCTGTTGCGCCACGCCGATGATCATGCCGCCGATCACGTTGATGAACGTGATCAGGATGCCGGCCATGGCATCGCCACGCACGAACTTGCTGGCGCCGTCCATGGCGCCGAAGAAGTTGCTCTCGCCTTCCAGCTCCTTGCGGCGCTTGCGGGCTTCGTCCTCGTTGATGATGCCGGCTGACAAGTCAGCGTCGATCGCCATCTGCTTGCCGGGCATGGCGTCGAGAGTGAAGCGCGCCGCGACTTCCGCGATACGGCCCGAACCCTTGGTGACGACCACGAAGTTCACGATGATCAGGATGATGAAGACCACGACGCCGATGACGAAGTTGCCGCTCATCACGAAGTTGCCGAACGCCTGGATGATGTTGCCGGCGGCTTCGGGGCCTTCATGGCCGTGGGCAAGGATCAGGCGGGTGGTGGCGATGTTCAGCGCCAGCCGCAACAGGGTTGCGAGCAGGAGAACGGTCGGGAAGGCGGAGAATTCCAGCGGCTTCTGGATCAGCAGCGCCGTCATCAGGATGAGGACGGACAGCGTGATCGAGATCGCCAGAAGAAAGTCGAGCAGGAAGGGCGGGATGGGGATGATCAGCATCATCACCAGCGCCATCACGCCGAGACCCAGCGCATACTCGCCCTTGGCGAGGTGCTTGGTCAGCGAATTCCAGTCAAAGCCGTTGCCGGCTGAAATAGCCCCTGCCTGCGCCATCTAGCTTACCCTGCCGCCCGCGCTTCGCCCGGGGCCGCGACTTCGACGCCGGCGTCCTGATACGCGCGCAGCTTGTTGCGCAGCGTGCGGATCGAGATGCCGAGAATGTTCGCCGCATGCGTGCGGTTGCCGAGGCAATGGTCGAGCGTCTGCAGGATCAGGTCCTGTTCGACTTCCGCGACCGTCTGGCCGATGCGATAGGCAGCGCCCTTCACAGCAGCTTCGGCGGCGTTGACCGCGCGCTCTGCCGTGGCGTCCAGCGCGTTGGCTTGAACCGGACGGCCGTCCGGCGTGCGCAGCGCGTCCACCGAGATGTCCGTGCCGTTCGCGAGGATCACCGCGCGGTGCATGGCGTTCTCGAGTTCGCGCACGTTGCCGAGCCACGCAGCCGACTGGATACGCTCACGCGCAGCGTCAGACAGGCGGCGGGTGAAGCCGTTGGCCGTCGCATATTTCTCCACGAAGTAATCGGCCAGCGCGAGCAGGTCGTTCGGGCGCTCGCGCAGCGGCGGAATGTGGAGGTTCATCACGTTGAGGCGATACAGAAGGTCCTTCCGGAACTCGCCGCGAATGACCGCTTCCTGCAGGATGCGGTTGGATGTGGCGATGATGCGGATATTGACCGGCACCGGCTTCGAGCCGCCAACGCGGTCGATCTCCCGCTCCTGGATGGCGCGCAGCAGCTTGGCTTGAAGCCGGATATCCATTTCCGATATCTCGTCCAGCAGCAGCGTGCCGCCGTCCGCTTCCTCGAACTTGCCGATGCGGCGTGCGACAGCGCCCGTGAACGCACCCTTCTCGTGGCCGAACAGCTCGGACTCGAGCAGGTTCTCCGGGATCGCCGCGCAGTTCACCGAAATGAACGGCTTGTCGGCGCGCTTGGACCGGCGGTGGACATAACGCGCCATCACTTCCTTGCCAACGCCGCTTTCGCCGGTGATCAGCACCGAAGCGTCCGACGGCGCGATCTGGTCGGCCAGCGCCTTGATTTCCATCATGGCGGGGTCGTGCGCGATCAGCGGGCGATCATCGTCCGCCACGGCCGCGAGCACGGCAGCGATCAGTTCCGGATCGGGGGGCAGGGGGATGAATTCGCGCGCGCCGGCGCGGATGGCGGCGGCGGCCGTGTCAGGCGTCGCGCCGATGCCGCAGGCGACCACCGGAGCCACAATGCGCTCCTGCTTCATGGCGCCGACGAGGCCGGTGATGTCCTCATGAACATCGATCATGACGATGTCCGCGCCGCGTCCCGTGCGCAGCAGGTCGAGGGCGCCGGGGGCATCCGATGCGTGAAGCACCTTCGCGCCCTGGTCGAAGGCGATCTTGGTTGCGGTTGAAAGCTGGCCCGCCAGGTTTCCGATGATGAGAACACGCATGGGATTTCCTCTAGGCGTCCGAGTTCTTGATGATTTCCGTCATGGTCACGCCGAGCCGGTCGTCGACGACGACCACCTCCCCACGCGCGACCAGACGGGAGTTCACGTAAATATCGATGGCCTCGCCAACGCGGCGGTCCAGCTCCAGAACCGAACCCTCGTTGAGTTCGAGCAGCTTGGAGACTTCAATCGTGGTGCGGCCGATCACGGCCTGCACGGAGACCGGTACGTCGAACACAGGCTTCAGGTCCGCCGCGATCTTGTCGCGATCGTCGATCTGGGCCACGCCGCCACCGCCGCCGCCACTGCGGACAGGCTGGTTGGGATTGGCGAGATCCGGCAGGTTCAGGTCATTGGTGCTCATGATGTCCTACGCTGCGGAAAACAGGTCGAGCTGAGGAGCCACGGGGTCCTGCAGGCGAGCCTGGATGATGGAATCGATGGCGGCTTCAACGCTGTCGCGGCTGAAACCGGCGGAACCTTCGCCCCACTGCACTTTCCAGTCGCCGGGCTTGGCGCGCGGATCGGGCACGAACGTGATGTCGTTGCCAACGCCCTTGGCGCGCAACTGCTCGACGCGACGCTGCACCTCGGCAAGGGCTTCCGGCGGCACGCCGACAACGATGGTCGGGGTGAGCTTCAGATTGCGCACCACTTCGGCGATCGCCGTGGAGGCGGACTCTTCGCCATTGCGATCGAGCGCCGCGCCGGCGATCCGGCGGGCGGCGATCATGGCCAGCTCGGCGGCTTCGGCGCGGAGCTGTTCGGCGATTGCCGACAGCTGTGCCGCAACCGGCGCCAGGCTCACGACAATGCGATCAACCGAGGCAAAGCCCTTGGCCTCGATCGTCTGACGCGCCTTGGCTTCGCCCTCGTTGCGGGCCTTGGCCGCCATCTGGTCGGTTTCTTCACGCGAGAAATACTTGCGATCCGGCCCGGACAGCACTTCGCCGCTGGACGTGAATTCGGTGGCAAACAGGAAGGGGGATGTCTGGGTCATCAGTAGATCAGCTCATCCTGCCCGCCGCTCTCGGCGAGCATGATCTCGCCGCGATCGGCCAGCGCCTTGGCGACGACAACCATCTCCTGCTGCGCGCCCTCGACGTCCTTCAACTTCACCGGGCCCATGGCGGCCATGTCTTCGCGCATCAGCTTGGCGGCGCGTTCGGACATGTTCGACATGAACAGGTTGCGCATCTCGTCGTTGGCGCCTTTCAGCGCGAGGCCCAGCTTGTCCTTGTCGACACTGCGCAGCAGCGTCTGCACGCCGCCCGGGTCGAGCTTCGAGAGATCCTCGAACACGAACATCAGCGAGCGGATCTTGTCGGCCGCGTCCTTGTTGCGATCTTCCAGCAGGGACATGAAACGCCCCTCGGTCTGGCGGTCGAAATTGTTGAAGATCGACGCCATCTGCTCATGGCTGTCGCGCTTGGAGGTGCGCGCCAGGTTGGTCATGAATTCCGCGCGCAGGGTCGATTCGATCTTCTCGAGAATGTCACGCTGCACAGGTTCCATGCGCAGCATCCGCTGGATCACTTCCAGCGCGAACTCCGGCGGCAGGGCGGTCAGGACGCGTGCCGAGTGCTCCGTCTTGATCTTCGAGAGAATGACCGAGACGGTCTGCGGGTATTCGTTCTTCAGGTAGTTGGCGAGAACCTGCTCGTTCACGTTGGCGAGCTTGTCCCACATCGTCCGGCCCGCCGGGCCGCGCAGCTCTTCCATCAGCGCGTCGACTTTTTCGCGCGGCATGAATTGCAGCAGCAGCTTGTGGGTCTGCTCATAGGAGCCCGTGACGGCGCCGGAGCCCGACAGCCGGTTCACGAAATCCTTGATCAGGTATTCCACCGTCTCGGCGCGCACCGGACCGAGGCTCGACATGGCGGCCGAGATCTCGCGCAGCTCGTCATCGTCGAGGCGTTCCCAGATCGCCTTGGCTTCTTCACCGAGCGCGAGAAGCAGGATGGCGGCTTTCTCCGACCCATGCAGGGCGGTGACCGCCTTGATGGTCTCGGAATTGCGGCGATTGATCTCGGCGATCGGATCCTCGCGCGTCGGCGGGGCGGCCGGCGGCGCGTCGGACTCGGACATATCCTTGGTTGCGGCGGCGCTCTTGCTCATGCTGCACGCTCGCCCGCTTCTTCAGCCATCCACGACCGGATGATCGCAAGCGATTCATCGGGGTGGCTGGAGACGACTTCCGAAATCCTCTTGATCGAGGACGCTTTCACCTGGCCGGAGATGCGCGCCACGTCGATCCCGGTGTCGCCGCGCTCGGGTGCGGGCGGGTTGGGGCCGGTCGCACGCTCGTCATTCATGTTGACCAGGCGCGTGGCTTCATTCTCGGTCACGATGATGTGCTGTGTCTGTGTCGCCACGGCGGCCTGGTGGGCGGCGATGGCCTTGGCGCGCTTGGCGCCTTTGAGCTTCTGGATTTCCGGCGGCAGGCTCTCGGGTTCGCCCTCCGTCCGCGTGAACAGGCCGGACACCAGCGGCCGCAGCACGAAGAAGACCAGGGCGAGGGCGGTCAGCACCAGCGCCAGGATTTCGCCGATGCGAACCAGGTCGAACTTGTCGAAATCGAACGGACCCGGAGCCACGCCGCCGTCCATCGCCGTATCCGGACGGGCAAACGCCGTGCTTTCCACCGTGACCACGTCGCCGCGATCCTGGTTGAACAGCACCGCCGATTTCACCAGCGACGTGATGCGCGCGATTTCCTCGGGTGGGCGATCCTGCCACGTCGCCGGCTGCCCTTCGGCCCCCGGCACGCGAACCTGGTCCAGCGCGACAGCGACCGAAAGCCGCTTGATCGCGCCGCCTTCGATGACCTCGTTGCGGACGGTCTTGGTATATTGGTAGTTCGTCGTGGCTTCGTTGCGTTGGGTTTCCGACTGGCTGGTCGGCTGCGGCGTTGCATTGGTCGGCGTTCCGGTCGGCACATTGTTGGCGACCGAGGTCACGTCGCCCGGCGCCACGTCGGCATTCTTGGCCGAATCCTCGAGCGTCGTTTCCGACAGAACGACACGGCTATCCGGATCATATGTCTCCGAGCTCTGCGTGACCTTGTTGAAGTCCGCGTCGATCGAAACCGTGACTTTTGCGGCGCCCGGGCCGGCAATATTCTCGATCACGTCGAGAATCTTCTTCCGGTAGCCTTCCTCCATCTGGAAGCGGCGCTCGTCCACCCCAGCGCCACCGCCGCCGCCAATGCCACCTTCGTCCGACGCGGCGGCCAGCAGGCGGCCGTCGGTCGAGGTGATGGTCACCGCGTTGACGTCCAGCCCCGGCACTTGCGAGGCGATCAGGTTGCGGATGGCGCGAACCTTTTCCGCCGGCATCATGTTGCCGGTCAGCTTCAGGACGACCGCGGCTTTCGGCTTTTCAGAATTCTGTGAAAAAAGCGGCTTGTCCGGGATCGACAGGTGAACCTTGGCCGACTGGACGAGGTCATAGGAAGCCACCGAGCGTTCCAGCTCGCCTTCCATGGCCCGCAGCTTCTTGATGTTGAGGACGAACTGGGTCTCGCCCAGGGCGTCGGACTTGTCGAAGATCTCCCAGCCGACCGATCCGCGCGTCGGCAGACCCTGCTCAGACAGCATCATCCGGGCGTCTTCGACCCTGGCGGCGTCCACAAAGATGGCCGAACCACCGCCCTCGAGCGAATAGGAAACGCCTGCAGTCTCGAGTTTATCGCTGATCGAAGCGGCTTCCTGGAGGTCGAGCCCCGAGAACAGCAGCTTTTTGCTGGCGTTGCCGCCCTGAAGCATGATGACGCCCAGTCCGCCGCCCACGAGGGCGACGACAACAAGGGCCGCGGCGATGCGCATGCGACCCGAGCGCGCCAGCTGGGCGATGATGCCCTTGGCTTCTTCTGCTGTTGGTTCGGCCATGCCCGCCCGGAAAAAACTGCCTGCGCCGCGGATTGCGACTAGGCAGGAAATTCCCAGTGGCTGGTAAACGGGACCTTAAGGCGGCCGACCGATATGGTTAGCGAAACCTTAAGATCGTGCGGCCGCCGCCCCTCCCTAGAAAGCCCCGGGGCGGCGCCGAAACAGGTCTAGCGGTAGTTCTGCAGGCGGGTCGTGCGCAGGCCTTTGACGCCGTGACGCTCGTAGAGGCGTTCCCACCCCTGGTATTCTTCCTTGGTCAGCGAATAGCGATCGCAAGCGTCTTCAGCGGTCAGAAGTCCGCCTTTGACAGCCGCGACAACTTCCGCCTTGCGACGGGTAACCCAACGTTTGATCCCCGGGGTCGGAAGATCAGTAAGCGAAATCGTGCGTCCGTCCGGTCCCACGACAACCTCGCCGTGAGCGATGTGGCTCAGCATGGTTGACTCCATATGCTGCTCAGTCTCTGCACGGACCGTACGCATGCGCGCTTAAAGTCACGCTCAGCCGACCATCGCGGTTTGCTGGAAAGAATCTGCAAAATTCGCAGGTTCATTAAGGCTCTCGGTGACGAATACAGGGATGGGCAAATGGCCGTTGAACCAGCGGGAAAGCGCCCCTCGCGCCGCCCGCCGGTTCTTATTCACCTAGCCGTCGCTTAACGCTTCAGGCGGATCAGCTCGTCCAGCATCTCGTCCGCCGTCGTGATGATCTTCGACGACGCGGAATAGGCGCGCTGGGTCATGATGAGGTTCGAGAACTCTTCAGCCAGGTCGACCGTCGAGGATTCAAGCGCGCGCGACTTGATGCTGCCCACGCCACCCGACCCCGTGCCGCGGATCGACAGCGCGCCCGTGTCCGGGCCGAGGCGATAGATGCCGCCATGCTCCGCGAGCAGGCCGTCCGTGTTTCCGAACGTGGCCAGCGGAATCTGGTAGATCGCGCGCGTCAGGCCGTTGGTGAAGATCGCGGTGACAAAGCCGTCATCGTCCACTTCGACCGAAGCCAGCGAACCGAACGGTGTGCCGTTGATCTGCGAGGTGCCAAGCGATGAAGCGGAGTCATAGTTGGTGAGGCCGCCGGCCGCCGACGAACCGCCGAGGTCGAGCGCGATCGTCTGCGTCGCAAGGCCGAGGGCGGGGTCCCACTCGGAGCCGCCGGCGCCCGTTGCGCCGATCGTGAACGACAGTGGCAGGGTGGAGTTCGCGATATCGAGCTGTCCGAACGGCGTGAAGCTCACCGTGCCCGTGGCCAGCTGGCCATCCGTGAACGGCGCTGCATCGACGACTTGGCCCGGAGGCAGGTGGACTTCCGCCGACCATGTGTTCGGTCCCTGCTTCAGGAACGAGAAGTTCACCGTGTGAAGGCCGCCCTGGCTGTCATAGACCTGGATCGGGATCTGGAAGTCCGGCGTCACGGCGCCGGAGGCCATGTTGTTGGCGGTGTCGGTGGCGTCGTAGGTGGCGGCCGCGGGGGAGACCGCTTGCGAGGACTGCAGGTTGGCGGACAGCGACAGCCGCGAGGTGGCTTCGGCGCCGCCGGCGATGCCGGACACGCGAACGGTTTCGAGCGCGTTGAGATCGGTCGGGTTGGCGTTCACCGTGCCATCCGACCCGACCGGCCATCCCAGCAGGTAGTAACCCGCGGCGTTTTGCAGGTAACCGTTGGCGTCCGGCGTGAATTGCCCGGCGCGGGTGTAGAAGTACGGGTCACGCGCGTTCGCGCCTTCAGCGGCGCCGCGAACGATGAACATGCCATTGCCCGACACGGCAAGGTGCGTGGCGACCGACGAGGCGATGGTCGAGCCCTGCTCGTTCATCAGCGCCGAGGACTGGGACATGACGCCACCCGCGCTGTACGTCGTCGCGCGATTCTGGGAGGTCAGCAGCGCCGTGAAGTCGTTGCGCAGGCGCTTGTAGCCAACCGTGTTGACGTTCGCGATGTTGTCCGACAGCGCGGCGAGCGCGCTGGCGTTGGCGCGCATACCCGCGGCGCCGGCAAGCATGGCGGAGTTGATACTCATGGTCGAAGCTCCCAGTAGGCCTGTCGGGCCTGGTTCGTGGCGGGTTGATTGGCTGCTTTGCAGCCGAACGGCGCGCTTCTGCGCCGGGAGTCCTGAAGCTTCTGGCGCCTACTGGCGCATCAGCCGCTTGATGTCGGAGTAGGCGAAGACGCCGGCCGGCGTGGTCAGCGCGGGTTCGCCATAGGTGAGGTCAACACCGGTGATGGTGGTGACCAGCGTGTGCACCGGCTTGATCGTCGCGGCGTTCGCATCTTCGGCGACGACGTTGATCCAGTACGGCTTGCCTTCCGCGGCGGTGCCGCCGGAGTTGAGCTGGCCATCCCATTCGAAATCGTGCGAACCGGCCTTCAGCTCGCCCGTCTTGGAATAGACGACCTTGCCCGAGGCGTCGGTCACCGTGACAGTCGTCTTCGCGGCGTCGGACGGCAGCGTGTAGCGCCACGTCAGCGCATCGCCCTTGAATTCCGCGCCGGCAGAATCGATCTCCGCCGTCTGGCCCAGATAGCCCGACAGCGAGGCGCCGGCATTCGACGTCGTCGCCTTGATCAGCGTCTCGAGCTGCGTGTTGACCTTGATCTGCTGTTCAACGCCGGAGAACTGCACCAGCTGTTCCGTGAACTTGCTCGAATCCATCGGCTCGAGCGGATCCTGGTTCTGGATCTGTGCGGTGAGGATGGTGAGGAACGTGTCGAAGTTGTCGGCCAGCGCCGCTCCGGCGTTCGGAGACGGCGAACCGGTGTTGGTGTTGCTGGTGGGGACGAAGGAAATGGCGTCGCTCATGGTGTTGTCCCTCAAGCCACAAGATCAAGGCGCTGCGGGCGCCAGGAATTATTGACGGTTGCTGCGGCGGCCTCTTCCGAGACTGGAACGGCGACCGCATCGAAATTGCGCCAGACGTTGGCCTGGCCAGAGCGGCCATTGCCATCGTTGGTCTGTTGCTGGCCGGCATTGCCACGCCCGCCATCGCTCGCGAGTTCGAAGCGCACGCCATTGTCGGCAAGGTCGATGCCCGCGCCGCTCAGCGCGCGTTCCAGCGCCCGTTGTCCACGCACGAGATCGGACAGCGCCGCGCTGTCATGCGCAGCGAGAACAGCACTCACCTTGCGATCGGCGCCAATCTCGATACGCACGTCAACGCGGCCAAGTTCAGCCGGATCAAGCCGCACCTCGAACCGCTGCGCACGGCCATCGGCGCGCTCGATGATGCGGGAATAAACCTGGATCGTCGCGGCCGGAGCGGACTGCAGGGCTGGCGGCGCAGCAGCAACGCGCGCAGCCTCGGACGTCGGTTGCGCAGCAACGCTGGCCGGCGCGGCCGGAGGCGTCGGCGAAGCCGCAGTCATATCCTTCGCGACAGCATCAACAGCAGCAGCGGCAGGCTTCTGCGCCTGCGCGGTGGCGGGCTGAGCCGCCGCCTGCGGCGTGTTCGCAGCGCGTTGCTCACGCCCTTCCGGCGCTTTCGATTGGTCAGTCGATGCATCAGCCGTTTGCGCGGCGCCAGCATCCACGTCCGTAGGCATCACAGGCGCAGCGCCAGCCTGCCCAACCGGCGCGGTTGCTTTAGCGGTGGCCTCAGCCGCAACTGGAGTCGTGGCGACAGGTGTCGGTGCAACAACCGGGGCTGCCACCGGAGCTTCAAGGCCTGCAAGAATCGCAACAGCCGACGCATCGCCCTCGGTCGAGGTCTCTTCGGTCGTTTCGCCTTCGCCCGCAGCCGCCTGGCCTTCGCCCTCAACAGCGACAACGCCGGACGCGACGAGCAGGGCGGCAACCGCAGCCGTCTGCGCAGCCGGAGCAGGGTTGGCCGGCGATGTTGCCGTGACCTGGGCAACAGCAGGATCAGCAACACCAGTCTCGCCACTATTCACTGTCGACGCCGTCACCGGCGCGGCATTGGCCAGCGCAGCGTTGAACGCCGCCTCGGCGCCATCAGCGGCAACGATAGCCTGCTGGCCAGCATTGATCACCGCAGCGACCAGCTTCACCGGCGTCGGGGTGGCAGCAGCCGGCGCAACCTGCGCCGTCGGCGTGGTTTCGCTGGCCGCATCCATCTCCGCGTCGAGCACCTTGGCGAAGCTGTCGCCGCCGGCATCTTTCGACGCAGCCCGGTCATTGCCGCCGGTCGGGCGGAAGGCCGGTTCGATGGCGAGGGCAGCTGCAGTGGTCAAATCGCGGTCCACAAAATCAGTTGGCCGGGCTCTCGAGCGAGCGCGGATCAAGAGAAGGTCTGCAACCCGCGAGCCATTAACGTTTGCGATGAAAAGCCCGTGGAAACGTGTGTTTCGCTAGTTAACGGCCCACCCGTTTCGCACGCCAAAGCGGCAAGAGTCGCTAGGTCGATGGGCAGGACTTGCCGGGTCTTCTGGCGTTCAACCGGGCGCGACGCGCCGGCGCCGAATTCCTCCACCATAACCGCCCCTCCCACGCGCATCCCCCGACTGGCCCGCAACTTGCGTGGTTAACGGAAACGTTGCGGCCAGTTTGCCGGAGCGTTCGGGGCAGAAGCCTCCGCCGCATAATTTTCGCGCGCGTATTCAGTATGTTGGAACGATACCGGTGAAGTCTGGTCGCGTTGTGGCGGCCCGGCAGATCGCGCCCACCCGGCAAGATCTGCACGGCAGCCAGCAGCGGAGATGCGATCGTGTCGATCCAGACGATCATGAGTACGGGTCTCTCGGCGCTTGCTGCCAACCAGCAGGCGCTGAAGGCGACATCGACGAACGTGGCCAACGTGAACACCGAGGGCTATGCGCGCCTCGATGTGCGCTTCACCTCGCGCTCCTCCGCCGGCGGTCTCACCGGTGTCGAAGTCGATATTCGCCGTGTTGCGAACACTTACCTTGCTGCCGCCGAGATGCGCGGCGCCGCCGATGTCGCCGCCGCCGATGTCTTGTCGCAGTTCATGGATCGCGCGCAGGGCCTGCTGGGCGATCCGTCCGACAGCTCCACCGTGTTCGGAACGCTCGATCCAGTTTTTTCCAGCTTCGGCGCCCTGGCTGTCGATCCGGCCTCGGCTCTCCGTCGCTCGGCCGCGCTTTCCGACGTGCAGACGCTGCTGTCGCAGCTCGACACCACGTCCTCCGAAATCACCGCGCTGCGCGATGAGGCCAACTCGCGCATCATTTCCACGCTGGACGAAGCCAACGCGCTGATGTCCGGCATTGCCCGCCTCAACGCCTCGATCCAGCGCTCCACCATCGCCGGCCAGTCCGCCAGCGAAGCGGAAACCGAACAACAGCGCATGCTGGACCGTCTGTCGGAAATCATGGACATCCGCACCCAGTCGCGTTCCCTCGGCGGCGTGGAAATCCGTACGTCGGACGGCCTGCTTCTGGTGGATGTCGATGCCGCGGTCGTCGGTGTCGATTCCAACGCCGGCAACGAACCCTATCCCAGTCTGGTGATGATGTCGCCGCGCTCGACCGCCGAAATTCCGCTGGAATCGCACCTGCGCGGCGGCGAGCTCAAGGGGCTGCTGCGTGTCCGCGACAAGGAACTTGTCGACCTGCAGATGGCCTTCGGCGAATTCGCCGCCGGCGCGTCCGAAGCGCTCAACGCCGCACACAACCAGGCCTCGGCCGTTCCCGCGCCCAACGAGTTGACCGGCCGCAACACCGGCCTGCTGGCCACCGACCGCCTGAACTTCACCGGCGTCACGAACATCGCCATCGTCGACAGCAACGGCGCGGTCGTGCGCAACCTGCGCGTTGATTTCAACGCTGGTCAGATCCTCGACGACCAGGCCAACATCACCAACTTCGCCAACTCGGTCGGCGATTTTCAGACCGCGCTGGATAGCGCGCTCGGCGCCGAAGGGTCGGTCAGCTTCCAGAACGGCATCATGACCCTGTCATCCGACACGATCGGAACGGGCGTCGTGGTCACCGATGACGTAACCAATTCGGCGCAACGCGCCGGACGCGGCTTCTCGCAAACGTTCGGGTTGAACGATCTGGTGTCGCACGGCGCTCCGCTGAGCTACGCCACCGGACTTTCCAACGCGGACCTCCACGGCTTCACGGCCGGACAGAGCGTCGCGTTCGCTGTGCGCAATACGGATGGCTTGATCATTCGCCGTATCGACATGACGGTCGGCGCCGGCACGACCATCGCAACGCTACGTGCGGACATGGATGCCGCATTGGCTGGCTACGGCCAGACCTCGCTCGACGCGAACGGCCGCCTGACCATCACCTCCAGCAACCCCGACGTTGGCCGTGTCGATGTCATCGATGACGCGACCGCGCGGGGCGACACCAGCATGTCGCTCTCCTCCCTGTTCGGGCTCGGAGAATCGCTCCCCGCAGAGCGCGCCCGCTCGCTGACCATCCGCGACGATATTGTCGCCAACCCCGACCGGCTCGGCGTTGCGCAAGCGGATCTCGCTGGCGCCGCCGCTGGTACCCGCGTCCTGTCGCCGGGCGATGGCCGCGGCGCGCTTGGCATCGAGGCCGCCGGAACGAAGTCACGCACCTTTGCCACGGCCGGTGGCCTCACGGGTCAGGTCACATCGGTGATGGATTACGCCGCGCGCCTTGCCGGCCATGCGGGCGTTCGCGCCGAGGCGCTCGATTCCGCCCGCGCCGCCGCCGAGTCGGTGCGCAAGGAAGTCGCCGACCGCCGCATGAGCGAGGAAGGCGTCAACCTCGACGAAGAGCTGGTGAACATGACGACGTACCAGCAAGCCTACGCCGCCGCCTCCCGCATGATCCAGGCGGCGCGCGATCTCTACGACATCGTCCTGAATATGGTCTGAGGGAGATAATCCATGTCTCGCATTTCTTCAGCGATGATCCCGATGAGTTCCATGTCGGACATCGCCAAGGCGCAGATGGAGCTTGTTGAAGCCGCTCGCCAGAGCTCCGCCCAGACGCGCGCCAACGACCTCAAGGGTTATGGCCGCGAAGCGCAGACGCTGGTCTCCGCCGAGCGCATGGTCTCGCGCCTCAAGGGGTTCGAGGGCGTCTCGCGCGAGCTGACCACGCGCATGCAGATCCAGGACGTTGCGCTCGGCCGCGCCGCCGAAGCCGCTAACAAGCTGAAGCAGGAGCTGTTCCAGAACCTCGGTCTGGAAAGCGGCGAGGGCGTGCGCTCGCAACTGGAAGAAGCCTTCGCCGTCATGAAAGACGCGATGAACACCAATCTCGGCGGGCGCTATCTGTTCGGCGGCGTGATGAACGACCGTCCCCCCGTTGTCGTCAACTCCCTCGATGATCTCGCCGCCACCAACCTGACCGATGCGATCGAACAGGGCGCCGAGGCGCAGCAGATGCGCGTCGAGGAAGGGCGGAACATCTCGGCCGGCGTCGTCGCCGATGACGTGATCTCGCAGGCGATGGCCTCGATCAAACGCCTCACCGAAATGGACAATGGCCCCGACGGCCCGTTCAACGGCGATCTGACCGATGTGCAGAAAGCCGCCATCCAGGACGAGCTGACCTCCCTCAACGCCGCCTTCAACAACATCCTCAGCGCGCAGGCAGAAAACGGCCGTCTCGCCAAGGATGTCGATTCCGCCTCCACGCGCCTGACCTCGCGTCTCAATGCAATGGATGAGGCCATTGGCGGCATCGTGAACGTTGATCTGGCCGAAGTCGCAGTTCGTCTCAATCAGGCGCAGTTCGCCTACAACGCCTCGTCCAGCGTGTTCAACGTGCTGCGTGGCCTGTCCCTGCTCAACGTTCTCGACTGATCGCGGCGCCTGACCGCGCAGGCCATCTTCCTTCCCCGCACGTCTTGCTTCCGCCCCGCTTGGTGTCAGGGTGGCGCAAACACAGAAACGTGGGAGGACATCGTGATCCGGAAGCTAGGCTCAGTCGCGGCTATCGCGCTGCTATCATCGCTCGGCGCCGCTGAGGCGCAGGTCGCCTGTGAATCGCTCAAGGGATTCCAGGCGCCCGACCTGAAGATCACCAACGCAACGTCAGCCACATCTCCCGTCCCGCTGTGCAAGGTGGACGGCGTGATCGGCAAGGAGATCAATTTCTCCGTCTGGCTGCCCGATGCGTGGAACGGCAAGTTCGTGATGGGCGGGCAGGGCGGCTTCGCGGGCCGCGTCGAAAGCCAGGCCATGAGCCTGAACGTCCTGCAGAAGGGCTATGTGACGGCCGGCACGGACACGGGCCATTCGTCGACCGGCCGCGGCATCGATGGCGTGTGGGCGGCGGGCGATGTCGAGCGCCTCGTCAACTACGCGCATGGCGGCATCCACCGCACCACTGCCGTCACCAAGACGATCATCAACGCGCGCTACGGCCGCGCGCCGGACCGCTCGTACTTCGCCGGCTGCTCAAACGGCGGCCGCGCGGCGCTGATGTCGGCGCAGCGTTACCCGAATGATTTCGACGGCATCATCGCTGGCGCGCCCGCAGTCGACTTCCTCGGCATCACGGGCACGTTCTCGAACATCTCGAACAAGATGTACCCCGACCCAAAGAAGATCGACACGCCCGTGATCGACAAGGCCGCACGCGAGATCGTCGCCAAGGCCGTGAAAGAGAAGTGCGATGCGCTGGACGGGCTGAGCGATGGCATCCTCGGCGATCCGCGCCAGTGCACGTTCGACGTGAAGACCATCCAGTGCAAGTCGGGCAAGAAGGACAACTGCCTCACGCCGGTGCAGGTCGCCGCCGTGGAAGCGATCGTCAAGGCGCCGATGCCCAACGGCAAGCTGTTCCACGTTCCCTATCCGTGGGGCGGCGAACAGACGGAAGCCGACTGGGGCTTCTGGCTTACTGGCGCGAAAGACCGCGTCGGCCCCGGCCAGCCCAGCCTCGCCTACGGCTTCTCGATCGAGTTCATGCGCTACTTCCTGACCCAGGACGCGACCTGGAACCACTCACGCACCAACCTCGTCGAACTGCCGAAGGAAATGAAAGTCCTGCAGGCAACCCTGTCGCCCACCAACCCGGATCTTTCCGCCTTCCGCGGCCATGGCGGCAAGCTGCTGATGTACCACGGCTGGTCGGACTCGGCGCTCTCACCCTTCATGAGCATCAACTATGTCGACAAGGTCTACGCCAACGACGCAACCGCCAAGGATGACGTGCGGCTCTTCATGCTGCCGTCAGTCGGTCACTGCGCCGGCGGCCCCGGACCCGATCGCGTGGATTATATCGACGCCCTCGACAAGTGGGTGAGCACCAAGGCCGCGCCGGAAGAGCTGGTGGCAAACTTCGCTGCGGGCGGCGGGCGCAAGCTGTGCCCCTATCCGAAAGTCGCGAAGTACAGCGGCACCGGCGACGGCAAGAGCCCGGACCAGTTCACCTGCGCCGCACCCTGATCGCGCCTACACCTTTCGTCGGAACTATTGTAGCGGAGGGCGATGACGTCGCCCTCCGTTTCATTTCCAGCGCCGCCCAACGAGCCGGAAGAGTATCTGTGCTGCCACCGGCACTGCAGCCCGTGCATCAAGGACTATTACCGCGAAGCCCTGGCGCGCTGGGTCACCGCCGTCACCGACATGGGCGGCGATCCAAATGAGATCCTGCGGAACCTCGGCCGCGTTCCTTGACCCTTGACCCCAGTTTTTTCCGGAACAGCCGGCGCCTGCAGCCGTTCCAGTTTCCGGGGCAACTGCAGGCGCGCCCGGTGCAAGTCGCGGCCCTTCGCCAAGGCCCTTGCGCTAAGTCTTAGCGTCCATCCCCGGATAGTGCTCCATCGCCAGATCGATTCGGTCGAGCGCAGCCGCAACCCGCTCACGATGGTTGGCGCCCGCATGCCGCAGGTAGATCGGCTGCGTCACCGCCAGGTGCCGGATCACGCCACACGCGCTCAGGATCAGCGGTGGCACTTCGCGCAGGTCCACCGTCCAGCCATCCTCGCTGAAATGCAGGAACGTGTTGCGTAAGTCGATGAGATCATCGAACGCCTCGGTAATCTGCCGGTTCAGCGGCAGCTGGAAGGGCGGCCGCAGGAAATACGGATCGCCCACCCGCCTCAGCAGCTCCAGCGGCGAAACAATGCGCGGCTCACGCACAGCCAGCGGCTCCGGTCCCTTCCGCCCCGCCTTCGTCCACCGCGTCACATCGCGCGCATCCGTCCGCGTCATGCCCTTGGTGCCGAACTCGTCCCCGAAATCCAGCGCACACAGGCAGGCATTCTGCACCGCCAGCGTCATGGAGATGATCAGCCAGCGCCATGCGCCGTGATCCTCCGCCGTCCGGCCCGCCTGCTCCGCCGCAAACTCCGCGCACGCCAGCAATTCGCGCGGCTGGCTGGTCTGGAAGTGATGGGGTCCGGGTGGTGCGGGATCGGCCATGCCCGTCCTTAGCATTCCCGCCTCGCCGGTAACCACCCCGCAGCCCGCCGCTTTGCCCCCGTGCATTTGTCGCCCGGATGGCTTATATGCCCGGCAACCCATCCTTCTGCTTCGGGCCTTGAACCCGCTGGAGACGACAATGACCACCCTTATCGGGCCCCGTGGCGGGCCCGCCACGCCTGTCGAATTCGACTTCCCGGTCGCCGACGGCCTTTGTGATTTCTCGAAACTGGCGAACGTCGACCTCTCCGGGGCCGATCTCGACCTGTTTCCCGGCGATCCCCGTCCGCGTTCCGAAATCCGTGTCGTCGCCGCCATGTCCGGCGGCGTGGATTCCTCCGTTGTCGCCGCGCTCCTGAAGTATGCCGGCTATGACGTGATCGGCGTGACGCTCCAGCTCTACGATCACGGCGCCGCCCTCAAGAAACAGGGCGCCTGCTGCGCGGGACAAGACATTCACGATGCCCGCCGCGTCGCCGAAGCCCTCGGCATCCCGCACTACGTGCTGGATTACGAAAGCCGCTTCCGCGAGCAGGTGATGGAAGACTTCGCCGACACCTACCTCAAAGGGTCGACGCCGATCCCCTGCGTCCGCTGCAACCAGACGGTGAAGTTCAAGGACCTCCTCGCCACGGCGCAGGATCTCGGTGCCGATGCGATGGCGACGGGCCACTATATCCGCCGCACGCTCGATGCGAACGGGCAGGCGGAGCTGTCCCGCGCCGCTGACCCGGATCGCGACCAGAGCTATTTCCTGTTCGCCACCACGCGCCAGCAGCTCGATTTCCTGCGCTTCCCGCTGGGCGGGATGAAGAAGCCCGATGTCCGCCGCGCCGCCGCCGCGCTCGGCCTGCAGGTCGCCGCCAAGCCGGATAGCCAGGACATCTGCTTCGTCCCCGCTGGCAAGTATTCGGACATCGTGCAGAAACTGCGTCCCGGCGCGGTAGAAGCCGGCGACATCGTTCACATGGATGGCCGCATCATGGGCCGCCATGAAGGCGTCATCCGTTACACCATCGGCCAACGCCGCGGCCTCGGCGTCGCCACCGGCGAACCGCTGTTCGTGGTGAAGCTCGATGCGCCGAACAAGCGCGTCATTGTTGGTCCGCGCGAAGCGCTGCTCACCAGCGCTCTGTCGATCGGCGAAAGCAACTGGCTGGGCGAAGGCTCGCTAACCGACGCGTGCGCGACAGGCGTGCGTGCGCTGGCGCGTGTGCGATCCACCCGTGCGCCCGTTCCAGGCCGGATGGCACTGGTCGATGGCGTTCCAGGATTTGTGTTCGACATGGCCGAAGAAGGCGTCGCGCCGGGGCAAGCCTGCGTGCTTTACGCAGCGCCGGATGGGCGCAGCGTGCTCGGCGGCGGGTTCATCGCGAGCACGGTGAGCGTCGCCTAGCGCCGTCGCGCCGGCGCTTGCATCCGGCTCCGCCTGAGCGACACTGCTTCCACATAAAGCGGCCCGCCGTCAGGCGAGGACCGGAGGGAGGAGCAGATGAGGTTCACCTTTGCTGGCCTGGCGGCCGCATTGACGCTTGCATGCGCGATGAGCGGGTCAGCCTTCGCCCAGGCCACAGGCGCATACACGCCGCCACGGACGACCGAGGGAAAACCTGACCTGCAGGGCATCTGGAGCTCCGCCACCGCAACGCCGATGGAGCGGACGAAGGGGTATCCGCTGGTAATCTCGCGCGCGCAGGCCGACGAGATCGAAGGCGGCACGCTGTTCAACCAGCGCATCAAGACGCAGGCGAGCTATGTCGATCCGAACGAAGGCGCGCCGGAGAAGGGAAAGCCTTTGCCGCCCGTCGGAAACTATGACGTTGCCTATACGGATCCCGGGTCGCAGGTCACGTCGATCGGCGGTGAGTTGCGGTCGTCATGGGTGGTGTGGCCGGAGGATGGAAAAATTCCCGCGCTGACGGAAGCGGGGCGCAAGCTGCGCGATTCCAGTCCGCGCGTGATCGGAACGGGCTACGACAATCCCGAAGAGCGCGGGCTGGGGGAACGATGCGTCCTGCTGTCCGGCGGGCCGCCGCTGCGGTCCGGCCTCTACAACAACAACGTGCAGATCGTGCAGACGCCACAGAGCGTCATGCTGATGGTGGAAATGGTGCACGACGTGCGCGTTGCGCGCATGAATGGCCAGCATCGCAGCGACGGCATCCAGACATGGATGGGCGATCCGGTTGCGCGATGGGATGGCGACACGCTGGTGATCGAGACAAACAACATGCATCTCGATCAGCGCACCGATCGCATCGTGCTCAGCCCGAGGGGAACAATCACGGAGCGCTTCACCCGCATTTCGGATCGCCAGATCCTCTATCAGTTCGAGATCAATGATCTCGAGACATACACCTCGGTCTGGCGCGGCGAGACGGCGCTGAACCGGCTTGACCGGCCGATGTACGAGTATGCGTGTCACGAAGGCAATTACGGGCTGTACAACATCCTGCTCGGCGGGCGCGAGAACGACCTGCGCGGTGTCAGCAACGCCGGCGACACCAACCGCACGGAATAGGTTCGCAAATGTCCGTTCGCGCCGTCACGCCCATCCTCAACGTCTCCAGCGTCCGCGACAGCCAGGCCTGGTTCGCCAAGGTGGGCTGGCGCGCCGGCTTCAGCTGGCCGAATGGGGAGAGTGAAACGCCCACCTTCGGCAGCGTCTGTTCCGACAAGGTCGAGATCTTCCTCTGCCTCGGCGCGCAGGGCTCACGTGGAACGATCGCGCCCACCTTCCCGGGTGACGACAACACCGACGGCGTCTGGATGAGCTGGTGGGTCGACAGCCCGGCGGAGGTCGACGTCCTGCACGCCAGCGCCGTGGCGCAGGGCCTCACCGTCACATGGCCGCCAACGGACGAGCCATGGGGCGTCCGCGAGTTTCACCTGCGCCATCCCGATGGCCACATGTTCCGCGTCAGCGCCGGATTGGGCGAAGCAGAAGACTAGGACCAATCGACATTCAGGGTTCAATTCGGTGAGCTGATGTGATTCATGA
>JAOATF010000267.1 GCA_030158285.1 Hyphomonadaceae bacterium
GCGATGCTGTGGGTTGGCTGGTATGGCTTCAATGCGGGCTCGGCGCTGGGCGCGGGGCAATCCGCCGGCAACGCCATGCTGGTGACGCACCTGTCGGCGTCGGCTGCGGCGCTGACGTGGATGGCGATCGAGTGGATCAGGTTCGGGCGGCCGGGTCTTGTCGGCACGGTGACGGGGTTGATCGCAGGCCTTGCGACCATCACGCCGGCGGCCGGATCGGTTGGCCCGCTGGGCGCCGTGATCATTGGCGTGATGGCGTCGGTGGTCTGCTTCTACGCGGTCACGCTGATCCGCAACATGCTGAAGATCGACGATAGCCTCGACGTGTTCGCGGTGCATGGCGTGGGCGGCATTCTGGGAACACTGGTGCTGCCGCTGCTGGCCAGCCTTGGTCCGCTGGCGCCGGGGCTGGGCGATGCGTCGATCGCGCAGCAGTCATGGGTGCAGGTGCAGGGCGTCCTCGCCGTGGTGGCGTGGTCGGTGGGCATGACGTTCGTGATCATCAAGGCGGCAAGCTTCGTGGTGAGCCTGCGGGCCAAGCCGGAAGCGGAAGTCGAAGGGCTCGACATGCATGTGCATGGCGAGCGCGCCTGGCATGGGATCAGTGGCTAAGACGCCGAATTAGAGCGGCTTGCGCAGGGCAGCTTGCGCGGGCCGCTTCACGGCGCCGGGGGCCGCCGCCATCGTGCGTGCCTGGCCAACCCAGTCATCGCGGCGGATGCGGCCACGGAAGTGCGCCAGCTTGCTCTCGACCCAGTCGATCTCGGCATTCGTCCACTCGGCCACCTGCCAGAAATAGAAGACGCCGATGTCGTGCAGCAGCGCGCGCAGCATGGGGCCGACGCCGTCGATGCGCTCGAGATCGTCGGGCACGCCGAAGGCTGGCTCGGTGAGCAGGTTGGACTGGTCGCCCGCGCGCAGGAAGGCGTTGATCGGGTCGGCGTCGCGCTCGGGGCGCGCGGGGGCCGGCGGCGGATCGGGCTGGCGGACAACCTGCAGCGGCGGCGCGATGCGCGTCTCCACCGGTTCGCGCGTGGCGTCGGGCCGCGAGCGCATCATGTGGTGGAGGGCGGCGAGGCCGTATTCCAGCGCGGTGAGGCGGTTCTCGACGGCGACGAGGTCGTTGCGGCTGTCGATGGAGCGGACGGCGTTGAGCACGGGCGCGAAGTCCGGGCCGGGCATGCTGCCGAGGGCTTCCTCGAGGCTGGCGAGGCGGCGTTCGACGGGGCGCAGCGCGCTGGCTTCGCGCACTTCGCCCTGCAGGCCAGCCAGCGCGGTGTCGACAGCGGAGAGGCGGTTGAACAGCGGGGAGAAATCCTGCGGCGGCTTGTCGAGGGCGACGACGAAGGCTTCGAGGTCGGCCAGCGAAGCGTGCAGCGGCTGCAGGTTCGGCTGCGGGATGCTGGTGACGGCGGCGTGGACTTCGGCGAGGCGTTGCTGAACCGGCGCGACATCCGGGATGCGGATGTTGGCGATGGCGGCCTGCACTTCCGACAGGCGCTGCATCACCGGCGCAACGTCCGGCATGCGCATGGCGGTCAGCGCGTTCGAGACGGCGGTAAAGCGGGCGGCGATGATGTCCATGTCGTTGCGGCGGCCGGACTCAAGGCGCGCGGCGAGGTCACCGAATTTCGGCTCCAGCGCGCTGACGGAGAGGCCGAGCGAGGCAAGGCCGGCATGCACCGGGCCAAGATCGACTTCGGGGAGTTTGATGTTCGACAGCGAGGTTTCCAGCGCGCCAAGACGCTTGTCCATCGCCGGCTGGACTTGCGAGACGGCGGTCATTACGGGATCGAGCGATACGGCAAGCTTGGCTTCCAGCGCCCGCAGGCGGTCGTGCAGCGGCGTCAGGTCGGCAACGGCCTGTTTCACATGGCTGATGCCCTGTTCGACGGGCTGCAGGTCGACCGGCTTTTGCGTGTTGAACGCGGCGAGGATGGACGCGGACTGCTTGGCCATGTCGTCGCGGGTGACGAGACCCTCGATGCGGTTGGTCTGGGCGAGCAGGCGTTCGCGGCTGTCCGCGATCGATTCATGCTTGCGGCTGAGCCACCACCACATCAGCGCTGCGCCGAGGACCGCAGCCAGCAGCATGAGAATGAAAATCTGGAGAAGCAGGAACCACATGGTCAAGTCCGTTCAGGTCGGCGTCAGTTGGGCGATGCACGTACAGAGCGTATTTCGATCCGGCGGTTGCGGGCGCGCCCGTCGGCCGTGTCGTTGGTGGCGAGCGGGCTGGCCGCGCCGTATCCCTTGGCCACCAGCCTTGCAGGCGCCACGCCACGCACAATCAGGGCGGCGCGCACGGCCTCGGCGCGGCGCAGGCTGAGCGAGGCGTTGTTGGCGTCCTTGCCGACATCATCGGTGTAACCCTCGATCCGCAGCGCCCCGGCGCAATCGGCAGCCGCCTCGGCGATGGCATCCAGCAGGCGCGCACTGGCAGCACTGATGGAAGCACCGCCGGTAGGAAATTCAATGCGCGTGCGCGACAGGAGCGTGGCCATGGTGCTGTCGCAGGCGACGGCTTCCGCCTCTGTCGGGGGCGGAATGGCCGCGACTTCCGCGTCGGTCGGCGAGCCATCACGTGGCGGCAGGAGATCGCCCGGACGCAGCGGGTCTTCGGTCCAGGTGAAGTGATCGATAACCCAGGTCACCGGCCGCGCCTCGCCGAACAGGGTGTCGGCGGTTGCTGTCTTCACCGCCTCGACGGCTGCATTGGCCGCTTCGCGGGAGGGAGGGCGGCCTTCCAGCACGATCCACTGCCCGGAGGCCGACGCACGGGCCCAATCCACCCCGCTCTTCACCAGCGCCTTGCGGGCAGATGTCTCCGCCACCGACTGGACCTCGCCAAAGGCAAACGGCACCAACGCCACGATGGCCAGCAGGATCAGCCCGATCAGCGGAACAAGCCCATACGGAACAAAGGGATAGCGCGACGCCACGGCCGCGACCGGCGGCGCGGTGCGGCGCATGGGCAGATTGGCTGGCGGCAGCGTATTCGTCATTCCGGCCCTGTTCGACCGCACGGGACGGCCCTTGGGTTTTATGCCGTATTCTTCAGGGGAATCCGATGGCCGTCTCTCTCAAGGCGAATCCGACGCTGGTTAATGCCGGAACGCCCTGCGAATCCGCGCGATTTGGCCGCTTGCGGGCCTGAAACCGCTCCCCTATAAGCCCCGCTTTCCCGAAGGCGGCGATATCCGCTGCCTGTGTAGCCAGGGTGTCAGCCGGAACTCTCCGGGGCCGGACATCAGGGCAAAAGGAGACCAAGATGGCCAAACCTGAAATCGTCCTCAATGTCGACGTGCGTGAGCGCACCGGTCGTGGCGGCTCGCGCGAAGTGCGCCGCGCAGGCCGCGTCCCGGCCGTGCTGTACGGCGGCGAGAAAGCCCCCGTCTCGATCTCGATCGACAAGAAGACCATCGTTGCCGCGCTGAAGTCCGGCAAGTTCATCTCGCACACCATCACGCTCGAATACAAAGGCGAGCGCCAGCTGGTGTTCGCGCAGGACATCCAGTTCCACCCGGTCAGCGACGAGCCGACCCACCTCGACCTGTATCGCGTCGATCCGGGCCAGATCATCCGCGTCGCCGTTCCGGTTCACGTGACCGGCCAGGGCGTGTCGCCCGGCGTCAAGCGCGGTGGCGCGATGAACATCGTGCGTCACGAAATCTGGCTCTACGCCCCGGCCGACGCCATTCCGGAACATCTGGAAGCCGACGTGTCTTCGCTGGATATCGGCGACTCGCTGAAAATCTCGGGCATGACCCTGCCGGAAGGCGTTCGCCCGACGATCGCTGACCGCGACTTCACCGTCATCACGATCGCCGGCCGCAAGGCCAAGGACGACGTGGCCGAAGACAAACCGGCTGCAGACGCTGCCGCCGCCGCTCCGGCTGCTGGCGCCAAGGCTGCTGCTCCCGCCGCCGGCGCGAAAGCTGCCGCCCCGGCTGCTGGCGCGAAAGCCGCTCCGGCCGCCGCACCGAAGAAGAAGTAAGGACGTCAAGCCGGCGCACCCAACAGTGCGCCGGCGCCTCCCCACTTCGATATTATTCTGGCGGGACGGCTTGAATGCTGCTCATCGCAGGTCTCGGAAATCCCGGCGCGAAATACGCCGGCAACCGTCACAACATCGGCTTCATGGCCGTGGATCGCTTTGCGTCAAAGCACGGCTTTGGTCCGTGGCGCACGCGCTTCCAGGGCGAAATCGCCGAAGGCACGCTGCCAACTGAAGACGGCGTGAAGGTAAAGGCGCTGCTGCTGAAGCCGCAGACCTTCATGAACAATTCCGGCCACTCGGTCGGCGAAGCGATGCGCTTCCACAAGATCACGCCGGCCAACACGATCATCTTCTACGACGAGATCGACCTCGCGCCGGGCCGCTTCCGCATGAAGACGGGCGGCGGCGCTGCGGGCCATAACGGCATCCGCTCCATCATCGCGCAGGCCGACGCCAACGTTCGCCGCGCGCGCATGGGCGTCGGTCATCCGGGCGACAAGGAGCTGGTCCACGCCCATGTGCTTTCCGATTTTGCGAAGGCAGACCAGCCCTGGCTCAACGCGCTCATCGACGCCTGCGCGGAAGCCTTGCCCATGCTGCTTGCGAACAACGACGACAAATACCAGAACGAAGTGATGCGTCTTGCGCCGGCGCCGAAGAGCGATCCGCGCAAGCCGCCAACGGACAAGGAAGAAAGCTGATGGGCTTCAAGGCCGGAATCGTGGGTCTGCCGAACGTCGGCAAGTCGACCCTGTTCAACGCCCTCACGCGGACGGCGGCGGCGCAGGCGGCAAACTATCCGTTCTGCACTATCGAGCCGAACGTCGGCGATGTGGCGATGCCCGAGCCGCGCCTCGACGTGCTGGCGAGGATCGCCGGATCGAAAGAGATCATCCCGACGCGGATGAACTTCGTCGACATCGCGGGCCTCGTGAAGGGCGCGAGCAAGGGCGAGGGCCTGGGCAACCAGTTCCTCTCCAACATCCGCGAGTGCGACGCCGTTGCCTACGTGCTGCGCTGCTTCGAGGACGACGACATCACGCACGTCTCCAACAAGATCGACCCGCTGGCGGACTTCGAGGTCGTCGAGACCGAGCTGATGCTCGCCGACATGGAAAGCCTCGAGAAGCGCAAGCAGG
>JAOATF010000268.1 GCA_030158285.1 Hyphomonadaceae bacterium
GCCGGCGCCATCGCATCCCATCGCGCGCGGCCGTGCCGGTCCGGCACTGCTGGCGCACGTGCTGTTCGGCAAGTACGGACTGCACCTGCCCCTGACCCGCCAGAGCGCCGCCTTCGCGCGCGAAGGCATCGAGCTCGACGTCTCGACGCTGGCCGATTGGGTGGGAGCGGCAGCGGCGACGCTGATACCGCTGGTCGAGGCGATCCGCGAGCATGTCTTCGCCGCCGAGCGCATCCATGCCGACGACACGACGGTGCCGGTGCTGGACATCGGCGAGACCCGGACCGGACGACTATGGACCTACGTGCGTGACGATCGGCCGTTCGCCGGCCCGGCGCCGCCGGCGGCGCTCTACGTCTACTCGTCCAATCGGGGCGCAGTGCATCCCGAGGCGCATCTGGCCGGCTGGCGTGGGCTGATGCAGGCCGATGCCTACAGTGGCTTCAACCGGCTCTACGCGCCGGGCCGGCAGCCCGGGCCGATCGTCGAGGTCGCCTGCTGGGCCCACGCGCGGCGCTACTTCTTCGATCTGGCCCGCCTCAACAAGGCGCCGATCGGTATCGAGGCCGTTGCCCGCATCGACGCCCTGTTCGCCATCGAGCGCGAGATCAATGGCCTTCAGCCCGCAGAACGACGCAACGTTCGCCAGGATCGCAGCAAGCCGCTGGTCGACACTCTGGGCATCTGGTTGCGCGAGCAGCACACCAGGGTCTCGCCCAACGGCAAGACTGCCAAGGCCATTGCCTACAGCCTCAACGCCTGGGACGCGCTCGTCCGCTTCCTCGACGATGGCCGCCTGTGCATGAGCAACAATGCCGCCGAGCGGGCGATGCGCCCGGTCGCCACCGGCCGGCGCAACTGGACCTTCGCCGGTTCCGACGAAGGCGGCCGCCGCGCCGCCGCCATCTACACGCTGATCGAGACGGCCAAGCTCAACGACACCGATCCGCTCGCCTGGCTCGCAGACCTCCTCGCACGCCTGCAGGACCATCCGGCCAAACGCATCGACGAACTCATGCCCTGGAACTGGAGACAACAGCAGGATCAGCGCGCTGCTGCTTGATCTCTGCGCGTCAACTCCTCAGGCCGCGGCCTTCACCGGATGCGTAC
>JAOATF010000269.1 GCA_030158285.1 Hyphomonadaceae bacterium
AGGCCTTCTGGACCTGACCGTATTCGAGATCGACCGGGGTAGCCCGGCCGAAGATCGAAACCGTAACCTTGAGGCGGCCGGTGTCCTCGTCGATCGAGTCCACTGCGCCTTCGAACGAGGCGAACGGGCCGTCCGTAACCTTGACCTTCTCGCCGATCTCGAACTGCATCTTCGGACGGCTCGGGGCGGCAGCGCCCGCTTCGATCTTGCCGAGGATCTGGTCGACTTCCTTCTGCGGCACCGGCAGGGGCTTCTTGCCGCCTTCAGCGCCGAGGAAGCCCGTGACCTTCGGGGTGTTCTTGATGAGGTGGTAGGCCTCGTCCGTCATCTTCATCTTGACCAGGACGTAGCCCGGCATGTGACGGCGCTCGACCGTGCGCTTGCGGCCGCGGACGACCTCAACGACTTCCTCGGTCGGAACTTCGATCTCTTCGATCAGGTCGGTCAGGCCCTGCATGTCCGCCTGTTCGCGGATCGTGGAGGCCACCTTCTTCTCGAAGTTCGAGTAGGCGTGGACGATATACCAGCGTGCATCAGCCAATGGGGGGCACTCCCGACGATGAGATGCCAGTCACGAAGGCAACCAGAAGTTTCACAATGGTATCCGTCAGATAGAAGAACACAGCCGCCACCAGAACCATGATGATCACCATGATCGACGCGGCGCGCAGTTCCGGGAACGACGTCCACGTCACCTTGCGCGCCTCAGCACGCACCTCCTTGATGAACGTGAACGGTCCGACCCGCTTTTTCGGCGGATTGGCGGACGTGGTCTCGGGGCTGCCGGTGGGCGTTTTCATGACATTCCGGGGTTTGGACGGGACCGTCTAGGGCAAAGGGGCACGCCAGTCCATGGGAAAAAATGCGCTGCGCGCGGGGAGTAGAGAATAGGGAACAGGGAGTGGGTTTTCAGCGAGTTGGCCTGAAAAAGGGCTGCAGAGCCTGTCCCTGCTGCCCATTTACCACTCCCCACTCCCCCAAAATCAGATCGGAATATGCTTCGGCCGGAAGGTGCGCAGCCAGATCGACATCATCCAGCGGGCGACAATGACCGCCGTGAACATCGAGGTCAGCACCCCGATCAGCAGGGTCAGCGCGAAGCCCTTCACCGGACCACCGCCATCAGCCAGCGCCGCCATCATCACGCCAGCCGCCACCACGTGGGTGACGTTGGCGTCGATAATGGTCGCCATCGCGTGCTCATAGCCCGCTTCCACCGAGGTCATCGGTGATCGCCCTGCCCGCTTCTCCTCGCGAATCCGCTCGAAGATCAGCACGTTGTAGTCGACCGCCATGCCCATGGTCAGCAGGATGCCCGCGATGCCCGGCAGGGTCAGCGTGGCGCCGAACAGCGACAGCACCCCGATCATCATGACCATGTTGAGCAGCAGCGCCACGACCGCGAACACGCCGAGCAGGCCGTAGATCGCGATCATGAAGACCGCGACCAGCGCGACACCGACGATCGAGGACGTCACGCCCGCGCGGATCGAGTCGGCGCCGAGGCTGGCGTCCACCACGCGGCGTTCTACCACCTGCAGCTTGGCCGGCAGCGCGCCGGAACGCAGCACGATTGCGAGGCGCTCAGCCTCCTGCATCGAGAAACTGCCGGTGATCTGACCATTGCCGCCCGTGATGGCCGACTGGATGGTCGGCGCGGACACGATGCGGTTGTCGAGCACGATGGCGAAGGGCACGCCTATGTTGGCGCTTGTTGCCTTGCCGAATCTCTGCGCGCCCGGCCCATGCAGCGTGAAGGCAATGGCGGGCTGGCCATACTGATCCTGGGACTGGTTGGCGCCGGACAGGTCGCTGCCGGTGATGATGTTGTCCAGCATCAGGACTTGTGGCGCCACGCCCTCTTCCACTTGCGGAAGCAGGATGCGGTTGTTCCGCGGCACGCCAGGCGTGTAGTCGGCCGGATCGGCTTTCACGTCGACCATGTTGAAGGTGAGCACGCCGGTCTGCGTCAGCGTTGCGACAAGGTCATCCACCTCGCCAGCCGTCATGCCGGGAACCTCGACCAGGACGCGCGCATCACCCTGCTTGGTGATCGACGGCTCGGTCAGGCCTTTGTTGTCAACGCGGCGTTCAACGGCCTCGCGAGAGGCGTTGATGGCGTCGACCTGCAGCTTCTTGAAGTGCCCTTCGGTGAACTTCACCTCGATGGCGCCGTCCGCCCGCCGGGAGATCGTGTAGACGTCCGGTCCGCCCAGCGTTTTCAGGCGATCCATGGCGCGCTGCGTATCGTCCACATTGGCGACGCGAACGACCACGGAATCGGCCTGCGGCGTGCGTTCGCGCACCGGGATCAGGGGCGTCTCGCGCAGCTTGTCGCCGACCATGCGGTTGACGTTGCGCATTTCGTTTACGCGCAACTCGGCCGGATCGAGTTCCAGCGAGATGGACGCGCCACCCTTGAGGTCGAGACCCAGCTTGAGCGGCTGCGACGGCCACCAGCCGAAGTAAGACGCACGTTGCTCGGGCGTCAGGACGTTCGGAAGGGCCAGCAGCGTGCCGAGAACGAGCGTCCCGACCAGCAGCACCACCTTCCAGGGGGCAAAACGCAGCAGCATGGGAAGGTCTAGCTTTCCTTGACGTCGTTGGCCGGAGCGGCAGCGCCGTCACGGTTCTTCACGTCCACGATCATGCCGCGCACGATGCGCAGCTTGCCGCCTTCGCCCGTGTCGATGGTCACTTCATCGTCGGTCATCTTGAAGACGCGGCCGATGATGCCGCCCTGGGTCATGACCGTGTCGCCCTTCTTGATCGCCGCGATCATGGCGCGGTGCTTCTTCATGCGCTGGTTCTGCGGACGGATCAGCAGGAAGTAGAAAATCACGATCATGCCGACGGGCAGCAGCAGGCTCATCATCATGTCGCCGCCGGGGGCGGCGCCAGCAGCAGCCGGCGCGGCAGCCTGGAAGAACATCGGGATCGGCAGCATCAGGTCTCCGTGGGGAATCTGTCGACACTCCCGCCAGACAGGGGGAGCTTATGGCGGGCGGACTATATCGGGAGCGCCCCCCTTGGCAATGCACGGAATTCTGTCCGGACGGCTGCGTCTCAGCCTTGAAGTGGCGGCAAGTGCACCGATGGATCCACCGGTTCCTTGCCCTTGCGCAGCTCGAAATGGACCTGTGGGGAGCCGGCATTGCCGGTGGAGCCGACCGTGGCGATCGCCTGCCCCTGCTTCACTAGGTCACCCTCCTGCACGAGCATCGTGTCGGCGTGGGCGTAGGCGGTCACCCACCCGCCCGGATGGCGGATCAGCACAAGGTTGCCGAAACCGGCAAGCTCGCTACCGGCATAGACCACCTCGCCGCCAGCCGCCGACAGGACGTTGGCGCCCTTGGTCCCGGAAATGTTGACCCCGTCATTCCGCTGGCCATCGGCGCCGGGTCCAAAGCCCTTCAGCACCCGGCCAGACACCGGCCAGATGAACTCCCGCCCAGCCGCGCCGGACGGCGTGGACTTGGCCGTCACCGGCGGCGGCGCGGGTTTGGCCGTCACCGGCGGCGGCGCGGGTTTGGCCGCAGGCATGGGCGGAGGTGTCGGAACAACCTTGGGCGGAGCCTTCGGAACGCTGGCGGCGCCTGCGCCGGCAAGATTGATCGGGCCGGCGACATCCGGCGTTGCGGCTTTCGGTTGCGGCGGCTTGAGCGTTGGTGTTGCAGGCGGCGGAGTAGCGACCGCCACTGGCGGCACGACCGGCTTCACCGGTTCGCGGACCTGATCCCGGGCCTGGTCGCGCGCGAGCGGCGGCAGGAGGAGTTCGTCGCCCGGCCAGACCGCCCACGGCCGGCCAAGGCCATTCAGCAACGCCAGCGAGCGCGTATCGACATTATAGCGCCGCGAGACCGAATAGAGCGTCTCGCCCGACTGCACGACGTGCACGTTCGGCGGCGGCAGGAAGACGGTGTCGCCTGCGTTGAGCATGTAGGGCGGTTCCAGCCCGTTGGTCTCGATCAGCGCGCGGAGGTTCACCGCATAGCGGCGCGAAATGTCGTAGAGCGACTCCTGCGGCTGGACCTCGATCGCCCGCGCGGAGGGATTGTCCGCCGGCACGCGCCGCGCGCCGCCGGGCCGCGCGCCAGACTGCACCGCAACGCCTTTTGCCTCCGCCACAGCCGGAACGCCGTTCGAAGGACCCAGATCAGCCACCAGCTGGAAGCCATCCGCTTCTGCCGCACGGGACGGAACGGCCGTGGTGGGCGGCACATGCTGCGGCGGGACGATCGGCGCTGTCGGCACAGCGCGCGTGGCGTCCGCCATGATCACCGGCTGGCGCGCCTGTCTTGCCGCAGCACCCGGCGCATCCCCGCGATAGTCGATGCTGGCGATCGGGCGCGCCGGATCGCTGGCGCACGCCGCAAGGCTCGCCGCAGCAGACACGAACAGGCAGGCACGCAAGCCAAGCGCCATCGCTGGCCATCCTCCGCAAAAGGCCCGCGAAGATTGCCCTACTCTTGCTTACCGGAAGCTAAAGCCGCCTGCGCCTAAAGTTCCCTTGCGATTCCGGGCTGTAGCGGCGCGAAGCCACCCGGCGCCACGACTGTCTCGTCGAACCCGCCATCCGCACGGCGCACGAGGCGGACGATGATCCCCTGCCCGTCGCGCTCCACCGGCATCACCGCCACGCCGCCAACCGCGATCTGGCGCGCAACATCTTCCGGCAACGCGGACGTCGATCCCATCAGCAACACCCGGTCGAACGGCGCCGCCTCGGGCCAGCCGAACCAGCCATCCGCATGGCGCAACTCGATGCGCGAGGTCACGCCCATCTGCTCCAGCACGATGCGGGCCTTGTCGATCAGCGTGCGATAGCGGTCCACGCTGTAGACCCGCCGCGCCAGCTGCCCCAGCACGGCGGCGACGTAACCCGTGCCTGTGCCGACCTCCAGAACGGTGTGTTCCCGCGTGGCGCCCAGGGCCTGCAGCATCACGCCGACCGTCACCGGGCGCGTCATCGACTGCCCGCAATCGATCGGCAGCTCGACATTCTCCCACGCCACATCTTCGAACGGACGCGGCACGAACAGGTGCCGCGGGGCCTTCTCGATCGCTTCGGTGACGCGATGGTCCGTCACGCCGGCCTGGCGCAGCGCCAGCACCAGCCTTGCGGCCTGGAA
>JAOATF010000270.1 GCA_030158285.1 Hyphomonadaceae bacterium
CTCCACCATCTGTCGATGTTGGCGGGACGTTGCGACCCGACTGGCTGACGCGCAAGTCATGCCGTTAGGTCAGAGGCTGCACTTTGTCTGAAATAGTTTTGGCCGCGGTGCGGCAATGACATTCACTCCAGCGAGAATTGCTCGCGGAGAATCCGTTCGTCGAGGGCGTGGCCTTCGTCGAACAGCATGGTCATCGGTTTGGTGCGATCTTCGCGGATGGCGACGCGCGCGACGTTCCGCACTTCCTGCGTGTCGGCGGTGGCGGCGACGGGGCGGCGTTCGGGATCCTGCACGTCGATTTCCACGCGGGCATCGTGGCGGAGCAGAGCGCCGCGCCAGCGCCGGGGGCGGAAGGGCGAGATCGGCGTGAGGGCGAGCAGGTTGGCGCCGATCGGCAGGATCGGGCCGTGGGCAGACAGGTTGTAGGCGGTGGAGCCGGCGGGGGTGGCGACGAGGACGCCATCGGCGAAGAGTCCGTTCATCCGCTCGCGGCCATCGACGTTGATGGTGAGGTGCGCGGTCTGCGAGGTTTGCCGCAGGAGCGATACCTCGTTGATCGCGAGCTTGGTGGTTATCTTGCCGTCAGCGCCGGTGGCCGTCATCTCGAGCGGGTGAATGACGGCGCGGGTGGCGTTGTTGAGCCGCTCGGGCAGGCCGTCCTCCGCGAAGTCGTTCATCAGGAAGCCGATGGTGCCCCGATGCATTCCATAAACGGGCAGCCTGTCCTGGAACCGTTCGCGCAGGGTATCGAGCATCCAGCCGTCGCCGCCGAGAGCGACGACGACATCGGCCTTGTCGAGCCCGGCCTGCCCGTACTTGCGGGTCATGGTCTCCAGCGCCTGCCGGGCTTCCGGCTTCTGGGAGGCCGTGAAGTGAATTCTGAGGTCGGCGCTCATTTCGGCTCCCGCTGCGGCGCCCAGCTATAGGGCCAAATTTCAGTAATGACGACAGAAAGCCGAAGCGCTTCACCGAAGACGTGCACGAAACAGGCCGTCCCACAGGCCGTTTCAACGGGGCGATGTCTGGGGCCTTTCTCACATGGGGTTTGGCGCCAGCGGCGCAAGGCCTGCCGTCGCTTCCGTGTTCGCGGAGGAGGCGCTATAAGGCTGCCGACGGTGGGATTCAGGAGCGCGCAATGGCTGACGACCTCAGATCCGTAAGTATCAAGGACCGCTGCAGCGCGGAGGAGTGGAAGGCCCGGGTCGAGCTGGCGGCGCTCTACCGGCTTGTCGCCCTGTACGGGTGGGACGACATGATCTTCACCCACATTTCCGCCCGCGTGCCGGGGCCGGAGCACCACTTCCTGATCAACCCCTACGGGTTCTTCTTCGACGAGATCACAGCGTCCTCGCTGGTGAAGGTGGATCTCGACGGCAATATCGTCGAGCCGACCGAGAACATGATCAATCCGGCGGGCTTCACCATCCACTCCGCCATCCACGGCGCGCGCGAGGATGCGAAATTCGTGCTGCACGTCCACACGGATGCGGGCATTGCGGTGGCCTCCACGAAGGAGGGCCTGCTGCCGATCAGCCAGCATGCGCTGATCATCCTGCCGAACCTTGCCTATCACGACTATGAAGGCATCGCGCTGGACCTTGATGAGCGTGACCGGCTGGTGGCCGATCTCGGAACCAAGAATGCGCTGATGCTGTGGAACCATGGCACGCTGGCTGTCGGCGAGACGGCGGCCCAGTGCTGGATGACGATCTTCTACCTGGAGCGCGCGTGCGCGATGCAGGTGATGGCGTCGACGCAAGGCCGCGAGCATCTTCGCATGGCGCCGGACGATGCGATCGAGACGGTGAAGCAGCAGCAGGCGATGGCCAGCGGCATCGGCGCGATGCTGGCGTGGCCGGGTTGCCTGCGGAAGCTTGATCGGGAGTCGCCGGGTTACGATGTCTAGTTAGACGGGGTTGGGGGATAAGTGGCTGACAAGGGGATCGCGCTTCGCGGCGCATTGATGCTGGCGAGCGGGGCATCGCTGGCGCCAATGGCGCATGCGGGCGCGTGGAGCTTGCCCGAGGGCCAGCAGAGCTGGTTCGCCACGGTCTCGCGTGAGAGCGGCGACTTCGGCCAGGCGTGGCGCGCGGATGATTTCACCGAGTTCGGCGTCGGCGATGGCTGGGGCGTCAACGTCAAGGTCGAGAGCGAGATCAGGATCGGCTCGACCTATGACGACCGGTCGGGCGGACGTGTTGGCGTGCAGAAGGCGTTTGCGTTGGGCGAGCGCGGATCGTTTTCGGTGCAGGGCTCGCTGTTGCTTGGGGAGTCGCTGGATGGGCCGGAATGCCAGGGCGGCGGGTATGAGGCGCGGGCGGCGGTGGGCACGTCGTTTTCGGTGTTTGGCCGGGAGGGCTTTGTGAATGTCGAGGCGGCGCGCCGGGTAAGAGATGCTTGCGAACGCAACGTGTTTGAGATCGCGACGGGCGTCGAGCTGATGCCGGCGTGGACTATCGGGCTCAAGGCCTGGAAGGACGGGCAGGGTGCTTCGGAAAGCGCCAAGGCGCAGATTTCGACGTCCTATAATTTCGGCGGGTTTGAGCTGGGCGTGGGCTGGCGGGAAGAAATATCGGGGAACTTCAGCGAGAAAGGGTGGCTCGTCTCCGTGAGTTCCCGGTTCTGAATATAGGGGGCTTTCCCTGTTTTGTTATAGGCCTAAGCGTTTGCTAAGGTTCTGACGTGACGTTGCGACTCACGGGACTGGAACTGGCAGGGTTGGGTATATGACCAAGCAGAAGCCGATCGAGATCATCACGCCGCCGAACGCCCTCAAGGCGAAGGTTGGCGGCGCGATTCCGGCGCTGGACCAGAAAGCCATTGCGCGGGCCGAGGCGGCGCTGGAGCGGATGTCTGTCCAGTTCGCGGACTGGATCAATGAGGAGCTGGCCCAGCTGCTGGATGCTTGGGCCAAGTATGAGGCGGCGCACGGGTCGGCTGCGGCGCGCAGCGAGCTGCATCGCCGGGCGCACGACCTCAAGGGATTGGCGCCGACTTATGGTTATCCGCTCGTTGGCCGTATCTGCGCGTCGCTGTGCAAGCTGACGGGGGACGAGCATGCGCAGATCAACCCGCCCGAGAAACTGCTGAAGGCGCATGTCGATGCGGCCAAGGCGGCGGTGCTCGGCAAGATCATGGGCGCGGACCATCCGGTGGGCATCGCGCTCGCGGTGGAGCTTGAGACCCAGGTGAAGACGCTGATCGCGTCGAACGGCTAACGCCGCTTAACCCATGACGTTGGTGATGCGTTCTTCCGTGAGGCCGTAGCCGGCCTCGGCGGGGATCAGCAGCACTTTTCCATCTTCGCGATCGACGACCTGCGGCTCGACCGTGACGACCTTCAGCGCGCGTGCGGCGGCTTCTGCGGCGGCGGCGTTGGCTGAGCGCCCCAGCACTTCGAGGTTGAGCCGGGTGGGGAACATCAGCTTGGCTTCGCCCTTCACGCGCCGCTCCAGCAGGCCCGCGGGCGCGACCCATTCATGATCGACAGCTTCGCGGCCATCGTGGCGGACGACCTGGTCTGACGGGGCGCGGACGAGGAAGAAGTGCGTGTCGAAGCGGCGGGGTTCGAAGCTGGGTGTGATCCAGTGGGCGAAGGGGACGAGGCGATCCAGCGTGAGGCGAAGGCCAGCCTCGCGGACGAGATTAATGAAAAGCGAAGGATCGGCTTCGACGGCGGTGCGCTGGCTGTCGAAGGCGGCGCTGGCGGCGGCGTTAAGAACCTCTCCATCACGGGTGGCGAGCAGGAGGCCGGATTCCTCGAACACTTCGCGGGCGGCGGCGATCCTCAGTGAACGGACATAATGATCGTAACTGCCGTCTGAAAGGTCATCCCATTCGGGCGCTGAATCCGCGCCGGCGACCTTGCCGCCGGGAAACACCCAGGCGCTTGCGCCGAAGGCCATTCCGGCGCTGCGGCGGACCATTAGCACTTCCAAGGCTGGCGCATCGCGCACCAGAAGCACTGTGGCGGCTGGTTTCGGCGTGTCAGCGTTGCTCATCAACCCCTCGTAAACCTTCGAAATTGGTGGCCGATTTGATGAAAATTCACCGATCTGGTTTCGGCGGACCTTCAGCCGGCTCTGTTATCCAAGATGCAACTCAGCATCTAAGCCGGGACCAAGCAATGACCCACGCGCGCGCCTCCCATCTGCGCCTCGTCCAGAACGAACCGACCGCTGTCATCGAGCGCCAGCCGCGCATGCGTTTCCGCCCGGTTGTCCGCCTGGCCGACGGCGAGGCGTTCGGCATGCATGCTGAGACCGATATCAATTTCGAGGATACGTTCCGCCCGGGCCACCTGACCGCTGATGCGCTGCCGTCGGCCGCGGCCTGGCTGGGCGACATGATCGAGCGCGCTGCGCGCCTGGCCAAGGAGACCGGCGCGGATCACCGCCCGCTGTCGATCCAGGCCCCGATGGCGGCGCTGGCCGACAAGGATGCCCCGATGGCTGCGGAAGCCGGCGTGATGCGCGCTGGCCTGCTGCCGCAGGAGATCCGGATCGATTTCTGCGACGCGTCGGTGTCTTCGCTTGAGGACCTGGCGCTGGACCGCGTGGATGCGTTCCGCCGTCGTGGCTTCCGCGTGGGCCTCGATGCCCGCAAGTCGTGGCGTACGCCGATGGGCGCCCGCGCCCGCATGACGTTCGAGGCGGTGCGCCTTGACCCGTCGCGTTGCGAGCAGATGGAAATCCCGATGACCCGCCTTGAGGTTGCGTCGGCCGAAGGTGTTGCCCTGATCGCCGAGAATGTGCGCTGGCGCGATACGGACCAGCTGGCCGACATGGGCGTCAGCTTCGCCATGGCGCCGCGCGCCGACAGCTAGGTCTCTGGACCGCCGGGCGCCTGCTTGCCGCGCCGAAGCGCGCAGCGCGTAGGCTGGCCCGGCAGTGCGTCGCGTAGCGGCGCGATTGTGCAACATCACATCTACTCGCTGCTGCGCAGCGACTGCCGGGCGGGGGCCCGGCGGTCCAGATAGCGCCGAAAGCTTCCGCTTTCGCTGCGCTTCGGCGCGACGAGCCACTGCGGACATGGCTGTGCAGCGAGGCCGGTGTGATCCGCCTGCTGTGCTGTCGTCTTGGGCCCTTGGAGGGCCCGGGGACGCGGGATGCCCCGCGTGGTTT
>JAOATF010000271.1 GCA_030158285.1 Hyphomonadaceae bacterium
ACCTGCCCAGCATCGCCAGCCGGGCGGAGATCGAGGCCGGCATGGCCGGCATGCGGCCCGACTTCTACCAGCGCATGCTGAAGGAACTGTCCGAGCAGATCCGTCTGGCCGACGATCTCGGCTACGATTCGGTGAGCTTCACCGAGCATCACTTCCACATCGAAGGCTTCGAGCTTTCCAACAACCCCGTCCTGCTCGACCTCTACTTCGCGATGCAAACGAAGCGGATCCGCGTCGGCCAGCTCGGCATCGTGCTGCCGGCCTCGAACCCGATCCGCGTGGCCGAGGACATCGCCATGCTCGACCACATGACGGGAGGTCGCGCCAACGCGGGCTTCGCCCGCGGCTATCAGCGGCGCTGGGTCGACATCATGGCGCAGCAGACGCACGGCATTCACGGCGCGCTGCCCAACCAGCACGACGAAATCGACAACGCCAATCGCCTGGCCTTCGAGGAAAACTTCCGCATCGTCAAGAAATGCTGGACGGAGGAAATGCTCACCCACGACGGCCGGTTCTGGAAGATCCCGGCCGGCCCGACGCCGTGGACGCTGGACACGACGGAGAAGTGGGGCAAGGGCGTCGAGAACGGCATCCTGAAGTCGGTCGGCGTCGTGCCGAAGCCCTTGCAGAAGCCGCACCCGCCCCTGTTCCAGCCCTTCGCCAGCTCGGAGAACACCGTCCGATTCTGTGCGCAGGAGAACGTGACGCCGATCCTGCCGCCGATGCATCCGTTTCACGAAGACAAGCTCTACAGCGTCTATGCCGAGGTCTCGGGCAAGCCCAAGGGGCAGGGCACCGGCGTGCTGCGCGACGTCATCATCGCCGACACCGACGAGGAGGCGATGAGGCTATGGCAGGATTCGGGGCAGTTCTCCGGCCGCGCCTGGTTCGAGCCCTTCGGCTTCCGCAAGGGCATGGCCGATCCCAGGACCGGTCGCTTTCCCACGCCGGAGGAGGTGATTGCCGAGGGCTATGCCTATGTCGGCACGGTCGACACCGTGCTGCGCGGCATGGAGGTCCAGCAGAAGCGGCAACCCGTCGATTGGGTCTTCTGTTACACGTACAACAGCCTGGTGCCGCATCCGGTCCTGATGAA